>JBGPOZ010000313.1:0-3818 GCA_041488295.1 Allostellaceae bacterium
AGCCATCGGCGAGCCGCGCGCTGATGTTGCCCGAGCTGCCGGCGGTGAGGCCCCGTGCGAAAATCGAGGCGCCGAGCCGACAGATTTCGTCGCGCAGCTTGGTTTCGGCGCTCATGGCAGCACCATGAAACTGCGCAAAAAAAAGTCAGATGCGCCAAAATTGCCTGATTTTAGGGCAAGGGCGAGGCGCGGCTCGCCGAGACTCGCCGTCCAAGGCACGCCAGGATCGATCTGCGGCCCGATGCGGAGCCCTTTGACACCAAGCGCCTTTACGACCGCGCCCGCGGTCTCGCCGCCGGCGACGACGAGCCGCCGCACGCCGCGCTCGACAAGACGCCGCGCCACCTCGGCGAGCGCCGTTTCGACAAGGGCGCCGGCACGCTCGCGGCCGAGTTTCTCCTGTGCCTCACGCACGCGCTCAGGCGGCGCGCTCGCCGAGACCAGAATAGGGCCGTCCGTCATGTGATCGACGGCCCACGCGACCGCGCTGGCGGCGAGGTCCTCGCCGGCGGCGAGGCACAGCGGGTCGATGTCGAAGACCGGCCGGTGCTGCCGCATCGCCGCGACCTGCGCCAATGTTGCCGTCGAGCATGAGCCGGAAATCACAAGCTCGGCGCCGCGCACGGGGTCGAGGACGGCGGCGGAGGTGATCGGCTTCAGGAGCCCGGCACGGCGGAAATTTTCCGGCAAGCCGAGTGCGATGCCGGAGCCGCCGGTGACGAGCGGCAGATTGGCGATGGCGGCACCGAGGGCGAGAAGATCGGCATCGGTCACGGCGTCGAGGACGGCATGGCGGACGCCCTCGGCACGCAAGGCGGCGAAGGTGCTCGTGATTGCCGCCGCGCCGCGGCTCACGGTGGCGAAGGGGACGAGCCCGACCTTTCCAGGCGTCTGGCGCTGCAGCACGCGCACGAGCGATGAGTCGCGCATCGGCGTCAGCGGATGATCGCGCATCCCCGATTCGGAGAGGAGCACGTCGCCGACGAAGAGATACCCCTTGTAAATCGTCCGGCCGTTCTCGGGGAAGGCCGGGCAGAACACGGTGAAATCGCCACCCAGCGCTTCGAGCAGCGCGTCGGCGACGGGGCCGATATTGCCCGCATCGGTCGAATCGAACGTCGAGCAGTATTTGAAAAGTATCTGCTTTGCGCCGGCGCGTTGCAGCCAGCGCAATGCGGCGAGCGACTGCGTCACGGCTTCCTTGGCGGCGATCGTCCGACTCTTCAGCGCGACGACGATGGCGTCGGCATCCGGCGGTGCAATTCCCGGCTCCGGCACGTCGATGAGCTGCACCGTCCGCATGCCCTGGCGCACCAGCGTGTTGGCGAGATCGGTCGCGCCGGTGAAGTCGTCGGCAATCGAACCCAGCAACAGCGCCATCGCCCTTGTCTCCGCGCAAAAAACGCGGGAAGACTAACGCCGCACCGAGGGCGCGTCCATCGATCCTCGTTCTTCTCCTCTCCCCTTGGGGAGAGGCAGGGTGAGGGGGTGTCACAGCTCGCTTTTTATTCGTTGTCCAGCATCGCAGCGGCGGCGCGTCCCCCTCACCCCGACCCTCTCCCCGAGGGGAGAGGGGGCGGATCGTCGCAAGACCAAACCACGGAGAGCCCAATGCCGAAATTCGCCGCCAATCTCAGCATGATGTTCCAAGAGGTGGGATTTCTCGACCGCTTCGAGGCGGCGGCCAAGGCGGGGTTCCGCGGCATCGAATACCTCTTCCCCTATGATTTCGCTGCGTCCGACATCGCCGAGCGGCTGAAGCGCCACAAGCTGACGCAAGCGCTCTTCAACCTGCCGCCGGGCAATTGGGGCGCGGGCGAGCGGGGCATGGCGGCGCTGCCTGGACGCGAGGCCGAGTTCCGCGACGGTGTTGCGCGGGCGATCGACTACGCCAAGGCGACGCAGTGCAAAACTCTCCATGCCATGGCCGGGCTCTGGCCCGCAGGCCGTCCGCGCGCCGAGGGCGAGGAGGTTTATGTCGCAAACCTCCGCCACGCAGCCGACGAGATGGCCAAGCACGGCATCACCCTCGTCATCGAGCCGATCAACACGCGCGACATTCCCGGCTATTTCCTCAACACGACGACGCAGGGGATCGCCATTCTCGACCGCGTCGGGCGCGACAATGGCCGCCTTCAGCTCGACCTCTATCATTGCCAGATCATGGAGGGCGATCTCGCAGAACGGACGAAGAAGCTGATGCCGCGCGTCAGCCACGTCCAGATCGCCGGCAATCCCGGCCGCCACGAGCCCGATGTGGGCGAGATCAACTACCCCTTCCTTTACGATCTTCTCGACGAGCTGGGGTACCAGGGCTGGGTCGGCTGCGAGTACCGCCCGAAGGCGGGGACGGTCGCCGGCCTCGGCTGGGCGAAGCGCTACGGCATCGGCGGGTAAGAGAGATTCTAAACCACGAAGGCACGAAGGGCACGAAGCGATTTTGTTGCGCGCGAGCGCGCTTCCCCCTCCCCAACCCTCCCCGCTTGCGGGGGAGGGCAGGGTGGGGGCTTCGTGGTCTTCGTGTCTTCGTGGTGAAAATGTTCCTTTGAACCTCCGGAAGTAAGAGGCAGTCATGAAAGTCGTGATCACCGGCGGCACCGGATTCATCGGGCGGCGCATCGCCATGCGGCTCCTCGAGCGCGGCGCGCTCGCCGGCGCCGACGGGCGGGATACGAAGATCGACGAGCTCGTCCTCTTCGACAACGCGCCGCCGCAGCTCGCCTTGCCGGAGGATCGGCGCCTCAAGATCGTCACCGGCGACATCGCCGACGCCGCGACTGTCCGGCGATTGATCGCGCCCGGCACCGGCTCGATCTTCCACCTCGCGGCGATCGTCAGCGCCCAGGCCGAGGAGGACACCGATATCGGCATGCGGGTCAATCTCGACGGCACGCGCGCCGTGCTCGAAGCCGCCCGCGCGCTCGGCACGCGCCCGCGCCTCGTCTTCGCGAGCTCGCTGGCGGTCTATGGCGGCGACCTGCCGGAGAAGGTCTCGGAGGCGGTGCCGTTGACGCCGCAGACTTCCTATGGCGGGCAGAAGGCGATCGGCGAGCTTCTCGTCAACGACTACAGCCGCAAGGGCTACATCGATGGGCGCTCGCTGCGCCTGCCGACCATCATCGTGCGTCCGGGGCGGCCCAACAGAGCCGCCTCCACCTTCGCCTCCTCGATCATCCGCGAGCCGCTCTCCGGCGTCGATGTCGTCTGCCCGGTGAAGCGGGAATCGCTGATGCCGGCGCTGTCGCCGCGCCGCGTCGCCGAAGCCTTCGAGAAGGCGCACGATCTGCCGGGCGAGGTGTTCGGCTACAACCGCGCGCTCCAGCTCCCCGGCATCAGCCCAAGCGTCGGCGACATGGTCGAGGCGCTGCGCCGCGTCGCCGGCGAGGCCGTCGTTCGGCACATCAAATGGCAACCCGACCCCGTCATCCAAAAGATCGTCGACGGCTGGCCGCGCGGCGTCGACGGAAGCCGCGCCGAGAAGCTCGGCATCCGCGCCGATCGCAGCTTCGATGAGATCATCGAAGCCTTCATCGCCGACGATCTGCCAGCGCAAAAAGTACTGGTCGCCGCCGGAAAGGCGGGGTAGGGGCTACGCTGCGGCTCAGTCGAACCCCGGCGGCGGCGTGAAGCCGCCAATCGCCTCGCCGAGAAGCCGCGCGAACTCGATCGTCGTGCGGTCGCCGAATTCGGGGCCGACGATCTGGATGCCGACCGGGAGGCCGGCGGGGGTGAGGCCGGTCGGCGCCACGGTCGCCGGGAGATGGACGACGCCCGAGAGGCCGGACCAGAAGAGCTGATCCCAATAAGGCTGCGGTTCG
>JBGPOZ010000314.1:0-3810 GCA_041488295.1 Allostellaceae bacterium
ACGGCGCTTTACGAGGAGATGCCGTTCGACGAGACCGGTCAGCCGCAGGCTTCGACCTTGGCGGATTACCTCTTGCCCGGCGCGACCGAGGTGCCGTCCATCCGCATCGAGCACATGGAGACGCCGTCGCCTTACAGCGAATTCGGTCAGAAAGGCATCGGCGAGGGGGGTGCCATCGGCCCGCCCGCCGCCATCGCCAATGCGATCAATGACGCGCTGGCGCCGCTCGGCGTCGAGGTGAGAGAGACGCCGGTGACGCCGCGCCGGCTTCTCGACGCGCTTGCCGAGGCGCGGAGGAAGGCAGCGTGAAAGCCGCACGGTTCAAATATGAGCGCGCGACATCGCTCGAGCGCGCCATAGAGCTCCTCGGCAGCGGCGGCTTCGTCAAGCTGCTGGCCGGCGGCCAGACCTTGGGTCCGATGCTCAATCTGCGGCTCGTCCAGCCCGATCTTCTGGTCGACGTGACGAAGCTGCCGGAAACGATGCGCTGGAGCGAGGAACCGGACGCCGTTCTCATCGGCGCCTGCGTCACCCACGCCGCGATCGAGGACGGCCGCGTGCCCGATCCGACCGGTGGGATCCTGCCGAAGATCGCCTCGGGCATCGCCTATCGCGCGGTGCGCAATCGCGGCACGATCGGCGGCAGCCTCGCTCATGCCGATCCCGCGGCCGATTGGCTCTCCGCGCTCTCCGCCCTCGGCGCCGAGATCGTCGTGGTGGGACCCGGGGGCGAGCGTCGCGTTGCCGTCGCCGCGCTCTCGACCGGCGTCTTCTCGACCGTCGTCGCCGAGGACGAGGTGCTGCGAGCCGTTCGCGTCCCGCGCCTCTCGCGCCATGCGCGCTGGGGCTACTACAAATTCTGCCGCAAGACCGGCGACTTCGCCGAAGCGATCGGCGCCGTGCTGCACGATCCCGAGCGAGGGATGTTCCGCCTCGTCATCGGCGCCACCAACGGCGCGCCCATCATCCTCGACGGCAAGGAGCTCGGCGTTGCTGGGACGGAATTCCCGGACCGGCTCGACATGGCGGTGGTGGCGACGGCGCTCCAAGAGCACGGCTTCGCCGATGACGATTACGGCCGCGCGGTTCACCTCGTTGCAGTAAACCGGGCATTCGAGCGGGCCAGGCACGCATGAGCGACAAGGTTCACATCACCCTTACCGTCAATGGCGAGGCCGTCGCGGCCGATGTCGAGCCGCGCCAGCATCTCGCCGATTTCCTGCGCGAGAAGCTCCACCTCACGGGCACGCATCTCGGCTGCGAGCACGGCGTTTGCGGCGCCTGCACTCTGCTCATCGACGGTGCGCCGTCGCGCTCCTGCATCACGCTCGCCGTCGCCTGCGACGGTGCCGCAATCCGCACCATCGAGGATCTCGACGAGGACACGACGGCCCGCGAGCTGCGCGCCGCCTTCTCGGCCGAGCACGCGCTGCAATGCGGCTATTGCACGCCCGGCATGATGATGACGGCGCGCGACATCGTGACGCGCTTGCCTCAAGCCGACGAGGCGCGCATCCGTGTCGAGCTCAGCGGCAATCTCTGCCGCTGCACCGGCTATGTCGGGATCGTCAAGGCGATCCAGCTTGTGTTGAGGGCGCGGGCGGGGACGTGATTGAACCCTCTTCCGTAAACGGGAGAGGGCGAAGAATGAGATCGCCGCTCAGCTCTTGTAGTCCGGCTCCTCGCGGTCGAGAATCCGCCGCCAGGCGTCGAGATGGAGGCGCGCATCGACGCGGTCGCCCCAGGGTCCGTTGTAGCGCCGCCGCAGGCTCTGCGGCTGCTCGCGCAACTTGCCGCCGGCGGCGCGCGCCGTCATCTGGTACATGCAAGTACGCTCGGCGGCGTAGAGCTCGTCGAAGGCTTCGTGCACGGTGGGGCCGATCACGGTGACCCCGTGATTGGCCATGACGAGCACCGTCTTCTCGCCCATCAGCTTCGCGATGCGGTCGCCCTCCTCGTTGTCGGCGACGGGCCCGTGCGCTTCGTCGTCATAGGCGATGCGGTCGTTGAGAAGAAGATTGTTGTGGTGCGACAAGGTCATCCGGCCGCTCTCGATGAGCGAGAGGGCGGTGAGGTATTGCGGGTGGACATGGAGGACGCATGTGGCGGCCGGGTTGGCGAGGTGGATGCGGGCGTGGATGTGGAACGCGACCTTGCGCAGCTCGCCCGTGCCGCGCAGCACCTTGCCGTCGAGATCGCAGGTGATGAGGTTGCTCGCCGTCACTTCCTGGAAGAGAAGCCCGCGCGGATTGACGAGGAACAGGGTTTGGCTGCCCGGCAGCATGAGGCTGTGATGATTGCCGATCTGCTCGTTCCAGCCGAGCCGGGCGCAGATGCGGAATACCGCGGCGAGATCGCAGCGGAGCGCCCATTCGAGATCCTCGGCCTGATTGACGTCACGCAACGCGGTCATGTCGCCTCTCCCGATGCCTTCGCGGCTGGGTCGAAGCTGCCATTTCGGTCACCCGCTTGCAAAGGGCGATTCCGCAGGACGGCTCAGCCGCAATGCGCGAGCACCTCGGCCAGCTGGCCGCGCAAGGTGAGACGATCCGGAGCGAAGCGGCCGGCGAACAGCGCCGTCCCGATGGTGAAGGCGTCGACCCCGGCCGCGGCGAGCTCGGCGATCCGCGACGGCGTGTCGATCGAGCCGGCAACGATGAGCCGACCGCGCAGCGCCGCGCGCGCTTCGCGCACGAGATCGAGGGGCGACGCCTCGACCGCGCGATAGGCGAGAAGATCGATCCCGGCGCAGCCGAGCGCCTCGCTGCGCCGGCAATCGGCGGCAATGCGTGCCGCATCGCCGCGCAGCTGCGTTGGATGACCCTCGGGCAGGCCGACGAAGGGAAAGAAACGAATCGCCGTGCCAGCCACCGCCGCACACATGCCGTCGATATCGGCGCCGCCCAGAAGGCAATCGACGCCGATCTCGCGCGCCCGGATCCCGGCACCGCGGCATTCCTCGGGCGAAAGGCTGACGACTTCGAGATAGCTGGTGGCGCCTGCAGCCTTGATCCGACGATTGAGCTCGAACAGGGTCTCCGGCGAGACGCCGATATCCTTGAAGCCGATATGGCGCAGGCCGAGATCGGCGGCCTCGTCCAGGAGATCGAGGCAATCCGGAACAGTTCGATCATCGCGCGTCAGCATGAAGATGAAATCCATGCCGTGCCGCTCCTCATCCCATGCGTCGGGCCTCGCCCATCGCTTGCCTCTCGCCGGCCAAGTTCTCGCGCCCGTCGCCGGTTACGTCTCGACGAAGTCTGTTCCGAGATGGAAGAGACAATCGCCGCGCTCGGTCCGGCCCGGGATGCGCTTGCAGATGACAAGGCCGCCATGCTGGAAATAGGCGATCGTCGGCTCGCGCCAAGGGGTATCGGGAAAATGAACGGCGCCCGCCGCTTGTCCCGCCGTGACCTCGTCGCCGAGTTCGACATAGGGCTCGAAGAGCCCATTGTCGGGAGCGTAGCAGTAGTAGTGCGGGCCACCCACCGTCAGGATCCGCGTCTTGCCCGGCGGCTCGTCATGCAGGGGTTTGCTCAGCGCGCCGAAATGCATGAGGAGCCGTGCGACGCCGTGCTCGGCGATGGCGAGCGCCGAAGGCGTCACCGTGCCGCTGCCGCCGAGCTCGGTCCCCATATGCATGACGCCGACGCGCTCGGTGCCGCCGGTCAAGGTGCGGTCCTCGCCCTGCGGCATGTCGAGCATCATGCTGATGGGCGCACCAAACAGCTTCAGCATCTCGATGACCTTCGCGCGCTGCGCCGGGTCCCCGGGTTTACGCACGAGCGCGCTCGGGATGTACATGAGCGA
>JBGPOZ010000315.1:0-3800 GCA_041488295.1 Allostellaceae bacterium
GCCTGGGTGAAGCGGAAGATGTTGTCGACGAAGAAGAGCACGTCCTGGCCCTCCTCGTCGCGGAAGTATTCGGCGAGCGTCAAGCCGGTGAGGCCGACGCGCGCCCGGGCGCCCGGCGGCTCGTTCATCTGGCCATAAACGAGGGCCGCCTTCGAGCCGGGTCCGTCGATCTTGATGACGCCCGACTCCATCATCTCGTGATAGAGGTCGTTGCCCTCGCGCGTGCGTTCGCCGACGCCGGCGAAGACCGAGTAGCCGCCATGCGCCTTGGCGATGTTGTTGATGAGCTCCATGATGATGACGGTCTTGCCGACGCCGGCGCCGCCGAAGAGCCCGATCTTGCCTCCCTTGGCGTAGGGCGCCAGCAGATCGACGACCTTGATGCCGGTGACCAGGATCTCCGATTCGGTCGACTGCTCGACGAATTCCGGCGCCGGCCGGTGGATCGGCGAGCGGCGCTTGGTCTTGACCGGCCCGCGCTCGTCGACCGGCTCGCCGATGACGTTGATGATGCGGCCCAAGGTCTCGGGGCCGACCGGAACGGCGATCGGCGCACCGGTGTCGACCACCTCGCCGCCGCGCACCAGGCCGTCGGTCGTGTCCATGGCAATGGTGCGGACGACGCTCTCACCGAGATGTTGCGCCACCTCGAGGACTAGTCGGTTGCCGTGGTTCTGCGTCTCGAGCGCGTTGAGGATCGACGGCAGCTCGCCCTCGAATTTCACGTCGACGACGGCGCCGATGACTTGCGCGATCGTGCCAATCTTATTCGTGGCCATTGGTTCCCGTCCTTCAATTCTCATACGGCGTTCAGCGCGTCAAAGCGCCTCGGCGCCGGAAATGATCTCGATGAGCTCCTTGGTGATGACCGCCTGGCGCGTGCGATTGTAGTTGGTCGTGAGGCGGTCGATCATGTCGCCGGCGTTGCGCGTCGCATTGTCCATCGCCGTCATCCGCGCGCCTTGCTCGGAGGCGGCGTTCTCGAGCAACGCAGTGAAGAGCTGGACCGCGATGTTGTTCGGAAGGAGTTTCTTCAGAATCTCTTCCTCGTCGGGCTCGAACTCGTAGACCCCGCCGGCCTGCTCCGCTTGCGCCGCCTGCGCCGCGCTTTCGGGCAGCGCGAAGGGGACAAGCTGCAGCCCGGTGACGATCTGGGTCATCGCCGATTTGAAGCGGTTGAAGATCACCGTGCAAACGTCGAACTCACCGGCCGCGTAGAGCGCGAGGACACGCTCTGCAATGTCGCGCGCCTCGCTGAAGCGGACGCCGCGGCGCCCGACATCGGTGCGGCTTTCGAGGATCAGCTTGGCGTGATCGCGCCGCAGGATGTCGCGACCCTTGCGGCCGACGGTCAGGACCTTCACCGTCTTGCCCTTGGCGAGAAGCTCGCGGATGCGACGACGCGTCTCGCGCAGGATCGAGGCGTTGAACCCTCCGGCGAGGCCGCGATCGGAGGTGAGGACGACGATCAGATGCACCGCGTCCTTGCCGGTACCGGCAAGGAGCGGATGCGCCCCCGGCTGAGCGGCCATGCGCCCGGCGAGCGAGGACAACATCCGGTTCATCCGCACGGCGTAGGGCCGCGCCGACTCGGCCGCTTCCTGCGCCCGGCGCAGGCGCGAGGCCGCCACCATCTTCATCGCCGAGGTGATCTTCTGCGTCGATTTGACGCTGCGGATCCGCGTCCGGAGGTCCTTGAGCGACGGCATTACGCGAAGGTCTTGGCGAAGTTGTCGAGGAACTTGGTGAGCGCCTCGTCGGTCTCCTTGGTCAGTTCACGCTTGTCGCGGATCGACTGAAGAAGCTCCGGTGCCTGGCTGCGGATGTCGTCAAGCATCGAGCGCTCGAAGCGGCTTACGTCCGAGACCGCGATCTTGTCGAGATAGCCGCGCGTCCCGGCAAAGATCGAGATGACCTGCTCCTCGACCGCGAAGGGCGAGAATTGCGCTTGCTTCAACAGCTCGGTGAGACGCGCGCCGCGCGCCAGAAGGCGCTGCGTCGAGGCATCGAGATCGGAGGCGAATTGGGCAAAGGACGCCATCTCGCGATATTGCGCGAGCTCGAGCTTGATCTTGCCGGCGACCTGCTTCATCGCCTTGATCTGCGCCGCCGAGCCGACTCGGCTGACCGAGAGGCCGACATTGATGGCGGGGCGGATGCCGCGATAGAAAAGCTCGGTCTCGAGGAAGATCTGCCCGTCGGTGATCGAGATGACGTTGGTCGGGATGTAGGCGGAGACGTCGCCGGCCTGAGTCTCGATGATCGGCAGAGCGGTCAGCGAGCCGGCGCCCATCGCATCGTTCATCTTCGCCGCGCGCTCGAGAAGGCGCGAGTGGAGATAGAACACGTCGCCCGGATAGGCCTCGCGGCCGGGCGGGCGACGCAGCAGCAGCGACATCTGGCGATACGCCACGGCCTGCTTCGAGAGATCGTCATAGACGATGACCGCGTGCATGCCGTTGTCGCGGAAGAATTCGCCCATGGCGCAGCCGGTGTAGGGCGCGAGGAACTGGAGCGGCGCCGGCTCGGAGGCGGTTGCCGCGACGACGATCGAATATTCGAGAGCGCCGTAATCCTGGAGGGTCTTGACGATCTGCGCCACGGTCGAGCGCTTCTGGCCGATCGCGACATAGATGCAGTAGAGTTTGCGGCTCTCGTCGCCCGAGGCGTTGACACCCTTCTGATTGAGGAAGGTGTCGATCGCAACGGCGGTCTTGCCGGTCTGGCGGTCGCCGATGATGAGCTCGCGCTGGCCGCGCCCGATCGGCACCAGGGCGTCGATCGCCTTCAGCCCGGTCTGCACCGGCTCGTGCACCGATTTGCGCGGGATGATGCCGGGCGCCTTGACCTCGACGCGCTGACGTTTCACGTCGGTCAGCGGTCCCTTGCCGTCGATCGGATTGCCTAGGCCGTCGACGACGCGACCCAACAATCCCTTGCCGACCGGCACCTCGACGATGGTGCCGGTGCGCTTTACCGTGTCGCCCTCGCCGATGCCCGAATCGTCGCCGAAGATGACGATGCCGACATTGTCGCTCTCGAGGTTGAGCGCCATGCCTTTCATGCCGTTCGGGAACTCGACCATCTCACCGGCCTGGACCTTGTCGAGGCCGTAGACACGAGCGATGCCGTCGCCGACCGACAGCACCTGGCCGACCTCGGCGACATCCGCCTCGGTGCCGAAATTGGCGATCTGCTGCTTGAGGATGGCGGAAATTTCCGCGGCCCTGATATCCATCTGACTTATGCCCCCTTCATCGCGAGCTGCAGGCGATGCAGCTTGCTGCGCAGCGACGCATCGACCATGCGCGAGCCTATCTTGACGACGATTCCACCCAAGAGCGCGGGATCGACGCGGACATCGACAGCGACCTTGCTGCCCATTGCTTTCTTCAATTGCTCGGTGACGGCATCGCGCTGCGCCGCGGTCAATTCCTGCGCCGCGGTCACCTCGGCCGTGATCTCGCCGCGCCGCGCGGCGAGACGACCCAAGAACGCGGCGATCATGCCGGAAACCGCGAAGAGCCGGCGATTCTGTGCAACGAGACCGAGAAAGTTGCGCGTCAGCGCTGCGAAGCCCGTGCGCTCGGCGACGGCGTTCACCGCCTTTCCCTGCTCGGCGCGCGACAGGATCGGACTGCGCACGAGCCGGCGCAGATCGCCGCTCTCGTTCAGCATGTCGCGGAGCTGGCGCAGATCGCCGGCGACTTGGTCGAGCAGCTTCTGCTCGTCGGCGAGATCGAACAGCGCCGCAGCGTAGCGATCGGCGAGCCCGGAAACGCCTTTGCCTTCGGATGCCA
>JBGPOZ010000316.1:0-3778 GCA_041488295.1 Allostellaceae bacterium
ACCTTCGTCTTCGGTCTCGCCTTGTGGTCTGTCTTCGCGCCGCTCGAAAGCGCGGCGACGGCAAGCGGTGCCGTGCAGGTCGAGAATTTTCGAAAAACGGTCCAGCATCTTGAGGGCGGGATCGTCCGCGACATCCTCGTGAAGGACGGCGACCTGGTCTATGCCTCGCAAGTTCTGATCCGCTTCGACGATACCAAAGCGCGGACCAACCATCGCGCGATCGAGGGCGAGCTCTGGGATGCCTATGCCCGCAAGGCCCGTTTGCTGTCGGAGCGCGACGGCCTCGATGAGATCGTCGTCCCGCTCGATCTCAAGACCGAGGCGGCCCCGGAGATGATGCTTGCGGTGGCCGGCCAGCAAAAAATCTTCGAGACCCGGCGCACGCTGCTGCGCTCGAAATCCGACCTCCTCCGCCAGCGAGTCAAGGAAACCGATAACGAGATCGCCGGATTGCAGGCGCAGGCCGACGCCCTGCAGCGACGCCTCGGGTTCATCCACGAGGAAATCGACGACGCGCAGAAATTGATGGATCGTGGTCTCGAACGAAAGCCGCGTTTGCTGCAGCTCCTGCGTGAAATGGCCGATATGGACGGTCAGCGCGGGCAAGTTCGCGCGCAAATCGCCCGCGCCAAGGAAACGATCGCAGAATCGAATCTGAGCATCGTCAACCTGCAGAACGACAGTCAGACCGAGGTCGCCCAACAGCTGCGCGAGACGGAGCAGAAGATCCACGAGCTCGAGCAGAGGCGGCAGGATGCGGCCGATGTGCTCGAGCGCATCGATGTACGTGCCCCGATCGACGGCATCGTGACCGATCTGCACGTCCACACGGTGGGCGGTGTCGTGGCGTCAGGCGAAGCGCTGCTCGATCTCGTGCCGCAACAGGATCGCGTCGTCGTCAGCGCTCATCTGCGCCCCGAGGACATCGACCTGGTGCAGACCGGACTCCCCGCGATGGTTCGCCTCATTCCCTATAAGCAACGCGAGACGCCGCCGATCGAATCTACCGTGATCTATGTCTCCCCCGACCGCCTGGTCGACAAGGCGACAAACCAGCCCTACTACGAGGTCAAGGTACATGTCAGCGAGGAAAAGCTGGCTCAGCTCGGCAACGTTGAAATGAAACCGGGCATGCCTGCCGAGGTGACGATCAAGACCGGGAAGACGACAGTGGCGCTCTACGCGCTATCGCCGATCTTCGGGACCCTCCGCGGCGCGTTCAGAGAAAAATAGGCCCTGAGCCGGACGCCGATCAGAAACGGCCGAAGACCGCTCGGCGTCGGCGCTCGCAGCAGGATATTGCGGCGCGCCTGGCAACACCTCCCGGCGCGGTCGCTGCTTCTTGCGAATTGGGCTTGCCCAGACGTATAAGCAGGCGCCACCGGGCCGGAAGATGGCGATTTAGCTCGAAGCGATCTTCCGCATCTTGGAAGACGCCGCCCTGTCGGCGGCGTCATTGATGCGCCAGCGCTCCGGGTGTCGATAAGGGGGCCGGCGTTGGAGCGAGGGTTTGCCGTCATCGGTCTGGGCTACGTCGGATTGCCGATCACTCTGGCGCTCGCGAGGCACTTCCAACCGGTCATCGGCTTCGACGTCTCGGAACGCCGGATCGCCGCCCTCCGCCGATCGGAGGACGGAACCGGCGAGGTAACGAAGGCCGAGCTCGATACCGCCAAGGTCGACTTTAGCTGCGACCCGGCCGATCTTGCCCGCGCCAGCTTCTTCATCGTCACGGTGCCGACCCCGATCGATTCCGATCGGCGGCCCGATTTGACGCCGCTCGAGCGCGCCTGCCGCCTCATCGGACCGGCGCTTCGCCCCGGCGCGGTCATCGTCTTTGAATCGACGGTCTATCCCGGCGTGACGCGCGAGTTCTGCGGTCCTCTCCTGGCACAAGCCTCGGGACTGCGCCAAGGCGTCGATTTCAAGCTCGGCTATTCGCCCGAACGAATCAATCCGGGCGACCGCGAGCATCGCCTCGAGACCATCACGAAGATCATCGCCGCCGAAGACGATGCGACCCTCGAGCGCCTGGCGGCCGTCTATGGCGGGATCGTCAAGGCCGGCCTTCACCGTGCTCCGACGATCGAGGTGGCCGAAGCGGCGAAGGTCATCGAAAACACGCAGCGCGACCTGAACATCGCATTGATGAACGAGCTTGCCATCATCTTCGACCGCCTCGGCATCGCGACCCGGGACGTGCTCAAGGCCGCGGCGACGAAATGGAATTTCCTGCCGTTCACGCCCGGCCTCGTCGGCGGCCATTGCATCGGCGTCGATCCCTACTACCTCACGGCGCGGGCAGAGGCGGCGGGCTATTTTCCGCAAGTGATTCTCGCCGGCCGCCGCATCAATGACGGCATGGGCACCTACATTGCCCAGCGGCTCGTCAAGATGCTGGTCGTGGCCGGGCATCAGGTCAAGGGTGCCAGGATCGGGATCATCGGCCTCGCCTTCAAGGAAGACGTGCCGGATCTGCGCAACAGTCGCGTCCCCGAGATCATCGCCGAGCTTGCCGAATTCGGCATCGAGGCGCTGGTCCACGATCCGCTCGTCGATCCCGCCGACGCCAAGCACGAATATGATCTCGATTTATGTGCGCTGGCCAAACTTCACGATCTCGCTGCGCTTGTCCTCGCCGTGCCGCATCGCACCTTCCGCGAACGCGGCTTCGATGATTTGCTCGCGACTCTAGTTCCCGGCGGCATCTTCATCGACGTGAAATCGGCGGTCGACCGGCGATCGATCCCGGCGGGCATCAACTATTGGAGCCTCTAATCACGGCTGCCCGATCGGAAAGTTGCTGCGCACGTAGTCGACGACGCGGTCAACCGCCGCCTCCACCGACAATGCCGCCGTATCGACTGAGAGCTCGGCATTGCCCGGCGCCTCGTAGGGAGCGGAGATCCCGGTGAAATCGCTGATTTTGCCGCTGCGCGCCAATCGGTAAAGCCCCTTCGGGTCGCGGCCTTCGCAGATCGCGAGCGACGCCTCGATATAGATTTCGTGGAAGCCGCCGCGCCCGAGGAACCGTTCGGCGCTGAGGCGCGCCCGCTCGCGGTCGCTGCGATAGGGCGAGATGAAGGCCGAGATGACCAGCATGCCCGCATCGGCGAAGAGCGCGGCCACCTCGCCGACGCGGCGGATGTTCTCGGCGCGATCATCGGGCGAGAAGCCGAGGTTCTGGTTCAGGCCTTGCCGCACATTGTCGCCGTCGAGCACGTAGACCTGGTACCCCAACGCATAGAGGCGCTGCTCGGTCGCGATCGCGACGGTCGATTTGCCGGCACCCGACAGCCCGGTGAACCATAGGACGCCGCCGCGATGGCCGTTTCGCTCGAACCGCATCGGCGGCGTGACGCGATGCGCGACCTCTCTGATGTTCTTCGATTTCTGCATCATCAAGCGGCGCTGGTCGGGATATCCCGCCATGCTGATGATCCCGCCGCCGGCGATCGTAAAATCCTCGATCAGCACGAAGCGGCCGGTTCGCGCATTTGTCTTGTAGTCGTCGAGCGCGACGAGACCTCGGGCGCGCAGGACGATGTCGGCGACCATGTCGCGCGCCACCGCGTCGACGGGTTTTTCCGAGAGATCGGCCGTATCGATCGCCCGCTCGACGAGTTGAATCTCGACTGGTATCTCGGCCGTGCCGTACTTCATCCGATAGCGCTGGCCGCGGCCAAGCGGCTTCTGACCGAGCCAGAAAACGCGCGCCCGGAACACATCGGTCAGAATTGGCGCCCCTTCGCCGTGACTGGCGATCTCGCCGCGCTCG
>JBGPOZ010000317.1:0-3775 GCA_041488295.1 Allostellaceae bacterium
ACGGCCCTCCCTGTCGTCCCGTTCCGTCGCGCTTGCCGCCGACGCACCGTGGACAGGGTAGAGCGCGCGGCGTGCCGAGACAAGCCGCGATGCGTGCGACCTCGCCCGGTGAGCGCTCCTCTGCCGTGCGCCGCCGCGGGGCAGCATTGATCATGTCCGGCGAAATGGCGGTTGCCATTTTCACCGTTAGAAACCGCTTGTCGGTCGGTTTCTTCCCGATGATCAACGGCGGAGAGCTGGAAGCGGATTACAGCATCTGGTCGGCGGGGGCGCGTGGAGCCTCACGCCCTCAGATTGCCGATGACAGCTTTCGAGCGCTATCATCGAGGAGGAACCGTCAGGCTTACGAAGAGTCGTACGATCCGACCCCAGGGAGGCTAGTCATCATGTTCAATAGTGAAGCCTTTCGCGATGTGTGGGCACCGCGGCTGCTGAGCATCGTTCGCATCCTGCTTGGACTGCTGTACATGCAGCACGGCTTGTCGAAGTATTTCGGGTTCCCGGCGCCGCCGCCTCAGAATTTCCAGATGCTGTCGCTGCTCGGGCTGGCCGGGGCGATCGAGACCGTCGGCGGCATCATGCTGACGCTCGGACTGTACACCCGATGGGCGGCGTTGATCATGTCCGGCGAGATGGCGGTTGCCTTTTTTATTGTTAGAAATCGGTTGTCGGTCAGTTTCTTCCCGGTCGTCAACGGCGGCCAGCTGGAAGCGGTCTACAGCATTTTCTTCTTCACGTTCTTCCTGGTCGGCGGTGGCGCGTGGAGCCTCGACCGAATGCGCAAGAGAGCATAGCGCGACGCGACGCAAAATCGTCTTCGTTGAAGCTCGAATGGTCGGCGAGCGCATCCTAAGATGCGCGTCATCCATCGGGGAGGCGATGCGTGACCTATCGTTCGGCTCTCATCACCGGCGCCAGCAGCGGGATCGGCCGCGCCTTCGCCCGGATCTTGGTCCCGCAAACGCATCTGACATTGGCCGGACGACGCAGCGCGGAATTGACCGCGCTCGCCGCCGAGATCGCAGCGCCGGAGCGCAGCATCGAGACCATCGCCGCCGATCTCGCGATCCGCGAGGAGCGCGACACGGTCATCGCGGCGGCAAAGCGCGCGGAGATCGACCTCTTCATCTGCAACGCCGGCATCGCCCGTGCCGGCCCGTTCGGCGCGAGCGCGCCGGCGGCGGACTATGAGACGATCGACATCAACGTCATCGCCACCGTCGGGCTGCTCCACGCCCTCATCCCGCCGATGATCGAGAACGCGAAGCGACAGAAGCAGCGCGGCGGGATCGTCGTGGTGGCGAGCGTCGTTGCACTGACTCCGTCTCCGGGTCTTGCGAGTTACGGCGCGAGCAAAGCCTTCCAATTGCATCTGACGCAATCCCTCGCGGCCGAGCTGCGGGGCGAGCCGCTCGACCTCCTCGCGCTCTGCCCGACCTATACGCGAACCGAATTCTTCGTGCGCGCGGGTCTGCCGAGCCCATCGCACGCGATGTCGGCCGAGGAGGTCGCGCGCCAGGGTATGGACGCCCTCGGACGTCGCACCCTCCACCTCTGCGGCACTGGCCCGCTCCCGCAAGCCTTGCGCCGATTGCTGGCCCTCAACCGCGCGCTCGACCCGCGACAGTGGCCGCGTTCTCTCGCCGAGTGGATGAAAGCGCGCCGGTCGTAGGGAAGGACGTGGATACAAGCCATCTCGCGGCGGCGCACCGTATTCCAGCCCAAATGATGGCGGTCACCGGCATTGAGAAGAATGCCACAGAACGCGCGAGAATTACGGTGACAGTGCATTAATTGACTTTGCCGAGATGGTCTTCGTCCATAGTGAGAGCAACGGTAAATTAAATGCACTGTCGCCGTAATCCGAGACCATTCGCTCAACTCGAAGTTCAGTGCCGAACTGGCACCGATGAACAATAATCGGTGAACGCAAATCGCGTTCAGGGCGTTTACCTGCCACGGCGAGAACACTTTTCGATCACGTGCGAGGAGGGATGCCATGAAAGTCACTGCTGTTCTGACTGTCGCGATTCCCTTGATGGCGGTGGCTGGGATGCCGGCCGTGGCGGCTCAGCCCACACCGCTGGTCGCCCAGGCGTCACCTCTGCAGATCGCCGCCGGCGACGATTTCTCAGCGCGCAAGGACGACTATGTCCGGCGGGCGGGCGACGAGATGAGCGAGTGGCGGCAGAAGCTCCACGCCAAGGGCGAGGCGGCCGAGGACAAGTCGCACGAGGCGAGCGCGGCGACCAAGGCGCAGTTGAATCGGGCCTGGGCCGCGACCGAGCGGAACTGGCGGCGGTTGAAGGGCGAGAGCGCGGAAGGCTGGGAAAAGAGCAAGAATGCCTATGAGCGGTCCGTCGCGGCATTGCGTGACCAATGGCACAAGGTCCACCCCGAGGCCAACGACTAGTCCCGCCGACGCTCGTTCGGTGAGCCGGCAAATGTCACCTCGGATCGTCGTGCCGGCAAAGCGCCGGGCCGCCGGCGCCCGATGTGCTGCCGCCCGATGTACCGTGAGCGGGCTTCTCCTCGGGATCGCGCTCGGCACGCTCGGCAGCTGCGCGAGCGTGCCGGATGTCGAGCCGGTCATCGATCGATCGGCCGCTGCCGGGACCAAACCGCAGCTCGTCGGCGCCCGCGGCCCGCTCAGCACGGCACAAAGCAAGGCGATCCTCACGAAGCTTCGCGCGGCGGCACCGGACAGCGACGTTCTGCAGCGCCATCTCGCGATCGAGGAGGCGGTCGCCGAGAACCCGCTCATCGTCGGCAACCGCACGCGCATCCTGCGCGATGGCGTCGAGACCTTCCATGCGATGTTCGCGGCGATCCACGGCGCGCGCGATCACGTCAATCTCGAATACTACATCGTCGAGGAGGTCGAGAGCGACGGCGAGCGCCTCAGCGACCTGCTCCTGGCAAAACGCGCCAAAGGCGTTCAGGTCAACATCATCTATGACGATTACGGCTCCAGCGCGACGCCTTCCGCGTTTTTCGACCGGCTCAAGGCCGGCGGCATCAACGTCGTCGATTTCAACCCGATCGATCCGCTCGAGGCCAATTCCGGGGACTCGCCCAACGGACGCGATCACCGCAAGATCCTGGTGGTCGACGGCGCCACCGCGATCGTCGGCGGCGTCAATCTGAGCACCACCTACGAAGTGCATCAGCTGGCCAAATCCGGGGCGATCGAAGGGAAACCCTCGCTCTTCTGGCGCGACACCGACCTCGAGATCGAAGGACCTGCCGTTACCGCGCTGCAAAATCTCTTCCTCGAGCATTGGCACGCGCAGAAGGGCCCGCCGCTCGATCAGGCGAAGTTCTTTCCGACCATCCCGCCCAAGGGCAAGGAGATCGTCCGCATCCTCGGCAGCGCACCCAAGGACGCGGTCCCGCGCTATTACGTGACGGTGCTCTCGGCGATCCGCAATGCCGAGAAGCGCATCATGCTCTCGACGGCCTATTTCGTCCCGACCGACAAGGAGGTCGAGGACCTCATCGCCGCGGCGCGGCGCGGCGTCGAGGTGCGGCTCCTGCTGCCCGGCGAAAGCGATTCCGAATTGGCCTTCACGGTCGGCCGATCCTATTACCGCGACCTCCTGGAGGGCGGCGTCAAGATCTACGAGACGCGCAACGAGGTTCTCCATTCGAAGACCGCCGTGGTCGACGGCGTCTGGACATTGATCGGATCGTCCAACTTCGATCGCCGCAGCATCATCTACAATGACGAAGTCGATTCCGTCGTGCTCGGTGGCGAGACCGGACAGCAGATGGA
>JBGPOZ010000318.1:0-3755 GCA_041488295.1 Allostellaceae bacterium
AGAGAAAATCTATCAGAGGCGAAGCCGGCGCCGCTGCGTCGGCACAGCGGTGAGGAGGGAATGATGCGCTATGAGCTTTACTATTGGCCGTCGATCCAAGGTCGCGGCGAATTCGTGCGCCTCGCGCTCGAGGAGGCCGGCGCCGACTATCGCGACGTCGCGCGCGACGGCGACCGCGGCATGGCGGCGATGATGAAGCTGCTCGACGGCGGTGCGGCCCCGCGGCCCCCCTTCGCGCCACCCTTCCTCAAGGCGGGGCGCCTCCTCATCGGTCAGACCGCCAACATCCTCCTTTTCCTCGGCCCGCGGCACGGCCTCGCCCCGGCGACCGAGGGCGGGCGCCTCTGGACGCACCAGCTCCAGCTCACCATCGCCGATCTGGTGCAGGAGGTGCACGACACGCACCATCCGATCGCGAGCGGCCTCTATTACCGCGACCAGCGCAAGGAGGCGCGGCGCCGGGCCGCCGATTTCCGCGAAAACCGCGCGCCGAAATTCTTGGACTATTTCGAGCGGGTGCTGGCGCGGAATCGGTCGGGCGCGGGATTTCTCGTCGGCGCGCGGCTCAGCTACGCCGATCTCTCGCTGTTCCAGATCGCGGCGGGGCTGCGCTACGCCTTTCCGAACGCGATGGCGCGTCTCGAGAGAAAGCATCGACGCGTCATGGCACTCCATGACATGGTGCGCGCGCGGCCGCGCATCGCGGCCTATTTGGCGTCCGAGCGACGGCTGCCGTTCAGCGAGGACGGCATCTTCCGCCACTACCGTGAACTCGACCAGGAGGGATAGGCGATGAAGAAAGCGGGCACCCGCAAGCTCCAGCGCGCCAACCGGCACAAGGCGAAGCTGAAAGCCAAACGCCGGCGCCAGCGCGCGCGCGCGACAGGTTAGGCGGAGAGTCAAATCCGGGAATCTCCGCGGCGCGGCGAAGCCGAAAAGATTTAACCACGAAGACACGAAGAACACGAAGGGACCGAGTAAGCATCGGCGCCTTCGTGTTCTTCGTGTCTTCGTGGTTATCTTTTCCTTCGCTGCGCGGCAGGCCGACGCGGAGGCGTCAGGCGAGGCGGCGCAGCATGTCGAGGAAGGGGCCGCGCTCGTCTTCGGCGAGCGGCGCCAAGGTCGCGGTGCTCACCGCGATGCCGTGGGCGATCATCGCGCGGATGAGGTCGGTGCCGGCGGCGGTGAGGCGCAGATTGGCGCGGCGGCGGTCGCCGGGGTCGCCGGAGCGCTCGATGAGGCGGCGCGCCTCCAGGCGCTTCGTCACGCCCTGGACCGTCGCCGGATCCATCGCCGTCAACCGGCCGAGCTGGTTCTGCGATTGCTCGCCCTCGACGTAGAGCTTGGCAAGCGCGGCGAATTGCGTCGGCGTGATCTGAAAGGGCTCGCCTAATTCGGCCATGAAGATCGCCGTCGCCCGTTGATGCGCGCGGCGGAGGATGTGGCCGATCTGATCCTCGAGGACGTAGTCGGCCGGTGGGGCGTCACCCTTCCCCGTCGCCGCTGCCGTCCGGCGTGAGGGCTGTCTCGTCCGCGCCATGCTACCGGCTTGCCTTCTCCTTCAGCTCGATCTCAACGAAGGCGAATTCGAAGGCGTTGACGTTGATGACGTCGTGCTCGACGCCGGCCTTGCGGAAATAGGAGCGGCCGGCGACGAGCTCGGCGACGCTCGCCCCGTCCTTGCTCTCGATGCCGAGGCGGCCGGTATAGAGCGGGACGACGCAGTAATCGTATTCGTGGCGATGGAAGCCGGTGGCGGCGCCGGGGGCGAAGCGCCATTCAACCACGCGCATGCGCTCATTGTCGATCTGCAAGGTCGGGACCGCGGCAGCCCGGCTCATGACGAGGCTCCCACGCCCGCCGCGTTGGCGCGCTCGAGAATGGCGTTCAAAAGTACCGTGCAACCCATCGTCAGATCCTCCGGCTTGGCGTCCTCGATTTCGTTGTGGCTGATGCCGTCCTTGCACGGGACGAAGACCATCGCCGTCGGCGCGACGCGCGCCATGTAGACGGCATCGTGCCCGGCGCCGCTGATGATGCTCTGCGCGGGATAGCCCTGCGCCTCGGCGGCGCGGCGCACCGCGGCGATGCAATCCTTATCGAACGGCGTCGGCGGAAAATACCAGAACTCCTTCACCTCGACCTCGACCTGCGCCGAGCGCGCGGCATCGCGACACGCCTCGCGCAGCTCGCGGTCCATCTCGGTCAAGGTGGCATCGTCCGGGTGGCGGAAATCGACGGTGAAGAAGACGCGGCCCGGGATGGTGTTGCGCGAATTGGGCGCGACCTGGACGAAGCCGACGGTGGCGCAGGCATAGGGCGGATGGGCGTGCCCGATGCGATTGACGGCGTCGATCATGCGCGAGGCGCCGACGAGGGCGTCCTTGCGGCGCTTCATCGGCGTCGGCCCGGCATGCGCCTCCTGGCCGGTGACGGTGATCTCATACCAGCGCTGGCCCTGCGCGCCCTCGACGATGCCGATCGGCTTGCCGGCGGCCTCGAGGATCGGCCCCTGCTCGATATGCGCCTCGAAATACGCCTTCACCTTCTGCCCGCCGCAGGGTTCGGGTCCAGCAAAGCCGATGCGCCGCAGCTCCTCGCCCATGGTGACGCGCGTGACGTTGTCGGGCGTCGCGAGGCCGTGGTCCAGGGTGAAGACACCGGCATAGACGCCGGACCCGATCATGGCGGGGGAGAAGCGCGAGCCCTCCTCGTTGGTCCAGACGACGAGCTCGACCGGCGCCTCGGTCTCGTAGCCGAGATCGTTCAAGGTGCGCACGACCTCGAGCCCGGCGAGGACGCCGTAGGCGCCGTCGAACTTGCCGCCGGTCGGTTGCGTGTCGAGATGGCTGCCGGTCATGACCGGGGGCGCCGCGGGATCGCGGCCGGGACGGCGCGCGAAGATGTTGCCCATCGTGTCGATGCGCACGCGGCAGCCCGCCTCCTCGCACCAGCGGATGAAGAGCTGGCGTCCCTCGCGGTCGAGATCGGTCAAGGCGAGGCGGCAGACGCCGCCCTTTTCCGTCGCGCCGATCCGCGCCATCTCCATGAGCGAGCGCCATAGCCGCTCGCCATTCACCTTTATGTTGCCCATCGCTCCCAACGTCTTCGATCCCAAGCCCACGCAAAGTCTAATGGCGGCGGCGCGTTGCGCCTATCGCTTTCTCGGGCGCCTCGCCTGATCGCGCAGCGTTTTGCGACGCATGGATGACAGCCTGGGAAGAGCCGCGTTATTGTGCCCCGCCATTCGCCGAAGGTGTCGCCGGTGTCAGAGAAAGCCGATTGGGAAATTCCGACGCAGCTCCAGCCCGACCCGCATGATTGCGCCTTCGATCTCGAGCGCACGCTGCAGTCGGTCGTGCGGCTGCGCGCCAACATTCCGGAAGACGCCTTCACCGCCGCGACGCTCGGCACCGAGCGGGCGGGCTCGGGCGTCGTCATTCGCGAGGACGGCCTCGTCCTCACCATCGGCTATCTCGTCACCGAGGCCGAGACGATCTGGCTCAGCCCGAGCGACGGACGGGCGATCCCGGGACATCTCCTGGCCTACGACCAGGAGACCGGCTTCGGCCTCGTGCAGGCGCTCGGCAAGCTCGGCCTGCCGGCGCTGCCGGTCGGCGACACCGGCATGCTGCGCATCGAGGATCAGGTCATTCTCGCCGCCGGCGGCGGTCGGCACCACGCCGTCAAGGCGATCGTCGCCGCGCGCCACGAATTCGCCGGCTATTGGGAATACCTTCTCGACTCGGCGATCT
>JBGPOZ010000319.1:0-3726 GCA_041488295.1 Allostellaceae bacterium
ATCTGAGGCTTGGTGGCGACGAGGTCCATCGCTCAGCAGCCCTTGAAGGCGGGTTTGCGCTTTTCCTTGAAGGCGGCGACGCCTTCCTTGGCGTCGAACGAGCCGCGCGTCGTCGCCGCCCAATAGGTCTCCAGATGCGCCGCGGCGGGCGGCGATTCGAAGCACTGGCTGCGCACCGCGCTCTTGATCGCCTGGAAGACCTGCGGCGCGCCGCCCGAGACGCGTTCGGCAATGCGGGCGATTTCGGCATCAAAAACGTCGTCGGCGATGACGCGCGAGACGAGGCCGAGGCCCAGCGCCTCCCCGGCGGCGATGTCTTCGCCGAGGATCAGCATGTCGAGCGTCCGGTTGCGGCCGATATAGTGCACGAGGCGGACGAGGCTGACGCCCCAGCTCGGCACGATGCCGATATACGCATCGCCGGTGCGGAATTTGGCCGTCTGCGACGCGAGGCGAACATCGCAGGCCTGGGCGATGGCGAATCCGCCGCCGATGCACCAACCGCGGATCGCCGCGATTACCGGCTTCGGGAACGTCTCGATCCGGTCGATGAGCGCTCGGCCGTTCTCGCGGAAGGCATCGCTCGCGGCGGGATCGTCCTGCGGACGGTCATCGAGGCTTGCCCCGGCGCAGAATGCCCGCGTGCCCGCTCCCGTGAGAACGACGCAGCGGGTCTCCTCGCGCGTCTCCAGCGTGGCGAAGGCCGATTGCAGCTCCGCCATCACGAGCGGCGTCACGGTGTTGAAGGGCGGGCGGTTGATGGTGATGGTGGAGACGCGATCCCGATGTGAAATCTCGATCGTTTCCGGCATGAATCCCCCGCTTCTTGCTGCAACCGCTCACCTCGGTCGCTTTCGCCTCACGCGTCGCTCGGCTCGAACGCCACCTCCGCGATCTGACCGAGGCCGTAGCCGTTGTGCTGCGGGAAATTCGCCGCCATCGGCCGCCGCTCGCGGAAGCTGAGCCAAAGGCGCAGCATGTGCCGCCCTCGCTCTTTCTCCGGCCAATCCTCGTATTCCGTGCGCGAATGGAGGATGGTGTAGTTGTTGCAGAGCTGCATGTCGCCCAGCTGCAGATCCATATCGAGATGCAGCGCGTCGTCATAGGCAAGCTCGTCCAGAAAATCGAGCGCCGCACGCCCGCGCTCGTCGAGCGGGATCCCGAGCTTGACGCAAGCCGCGTTGATCTGATTGCGCACGAGCCGGCAGCTGATGTGGCCGTCGCGATGGCCGAACACCGGGATCAAATTCTCGGTGACCGGGTCTTCGGTGAGCGCCGCCTCGCGCTTGATGTAGCGGAAGCCCCGATAGAGCGGGGCCAGATACTCCGGATGCCGTCGGAGAATCTCGTTGTGGACGGTGATCGCGCTGACGATGCTGCTGAGCCCGCCCGATTTCGCGCGGCGCAGGCAGAGGAGCCCGACGAGATCGCAGGCGTCGGTGTGGAAGGGAAGATAAGCGTTGGTCTCGTAACCGCGAACGTCGATGTCGCCGTATCTTCGGCCGTAATCGTAGACGTGCCCGAGCAGCTCGCCTCTGGGATTCTGCGTGACCGGCACGCCGAGATAGGTGCCGATCCCCCAGAAGGCGACGCCGACATCCTCATCGCTGTAGCGGCCGACGGGAAATCCGCGCAGCACGACGAAGCCGCGACCGTTGCGAATCTCTTCGAGATGTCGTCGCAATCTGGGGCCGAGCGTCGGCAGAGGGAAATCGGATTGCCGGATCTCGGCCAGATCGCCGCGCTTTCCCCGGACGATGGTTAGCGCGCGGTCGAGCTCGTCCAGTTCCTCCGGCGAGAAATGATGGATCCACTCCGTGCTGTTCGCGAGGTCGCGGCCGACCCAGGCCGACGGACCCGTGACGATTCCCTGATAGATCTCGGAATCCATATCGCGCCACCCCGCATTCGCGACCCGCTCGGGCAGAGTAGATCATTTCCTCCGAGAATGCCCAGCCCGGACGTGCTTTGCGAGCTCCCAGCCGCAATGGCGAACCGGCAAATTGCGGAAATCGGCCAGAATCCAAAAGCTGTTGAGGCGAACGAGGCGGCCATGGTATTAAAAATGGGACGATAATAAGATAGACCGACTGTGGCGTACCGGGGGGCCGGCTGGGCGATGGCATGGACTGAGCTCGCGACCGAGATCATCGATCGCCGCATCTACGATCGCGCCGTCCATCGCCTGCGCGAGGCGCGTGTCGTGTTGCCGACCTTCGCCCAGCTCGCCGATCCCGCACGAATCCCGGGCTCGATCACGGCTCAGCTGGAGCATGTCGATCCCGACGCGCCGCAGCCGAGCAACCTCTTCCGCGTCCACTGGCACAATGACGATGCCCGCACCGGACGCCAGGCGGTGCCGAGCTACCTCGATCTGCCGGAGGCGCTGACCGGGGTCAAGGCGCGCATCCTCGTCGCGCTCGGCCGCAATTTTCCGATGATCGGCGCGCATAAGGTGCTGGCCGCCTATGGCTGCCTCGTGCCGCGCATCGTCACCGGGCAATTCGATCCAGAGCGGCACAAGGCGGTGTGGCCGTCGACCGGAAATTACTGCCGCGGCGGCGTCGCCATCGCGCGCATTCTCGGTTGCCGCGGCGTCGCCGTGTTGCCCGCCGGCATGAGCGCCGAGCGTTTCGATTGGCTGAAGCGTTGGGTCGCGCATCCCGAGGACATCATCCGCACGCCCGGGACGGAGAGCAACGTCAAGGAGATCTACGACAGATGCGCCGAGCTCGCGCGCGACCCTGCGAACTTCATCCTCAATCAGTTCTCGGAGTTCGGAAATTATCTGACGCATTACGTGTGCACCGGACCGGCTTTGCGCGCCGTCTTCGAGGATGCGCGCAAACGCGATAAGGCGCTGCGTCTCAGCGCTTTTGTCGCAGCGTCGGGCTCGGCCGGGACCCTCGGCGCCGGCGATTACCTCAAGACCGAGCTCGGCGCGAAGATCGTCGCCGTCGAGGCGCTCGAATGCCCGACGATGCTCTACAACGGCTATGGCGAGCACAACATCCAAGGCATCGGCGACAAGCACATCCCGTTCATCCACAACGTCATGAACACCGACCTCGTCGTCGGCGTCTCGGATCGCGGCACCGATTCGCTCAACGTTCTTTTCAACAGCGAAGTCGGGCGGCGCTACCTCGCGGGGCGGCGGCAGCTCGATCCCGCGTTGATCGCACGGCTCGACGCGCTCGGCCTCTCGAGCATCGCCAATGTCATCGCCGCCATCAAGACGGCAAAGCGCCTCGGCCTCGGCGCCGCGGACGCGATCGTCACGGTCGCGACCGACAGCGCCGCGATGTATGGCAGCGAGCGGCAGAAATTCGCGACTGCGCACTATCACGGCGGCTTTTCCGAGGTGAATGCCGGCGAGGTCTTCGCACGCCACCTCGAAGGCGTCGCCGACGATCATTCGATCGAGCTGACGCAGATCGACTGCAACCGGATCTACAATCTCGGCTACTACACCTGGGTCGAGCAGCAAGGCGTGCCGCTCGACGAGTTCGACCGGCGGCGCGACCAGGGCTTCTGGCGCGGGCTGCAAAGCGCCATACCGCTGTGGGATCGCCTTATCGACGAATTCAACAGCCGCACCGGCCTCAATCAGCCGGGCTAGGACGAAGGAGAATTCTTGACCGAAGCCTATCTGGAACTCCGCCGAAAGACCGCCGAGCGCGACCGGAGCCTGCGCGAGAAGGTGATGTCGCTCGAGGAGGCGGCGAC
>JBGPOZ010000320.1:0-3689 GCA_041488295.1 Allostellaceae bacterium
ACCCGAAAAACAACGACTCCTGCATCACCGTCCGTTCGCCCATCATCACCCGCATCTCCCGTCGCCAGGAGAAGTGAATCAGCACGCCACCACGGTTTCAAGCAGGGAGTTTTTCAACACAATCAATGGAATTCCGCCCTTCAATCAGCGCCGGAACGACCTCCTCCGACCGCGATGTAGTCGTAGGTGCCGACGCCTTGCAGGATGAGGAAGCGGCAGACACCCTCACCGCCGTTGAAGACGTGGTGGGCGATCTTGGGACCGACCTCGCAATCGCCGCCTTCTGTCATCACGTGATTGTGCCGCGGTGCGCGCGTCTCGACGCAAAGCGTTCCCTCGAGGCAATAGAAGCGATCGGTAATGTCGGTGTGGTAGTGCCAGGGAATTTCCTGACCCGAGGCCAGGGTGAAGCGCTTTGCCCGGAGCTGCGGCGTCTCGGCCACCGTTTCGACCTTGTCGACGGTGTAGGGGAGCGGTTGCTCGGGCGCGGTCATGCGGAGCCTCCTGCGGGCGAGTTGATCATCCAGAATTCCGCGCCGCTCCGGTTTTTGCAACCGCCAAGCAGAAGGGCCGCCTTGCGGCGGCCCTTCCGTCTTCGAAACTGCGGCCGACATGGCCGCGAAGGGGTCGTCAGGCTCGCGCGCTCCCGCACGCGGCAGCGATCCCGGTCGCGACCAAAGTCGCCTGCAATCCTCGATGACTAGACACAGGATCACCTCCTTTCTGATGGTTGTGAGGAACTAGAACCATAAGCGAGTCGGGCATTGCCTGCAACAATCGGTGAAGCTCAGGACGAGCCGCGCTCGGCACCGGCGCCGATGCGTCGGCCGAAGATCGGGCGCGGCGGTGGCGGCGCACCCGCGATCTCGAAGGCGCCGCGGAGTGTCGCCGTCGCTCGCGCGGCATCCTCGGCGGAGCGCGCATGGAGAAGAGCGAGCGGCCGGTCCGGTCCGACGGCGGCGCCGAGGCCGGCGACGGCGGAAATGCCGACGGCGTGGTCGATCCGGTCCCCCGCCTGCCGCCGCCCGCCCCCCAATTCCAGGACGGCGATGCCGACGCGCCGCACGTCGATCCGTGCAACAAATCCGGCGCGCGTGGGAGCAAGCGGAACGACCGAGGGCGCCGCGGCAAGGTGGGCGTTCGGATGCTCGATGAGATCCGAGGGGCCGCCCAGCATCGCGACCATGCGAGCAAAGCGCGCCGCGGCCTCGCCGGAGGATAGCGCCGTCTCGATCTTGCGGGCGGCTTCGGCGGGATCGCCGGCGAGGTCGCCGAGCAGCAGCATCTCGGCGGCGAGCGCGCGCGTCACCGCATCGAGCCGCGTCTCGCGCCGCGCGCCGGTGAGGTACAGGGTCGCCTCGGCGACCTCGAGCGCATTGCCCGCGGTGTCGCCCAGCACCTCGTTCATATCGGTGAGCAGCGCCACCGTCGGCAGGCCGGCCTCTTGCGCCACCGCGACGATGCTGCGCGCCAAATCCTCGGCCGCCGCGGCGTCGACCATGAAGGCGCCGGAGCCGAATTTCACGTCCATCACCAGGCCTTGGAGACCCGCCGCGAGTTTCTTCGAGAGGATCGACGCGGTGATGAGCGGGATCGATTCGACGGTCGCGGTGATGTCGCGAATGGCGTAGAGGCGCCGATCGGCGGGAGCGAGATCCGCGGTCTGGCCGATGATGGCGCAGCCGGCATCGCGGACCGCGGCGCGGAATTCGTCGAGCCCAGGCGTGCTGCGGTAGCCGCGAATGCTGTCGAGCTTGTCGAGCGTACCGCCGGTGTGCCCCAGCGCCCTGCCGGAGATCATCGGCACGAAGCCGCCGCACGCGGCGACGATCGGAGCGAGCATGAGGCTGACCTTGTCGCCGACGCCGCCGGTCGAGTGCTTGTCGAGGATGGGGCCGGGCAGGGCGAGACCAGCCCATTCGAGGATTTGCCCCGAGCGCGCCATCGCCTCCGTCAGCGCCGCCGTCTCGCTGCTCGCCATGCCGCGGAAGAAGACCGCCATGGCGAAGGCCGCGATCTGGCCCTCGCCGATCGAGCCGTCGGTGAGGCCGCGCACGAAGGTTTGGATCGCCGCCTTGTCGAGCGTGCCGCCGTCGCGCTTCTGCCGAATGATCTCCTGCGGCAGAAACATCGCCTTACTCATGCGCGAGATTGGCGCAGAAGGCGGCGATGAGGCGGCCGAGATCGCCTGCCGCTCGCTTGGCCATCTCCAAGGTGTGAGCGTGCGTCGGCGAATCGGCCGTCATCCCTTCGGCGTAGTTGGCGATGACCGAGATGGCCGCGACGCGAAAACCGCAATGCCTGGCGAGGATGACCTCGGGCACGGTCGACATGCCGACGGCGTCGGCGCCGAGTATCCGGAAGGCGCGGATCTCGGCGGGCGTCTCGAAGCTGGGGCCGGAATAGGCGAGGTAGACGCCCTCGGCGAGCGCGAGCCCGAGCGCGACGGCGGTGGCATTGAGGCTCTGCCGAAGTCGCGGGTCATACGCATCGCGCAGAGAGGGAAAGCGTGGACCCAACGACTCGTCGTTGCGCCCGACGAGCGGATTGCCGGGCAGGAAGTTGATGTGATCGGCGATCAGCATGAGCTGGCCGGGCGCGATCTCGCGCCGCAGCGAGCCTGCGGCATTCGTGATGAGAAGCATCTCGATTCCAGCGCGGCGCAAAGCACGGATCGGTACCGCCATCGCTGCAGCATCGGCGCCTTCGTAGAAATGGACGCGTCCTTCGAGGCAGGCGACGGGCAATCCGCCGAGCCGTCCGAGGACGAGGCGATTCTCGTGGCCCTGGACGTGGCTCACCGGAAAGCCCGGAAGGTCGGCGTAGGGCACGAGGACCGGGCCTTCAATGTCGCGGGCGATCGCGGCGAGGCCGGAGCCGAGGATTATGGCGAGGCGCGGCGGGTTTGCGCCGCTCCGCGCCCGGATCAACTCGGCCGATCGGTCGATCGTCGAGACGGGCGCGTCAGCCATGAAGCGCCTGCGCCGCGATCTCGACCGCCCGCTTGAGCTGCATGTCGGCGCCGGCCGCGTATGCGGGATCGAACGGCACCTCGATGGTCGGCGCGACGCCGATGCCCTCGAGCCGCTCGCCATCGACCCGGACATCCTCGACCGGAAGCTCGAGGAGGCTGCCGTCGCTCAGCAAGAAGGCCGTCGCCGCCAAGACGTCGCCTTTCGTCCGCGTGCCGACGACCGGGCCGAAGCCGTATTTCTTGAAGCCATAGGCCAGCACTTCCTTGCCGCTGCGCGAACCGCCATTGACGAGGAGGACGACCGGCTTGTGCCAGCGTATGTTGTCGATCTCCGCCTCGCCGTCGCGGCTGATGACGGTCATGGTCGGCCCACGCGGATCGAAGATGTCGAGATAGGAGGGTTGCGCGCCGCCCCAGCCGTCGCGCAGATCCCAGACGAGGGCGTCGGCATCCTTGATAGCGCCGGTCGAGATCGCCTTTTCGAGAGCGCGCTGGTAGGCATATCGCGCATAGGAATACATGCGGATATAGCCGATCTTCTGCCCATTCGTCTCGATGATGCGGGCGCTCGCTTCGATCGCCTTCTCGTAAGCCTCGTTCGGGCGAATCTGCTCCGGCGTCACGGCGATGCCGAACGGCGCTCCGTCCGCGGCGCGGCGGATCGTCATGGTCACCGCCTGCCCGGCCTTGCCATCGAAGGACCCGATCGGGTCGA
>JBGPOZ010000321.1:0-3684 GCA_041488295.1 Allostellaceae bacterium
AAAGTCATGGGTTCCTCCTTTGATCGAATGAATGGGTCATCAATGCTCGCTCCGCATGCTGGTGCCGAGCCGCGTCGCGGCGGCGCGCAGGATCGGCAAATGGCGTCGCGCATCGGCCGCCGCCATGCGCGCCGCCGGCGCCTGTACGGCGACCGCGGCGCAAATCTCGCCGTCGGGGCCCGGGATCGGCACCGCGAGACAGACGACACCCGACAGGAATTCCTCGTCGTCGGTCGAGCAGCGCTCGGCGCGGATGCGCGCGAGTTCCTTTTGCAGGGTCGCGCGATCGGTGATCGTTTTCGGCGTGAAGCGTGTGAGCTCGGTATCGGCGACGAGCGCCGCGCTCTGCTTTGCCGGCAACAGCGCGAGGAACAACTTGCCGATCGCCGTGCAATGGAGCGGCACGCGCGAGCCCGCGGTGAATTGCAGGCGGAGCGGCCAATGCTCGGCCTCGACGCGATCGAGGTAGACGATCTCGGCATTGACGAGCGTGCCGATATTGCAGGTCTCGCCGATCGTATGGACGAGGCCGTTGAGGATCGCCCGCCGCGGCGCGTGGCGCACTGCGCTCCGCATGACGCCGAGCGCGAGGTCGATGAGGCGGGGTCCGACCGTGAGGCGCTTGCGCCCGCTCTCGCGCTGCAGCAGGCCGCGTTCGACGAAACTATCGGCAAGGCGATGCGCCGTCGCCTTCGGCAGGCCGAGCTGCTCGACGAGGTCGGCAACGGCGACCGGGCCATCGGCCTTGGCGACGAAGGCGAGGATGGCGAAGGCCCGCTCGGCGATCCCGGTGCGATCATCGCGCGGCTCCGGCGCGTCCGGCACGGTACGCGCGATGTCGGGCGCCAGCGTCATGAGGCCGCCTTTCCGGCCGCGGCAAGGCCGGCGACCGGTCGAACGTCGATGAAAGGCAGGTCCGGCCGCAGCCGGAAGGAGAGGCCGGCGCCGACCAGCACCAGTGCCAGAGAGCAGACGAACGGCACGTTCCAGCTCCCCGTCACGTCGATGATCTTGCCGAAGACGACCGGCGAGATGATGCCGGCAAGGCCGAAGCCGAAATTCATCAGGCCGCTCGCCGTCCCGGCATATTGCGGCGCGATGTCCATCGGGACGGCCCAGATCGGCGCGACGATGAACTCTGAGAAAAAGAATGCGCCGGCAAGGCATAAGGCGGCGGTGTTGAGATCATGGATGAAGACAAGCGGCAGGGTGAAGGCGAAGCAGCCGAGGAACCCGAGCACGATGACGTTGCGCCGTGCCTTCAGGACGCTTCCCGTTCGCCGCAGCACGATGTCGCTGGCAACGCCGCCGACGGTGTCGCCGACCAGCCCCGCCACGAGGACTCCGGCCGTGAAGAAGGACGACGTCTTGAGATTGAGCCCATAGGAGTGCACGAAGAAGGACGGGATCCAGTTGAGGTAGACCCAGAGGATCCAGCCATAGCAGAAATCGACGAGCGTCACCGGCAGGATACGGGCGAAGAGCCGTCCCCACGGAACGACCTTCTCGGACCGGCCTTTCGCGCCGGTCGTCGGCAATCGCGCAAGTTCCGCCTCGGTGATCGCCGCGTGATCGCGCGGATCGTCGCGGAAATAACCGTACCACACGATCACCCAAATGAAGCTGATGGCACCCATCACGACGAACGAGCCGCGCCATGTCAGGAGCGCGATCAGAAAGACGACGATGGGCGATGCGACCGCGTTGGCGAGACGCGAGAAGGCATGGGTGATGCCCTGCGCGAAGCCGCGCTGATCGGGCGTCGTCCAGCTCGCCATCGCGCGCGTCGCCGTCGGAAATGCGGCGCCCTCGCCGAAACCGAGCATGAGGCGTGCCAGGAACAGCGAGACGATGCCGCCGGCAAGCCCGGTCACCGCTGTCGCGAGCGACCACAATGAGCCGCAGACGCCGAGTGTCCGGCGCGGGCCGAAGCGGTCGCCGAGCCAGCCCCCGAACAGCTGGAACAAAGCATAGGGCCAGGCGAAAGCCGAAAAGACGTAGCCGAGCTCGGTATTGTTGAGGCCGAGTTCCTTGCTGATCACCGGGGCCGCCGTCGAGATGTTGACGCGATCGAAGTACGTAATGAAGTACATCAGGCACAGGATCACGAGGACGTTTCCGGTCGCACCCCTCATGCCCCGCATCGCGCTTCTCCCGATCATTTTGTCTCATTAGATGAGATTTTTTGTCTTATTTTACGTAAGATAGCCGCCTCCGACGGAGAAGGAAAGAGGCAGGCTCGCAGAGGCGGTATTCGTGAATTAAGCTTGTTCCGGCGGCGCTCCTCCCCGAGAATTGCCGCCGCTCAAGAAACACGCGACCGGACTACCGCACAGAGAGGAACGCCATGCAGATCGTCGGAAACACCCTCGAGCATCAATGGATGGGGTTCACCCCGAACAAGCATTTCAAGGCCAATCCCCGCCTCTTCACGCGGGCCGAGGGCATGTATTTCGTCAATCACCATGGCGAGAAGGTGCTCGACGCCTCGTCCGGCCTCTTCTGCAGCAATGCCGGGCACGGCCGTCCCGAGATCACCGCGGCGGTGGCAAAGCAGATCCAGGAGATGGATTTCGCGCCGCCCTTCCAATACGGCCATCCCGGCGCCTTCGAGCTGGCGCGGCGCGTCTGCGAGCTGACGCCCGAGGGGCTCAACTACCTCTTCTTCGTCAATTCCGGCTCCGAGGCGGTCGAGACCGCATTGAAGGCGGCCTACGCCTATCACCGCGCCCGCGGCGAGGCGCAGCGAATCCGCTTCGTCGGGCGCGAGCGCGGCTATCACGGCGTCAATTTCGGCGGCATGTCGGTGGGCGGCATGATGAAGAACCGCGAGAGCTTCGGCGCCGGCCTCCCCGGCGTCATCCACATGCGCCACACCCACATTCCCGAGAACCGCTTCCAGCGCGGCGAGGGCGAGCATGGGGCCGATCTCGCGAATGATCTGCAGCGCGCCGTCGAGCTCTGCGGCGGCGACACGATCGCCGCCTGCATCGTCGAGCCGATCGCCGGCTCCACGGGGTGCCTCGTGCCGCCGAAGGGGTACCTCAAGCGCCTGCGCGAAATCTGCGACAAGCACGGCATCCTCCTCATCTTCGACGAGGTGATCTGCGGCTTCGGGCGCACCGGCAAGGCGTTCGGCGCGCAGAGCTTCAATGTCACGCCCGACATCCTCACCATGGCGAAGGGCATCACCAACGGCGCCGTGCCGATGGGTGCCGTGGCGTTTCGCGATGCGATCTACCAGACGGTGATCGACGCGACCCCGGGCGAGGGCGTCGTCGAGTTCTTCCACGGCTACACCTATTCGGGCCACCCGGTCGCCTGCGCCGCCGGCCTCGCCGCGCTCGACATCTACAAGCGCGACGGGCTCTTCGAGCGCGCCGCCGCGCTCTCGAAGCCGTTCCTCGACCGCATCTTCTCGCTGCGCGACCTCTCGATCGTCACCGACATCCGCGGCTACGGCGTCCTCGGCGCGGTCGATTTCGCGCCGTCGGCAAAGCCCGGCCAGCGCGGCTATCAGACGATGATCCAGCTCTTCGAGGCGGGAATCTACGCGCGCATGATCGGCGAGACCATCATCCTGGCGCCGCCCTTCATCGCCGAGGAGACTCACCTCGATCAAATGGTCGAGACGATCCGAAAGGTCCTGACGCGCCACTGAACGCCGCCAGCGGCGCCGCGCGG
>JBGPOZ010000322.1:0-3678 GCA_041488295.1 Allostellaceae bacterium
AATGACTGCCATGATCGTGGTCTCCTGGCTGGCCTTCACCCGCTATGGCGACCCATGAGGCCGCGAGAGCGTCCTGGCTGGGCAGGGTAAGCCAGAGGGAAGCGATCGTCACGCCCCATTGCAAAGCATGTCCTCGTACCGCGCTCCCTCGAGAAGAGCGTCACGCAATCGTGTCGCGCGATGCCAGTAGGCGAATGCGATTCGGGTCACCACATCATTGCCAGAGGGTCAGGAGACAAGAATGCGTCGGCTGATCAGCGCACCGGCCGCGATGCTTGTTGCGATCGGCGCAGCAATTTCATCTCTGGCGTTTGCGGACGCTCCCATGCGAGCGCAGGCCGATGGCGCCGTCGAGTGCCGCGATTTCACCGCTTCGGTGCTGGTCGCGCGGCAAGAGCGTCAAGCGGCCGGCAAGGCATGCCGGCAGCCGGACGGCTCATGGCGCATCACGCAGGAAGACGTCGTGCCGCCTGAGGTCTACATGGCGCCGCCGCTCGCGGTCTACGGCGCGGCCGCGCCCTATCCCTATTACTGGGGGCCGGACCCCTTTCTGCCGCCCGTTCCCGGATCGCTCTTCGGCGGCGGTTATTATCGCTCCGGGTGGCACGACCGATTCGACCATTTCGGTGCCTTCGGCGTCTTCGGCGAGCGCTTCGGCCGTTCCAGCGCCTTCGGTGGCGGCTTCTTCCACGGCTGGCATTGACTGAGGCAGACAGTCGAGCCGGAGATCGCGCCGGCGTCAGGCGATGATCTGCTCCGCCGGGGCGTACGGGAAGCCGAGATCGGTCGCCACCGCCTCGTAGGTCACCTTGCCGGCATGGATGTTGAGGCCGCGGCGCAGATGGACATTGTCGGCGAGCGCCTTGCGCCAACCCTTGTCGGCGATCGCGACGGCGAAGGGCAGGGTCGCGTTGTTGAGGGCGAAGGTCGAGGTGCGCGCCACCGCGCCCGGCATGTTGGTGACGCAATAGTGGATGACGCCGTGCTCGACATATGTGGGCGCGGCATGAGTCGTCGGCCGTGAGGTCTCGAAGCACCCGCCCTGGTCGATCGCGATGTCGACAAGGACCGAGCCCGGCCGCATCCCCTTCACCATCTCGCGCGTCACGAGCTTCGGCGCGGCGCCGCCCGGCACCAGCACCGCGCCGATGACGAGATCGGCCGATGTCACCTCGTGCTCGATGTTCTCGAAGGTCGAGAAGAGGGTGTGAAGCTGCGCGCCGAACTGCATGTCGAGCTCGTTGAGGCGCTGCAGCGATTTGTCGATGACGGTGACGTAGGCTTCGAGTCCCATCGCCATGCGCGCGGCGTTGGTGCCGGAGACGCCGCCGCCGAGGATGACGACCTTCGCCGCCGCAACGCCGGGGACGCCGCCCAAGAGGATGCCGGCGCCGCCCTGCTCTTTCTCGAGGCAATGCGCGCCGACCTGCACCGACATGCGGCCCGCGACCTCGCTCATCGGCGCCAGCAGCGGCAGGCCGCCGCGCTGATCGGTCACCGTCTCATAGGCGATGCAGGTGGCGCCCGAGCGGATCAGCCCCTCGGTCTGCGCCTTGTCGGCGGCGAGGTGGAGATAGGTGAAGAGGATTTGGCCCGAGCGCAGCTTCGCGATCTCCTGCGGCTGCGGCTCCTTCACCTTCACGATCATCTCGGCCGCGGCGAAGATCTCGGCGGCATTCGCCGCGATCTTGGCGCCCGCCGATTCATAGGCGGAATCGACGAAGCCGATGCCGGCGCCGGCGCCGGTCTCGACCAGCACCTTGTGGCCGTGATGGACGAGCTCGCGCACGCTGCCCGGCACGAGGCCGACGCGGTATTCGTGCGTCTTGATTTCCTTCGGAACGCCGACGAGCATGGTTTTTCTCTCCCGGATCAAATTTGGTTGGGTTCGATGCTTACGCCGCCGCCTTCAGGACATCGGCGAGGGTGCCGAACATCTCGTCGATCTGCCCCTTCTCGACGATGAGCGGCGGCGAGAGCGCGATGATGTCGCCGGTGGTGCGGATGAGGACGCCCCTCTCGTAGCATTTGACGAAGGCATCGAAGGCGCGCGCCGAGGGCTTGCCGGGCTTGGGCTCGAGCTCGATGCCGCAGACGAGGCCGAGATTGCGCACGTCGATGACATTCGGCAGGCCGCGCATCGCATGGGCCGCCTCCGCAAAATAGGGCGAGAGATCGGCAGCGCGCTGGAAGAGGCCTTCGCTCGCATAGAGGTCGATCGTCGCGATCGCCGCCGCAGCCGCGACCGGATGGCCCGAATAGGTGTAGCCGTGGAAGAGCTCGATCGTATTCTCAGCCGCCCCCGCCATGAAGGCCTCGTAGATGCCGTGGCGCAGGGCCACGGCGCCCATCGGAATGGTGCCGTTGCTGATCCCCTTGGCGCAGGTGATCATGTCGGGGGTGACGTTGAAATAATCGCTGGCGAAAGCCGCGCCTAGCCGGCCGAACCCGGTGATCACCTCATCGAAGATGAGGAGGATGCCGTGCTTGGTGCAGATCTCGCGAAGCTTCTCGAGATAGCCCTTGGGCGGCACGAGGACGCCGGTCGAGCCCGCGACCGGCTCGACGATGACGGCGGCGATGGTCGAGGCGTCGTGCAGCGCGACGATGCGCTCGAGCTCCTCGGCGAGATGCGCGCCCCAGGCGGGCTGGCCGCGCGTGAAGGCGTTCTTCTCGAGATTGTGCGTGTGCGGCAGATGATCGACGCCGGGAAGCAGGCTGCCGAAGAATTTGCGGTTGGGCGAGATGCCGCCGACCGAGATGCCGCCGAAGCCGACGCCGTGATAGCCGCGCTCGCGGCCGATGAGGCGGGTGCGCGTGCCCTCGCCGCGGACACGGTGATAGGCGATAGCGATCTTGAGCGCGCTGTCGACCGCCTCGGAGCCGGAATTGGTGAAGAAGATGTGGTCGAGATCGCCCGGCATCATCGCCGCCAGCTTCGCCGCCGCCTCGAACGCCACCGGATGGCCCATCTGGAAGGACGGCGCGAAATCCATGCGCGCCACCTGGCGCTGCACCGCCTCGACGATGGGTTTCCGGCCATGCCCGGCATTGACGCACCAGAGCCCGGCGGTGCCGTCGAGGATGCGGCGGCCGTCATGCGCGGTGTAATGCATGCCCTCGGCGGCGACGAGAAGGCGCGGATTGGCCTTGAACTGCCGGTTCGCCGTGAACGGCATGAAATACGCCTCGAGATTGTTCGGGACGCTGGTGCTATGCGCCTGATCGTCGGGTTCGTACATGAAGCGGGCTCCGGAATGCGGGCGGATTGCTATTCGGCCTTATGCGATGCGTCCAATCTAGCACGCGCATCGTCGATTGCGAGAGCGGCGGTGCCGCATTTTGTCGCACCGTGACGCTTGATTGGGCATAGTCGGCGCCGATTCCGCCTTCCTCCCCCGCTTGCGGGGGAGGATCGAGGTGGGGGAAGCCGCAGTTCTCCGAAGATTTATGCAGAACGGGTCTCCGGCGAAGGCCCCCACCCTGCCCTCCCCCACGAGCGGGGGAGGAATTTCGAGACGGTGTTACGTTCTTGGGAGAGCGCCGGCATCCCGCCAGCGCGCCTCAGCCCGTCGCTCAGTTGCGGTAGCTCGGATCCTTCCTGTCGAGGATGCGCAGCAGCGCGTCCCATTCGCGCTGGCCCGCCGGCACATCGAAGCGGTCGAAGACCTGCGCCGT
>JBGPOZ010000323.1:0-3651 GCA_041488295.1 Allostellaceae bacterium
CAAAAGCATGCTCGTATCGCAACGTGCGCTGTTCGATATCCCGCGCGAGGTTTGCTATCTCAACGCCGCCTCGTGGAGCCCGCTGCCGCTGGCGACGCAGGAGGCGGGGCGCATCGGCGTTGGGCGCAAGGGTCAGCCCTGGAGGCTCGATCCCGGGTTTGCGAAGGCGCAGCACGATCGTGCGCGCCGCGCCGCGGCGCGGCTCATCAAGGCCGATCCCGAGGATGTGGCGCTCATCTCCTCGGTCGGCTACGGCGTCGCCACTGCGGGAAAAATCCTGAAGGTGCCGGCCGGTTCGCGGGTCATCGTCATCGAGGACGACCACTCCTCGCCTGTGCTCGAATGGATGACGCGGGCGCCCGACGAGAATTTCACCGTCGACGTAGTGACGCGGCCTAGGGATGGCGACTGGACGGCGGCGCTTCTCGAGGCGATCGCGCGGCCGGGCACGGCGCCGGTCGCCCTGGCCTCGATCTCGTCGGTGCATTGGTCGGATGGCGGCGCGATCGATCTCGCCCAAGTGGCGCCGGCGCTCCGTGCCAAGGGCGGCGCGCTTCTCGTCGATGCGACGCACGGCGCCGGCATCATGGCGCTCGATGTAGGGACGCTCGATCCCGATTTCCTCGTCTTCCCGACCTACAAATGGGTGCTCGGGCCCTATGGCCGCGCCTTCCTCTATGTCGCAAAGCGCCACCAGGACGGCGTGCCGCTCGAGCAGACCGCCTTCGGGCGGCGCGCCGTCGCCGCCGAACGCGCGCCCTATCTCGCCGATACGCGCTACGTTGCCGGCGCACGGCGCTTCGACATGGGCGAGCGCGACCATTTCGTTTCGCTCGAGATGGCCTCGATCGGCATGGAGATGGTGGCGGAATGGGGCTCGGCCGCGATCGTCGAGCGCCTCCTCATGCTGACGCGGCGCCTTGCCGAGGGCTTGCGCAATTCGGGCGCGCTCGTCCCCGAGGAGCGCGTGCGGGCGCCGCATATCCTGAGCCTCGCTTTTCCGCGCGGCGTCCCCGCCGGGCTGGTCGAGCGCCTTGCCGCCGAGAACATCTACGTCGCGCCGCGCCTGGGGCGCATCCGCATCAGCCCGCACGTCTACAATGACGAGGCGGATGTCGACCGCTTCGTCGAGGTGTTCCGGAACGTGGCGACGTGAGCCCTCCATACGGCGGAGAGGCGCGGGCGGACGACGCTCCGGTCATCGAGACGGAGCGCCTCGTCTTGCGCCGCCATCGCCTGGCGGATTTCGACGCTTGCGCGGCGATGTGGGCTGAGCCCGAGGTGACGCGCCACATCGGCGGCAGGCCGTTCTCGGAGGAGGAGACCTGGGCGAGACTGCTGCGCTACGCCGGGCATTGGACGCTGCTCGGCTTCGGCTATTGGGCGATCGAGGAAAGGGGCCGTTTCATCGGCGAATTGGGCTTCGCCGATTTCAAGCGCGACCTCGACCCGCCGCTCGACGGCAAGCCTGAGCTCGGCTGGGCTCTCGTCGCATCGGCGCACGGTCGGGGCTACGCAACGGAGGCGGTCGGCGCCGCACTCGCCTGGGGCGATGCGCATTTCGGCGCGACGCGAACCGTGTGCCTCATCCGTCCCGACAATCTCCGTTCGATCCGCGTCGCCGGGAAATGCGGCTATCGCGAGCTCCGACGCGCGATCTTGAAAGGTACTCCGACCATCGTCTTCGCGCGGCAAAGATCTTAGAAGAAAGCGAAGGCGCGTACCTCGATGCTCTCGCGCGGCCGCGCATTCGCCGGGCTCGCCGGATCTTCGAAGGCGGTGTGGACGGCGAGGCGCGCACGGCCGTCTCTCGCCGAATCAAAACATTTGATGAGGAGCGCCTCATCGCGCCGCATGCGCGGGAAATAGAACCAGCGGTGGCGGGGATTGTAGCGGACGGCGTAGATCTCGCCGACCCGATCGGGATAGCGCCGCTCGGAAACGACGAGATCGCGACGATCGACGCTGCCGGCGTCGCACACCGCGAGCGGCCATGATTCGACCGGCCCCGCGATCGGCCGCCAGACGTTGATCTCGACGAAGCGCTTCTCGAGGGGAGCCTCGGCTTCGTCGGGAGGCAGGAGATCCCGCACGCGCTGCGGAGCGGATCGGTCGGTGTAGTCGTTGTGGACGCTTGCCGCCGCTTCGCGCAGAGTCGTGCCGGGAGCGCCCCGCGCGGAGTTGCGCCGGGTGTGATCGAAGATGACGATCTTCGAAGCCCCCGTCGCCGCCCGAATCAGAGCGTCGATCTCGGGGTAGTAGACGCGGCGCAGCTCGGCATCGTCGTAGAAATCGGCAACCGAGGTCGCATGGCGGCGCAGCGCGAACCCTTCCTTGTCCAGCGAGAAGCGGTCGGCGAATAGCCGGCCATCCGCGATCGTGACGAGCCGGGCCTCGCTCGCGCCGCTGCGCACCGGCACGCCGGGCGGCGGCTCGTAGGCGTAAACGAACGGCTTGTCCGTCCCCGGCGCCAGGTAATTGAGCTTGGCCTCGACTCGGTCGAGCACGGTTGCGGTTTCGGCTTGCATGAGGCTTCTCCCGTCCGGATGCGACGATAGTCTTGCGCGTTCAGTCCCGCCAGAAGGGCTTCGCGAGCTCGTCATAGATGTCGCCGCGCGACAGGCCGATATCGTGCAGATCGCGCTCGCTGAGCTGCGCCAGCTCCTGCCGCTCATGGGCGCGCCGATACCACAGCGAGACCGTGTCAAGAAGATGCGACAGAAAGCCGGAATGCGGCGCGATGAGAGCCTGCTCCGTGACCGGTGATAGCTGACAATTTGTCAGTGGATGATGCATGAGACCGTCCATAGCAGACCTCCATACTGGAACATTATCTTAGGCTAAAGATGAGCCTTTCTGCGGCACTCTACAAACGACACTTTGTCAGCTTTTAGATGAGATAATGTCATGATAAGCTGAGCGTATGACGACACAATTGCCATCACTCAACGGATTGCGCGCCTTCGAGGCGGCGGCGCGGCATCGCAGCTTTACCCGCGCCGCCGCCGAGCTGAACGTCACCCAGACCGCGATCAGCCATCAGATCCGCCGGCTCGAGGAGCAGCTCGGCATCCGCCTCTTCCTGCGGCGCAATCGGGCGCTCGAGCTGACGCGCGAGGCCGAGAGCTACCTGCCCGCGATCCGCGCCGCCTTCGAGGATCTGCGCCAGGCGACGGCACGGCTGCGGCGCGTCGATCGGGATGATCTCTTGATCGTGACGACGATGGCCGCGCTCGCCGCGAAATGGCTGGTCTCGCGCGTCGCGGCGTTCCAGGACGCGCATCCCGGCATCGAAGTGCGCATCACCACCTCGACCCATCTCGTCGATTTCCGCCGCGAGGCAATCGATATGGGCGTCCGTTACGGCCGCGGCAATTGGCCGGGGCTGCGCGCCCAGTGGCTCATGGCCGAAGACATTTTCCCGGTATGCAGCCCAGCCTTGCTCAATGGCGACAAGCCGCTGCGGCGGCCCGGGGACCTCGTCCACCACACCCTGCTCCATGCGACGATCTCGCGCGACGATTGGCGGCTCTGGCTCACCGCCGCGGGCCAGCCGACCACGCTGGTCGAGCGGCGCGGCCTCAGCTTCGATCAGAGCTTCATGGCGTTGCAGGCGGCGATCGACGGCCTCGGAGTCGCGCTCGGCCGGAC
>JBGPOZ010000324.1:0-3641 GCA_041488295.1 Allostellaceae bacterium
ATTTGAGCAGGAACCATTCGAGGCCGATGCGGGCCCGATTGAGCCAGTTCTCGGTGAGGTAGAGGGTGATCGGTTTCGTGCATTCGTACTGCACGTAAAGCTCGAGATGATCCTGCAGATTGCGTCCGACGCCCGGCAGATCGTGCACGATCGGAATGCCGTGCCGACGGATCTCGTCGGCGGGACCGATGCCGGACAAGAGCAGCAGTTGCGGAGAGTTGATGGCGCCGCCGGCGAGAATGACCTCGCGCCGCGCGCGCACCGTGCGGAGCCGTCCGCGCCGGCGGAATTCGACGCCGGTCGCGCGCCCCTTCTCGACGAGGACGCGCGTCGCATGCGCCGCGACGACGATTTTGAGGTTGGGCCGCGACAACGCCGGCCGCAGATAGGCCGTGGCCGCGCTCCAGCGCCGCCCGCGATGGATCGTCATATCCATCGCGCCGAAGCCTTCCTGCTGAAACCCGTTCATGTCCAGGGTGCGCGGATACCCGGCTTGCTGGCCGGCTTCGATGAAGGCACAGAACAGCGGATTGCCCATGCGCCCGCGCGACACATGCAGAGGTCCATCGCCGCCGCGATAGGCGTCAGGCCCGCGCGCGCAGGTTTCCGCGCGCTTGAAGTACGGGAGCACATGCGCATAGGACCATTCGGGCAGATCGTTGCCGGCCCAGCGGTCGTAGTCGAGCGCATGGCCGCGGACATAGACCATGGCGTTCAACGAGGAAGAGCCGCCAAGGACGCGCCCGCGCGGCCAATAGAGACGCCGTCCGTCCATATGCGGCTGCGGCTCGGTCTCGTAGAACCAATTGTACTTGGCGTCGCGCAGATTGTAGGTGAGCGCGGCCGGCATATGGATCTTCCAGGTGCGATCCCGGGGGCCGGCCTCGAGGACAAGGACGCTGACGCCAGGTTCGGCCGAAAGCCGGTTCGCCAGCACGCAGCCCGCCGAGCCGGCGCCGACGATCACGTAATCGTATATGCGTTCGCCGCGTGTCTCCGTCTTCATGGCTCAGAGCCTATCCGTCGCCGTCTTTGCCCGTGCGAGCTGGCCGCGCAGAAAGGCGCAGGCGATGGCCCGCGCACCCTCGCCGTCGAGCGATCCGTCGAGCGCGCTGTGCAACCACAGCCCGTCGATGAGGGCGGCGAGCCCACGCGCGGTCTGCTCCGCCGCATCGCGCGGCAGCAGCCCTCGCAAGCTGTGCAGCAGGTTGGAGCGCAGCCGGCGTGCGTTGATCCGTTGCAGGCGGGCGAGGGCCGGGACGTGCGGCACCTCGGCCCAGAAGGCGAGCCAGGCGGTCGTGACCTCGCCTTGAAACTGGCTCGCCGCGAAATTGCTCTCGATGATGGCGTGAAGTCGCTGCTCGGCGTCCTCGGCCTTTGCCAGCCGCGCGACGACGTCATCGCGCAATTGCTGCAGGAGGCGACGCATCGTCGCCTCGAGGAGCTCGTCCTTGCCGCCGAAATAATGATGGATGATGCCCGCGGAAACGCCGGCCTCGCGGCTGATGCGCTGCACCGTCGTCTCGGCGAGACCGTAGCGGTTGATCGACACGATCGTCGCATCGATCAATTGCTGGCGACGAATTGGCTCCATCCCGAGCTTCGGCATGCCGCGCCTCCCGAACCGGAGTGTGCCAGAAGTTAATTGGACGGCCAATCAAATAAACGTGGACCGAAGAAGCGGCTCAACGGCGCCTCGACTCATCCGCCGATCCGCGTCTTCGCCTTCGCCTTGTGGACGAGGAGTGCCATGAGGCGGCGGTCGCGCCAGGCTTGGCGCTCGTCGAGCCGCGCCGCCGGCAAGGAAGCGCGGCGCGCGGCCTCGAGCTTGGCGACGAGTGCCGCGCTCCACGGCCGCGGCGCTCCCGCCGTTTGCGCCATCTCGGCATAGGCCGCGCCATAGCGGCCGATGTAATCCGCGATGCCGCCGGGAGCGTTGAGGTCGATCGTCTCGAAGGGGCCCATGAAGGACCAGCGCAGGCCAAGCCCGTCCCTCACCGTCCGGTCGATGTCCTCGACCGAGGCATAACCGTCCTCGACGAGCCGGAACGCCTCGCCGAGAAGGGCGCCTTGCAGGCGGTTCAGGAGGAAACCGGGGACTTCGCGCTTCAACTCGACCGGCACCTGCCCGACCTCGTCCATCAGGCGGCGCGTGCGCGCCACCGTCTCCAGCGCGGTCCACGGCGCCGGCGACAGCTCGACGAGCGGCACCAGATAGGGCGGGTTGACGGGATGGGCGACAAGACAACGCGCGCGGCCGGCGAGCCCTTCGGTGAAGAGCGAGGCGCGCAAGGCCGACGACGAGCTGGCGAGAACCGCATCCGGCTCCGCGCGGCGATCGAGCTCGGCAAAGAGCGCGCGCTTTACTTCGAGATTCTCCGGTCCGTTCTCCTGGACATGACCGGCGCCGGCGAGCGCCGCGCCGAGATCGTCCACAAGCTCGATGCGCTGCAGCACCTCCGGAGGCGAGGCGATGAGGCCGTGCTCCGCGAGATCGGCGAGGTTGGCGCCGATCGTCTCTTTCGCCGCGGGAAGCACCTTGGGTTCGACGTCGTAAAGCGCGACGCACCGTCCGGCGCGTGCGAAAACGATGGCCCATGCTCGGCCGATAAGGCCGGCGCCGACGATCGCGATCTTCTCGGCCTTATCCATCACGCGGCCTCCATCAGCGGTTTCATCACGGCCCAAAGATTGGCCTTCGCCTCGAAGCCGATGCCCGGCGCCTCGGGCAGGCGAACGCGGCCGTCCTCGACGGGGCAGTCATCGGCGAAGCCGCCGAACGGCGCGAAGACGTCGGGATAGGATTCATTACCGCCGAGGCCGAGCCCGACCGCAATGTTGAGCGCGAATTGATGGCCGCCATGCGGCACGCAGCGCCGCCACGACCAGCCGTGCCGCTTCAGCATGTCGAGCGTGCGCAGGTACTCGACGAGGCCGTATGAGAGCGCCGGGTCGAATTGCAGGATGTCGCGGTCGGGACGCAGGCCGCCGTAACGGATGAGATTGCGCGCATCCTGATGCGAGAACAGGTTTTCGCCGGTGGCGAGCGGCCCCGGATAACGCTCGGCGAGCGCGGCGTGGAGAAGGTAGTCGAGCGGATCGACCGGCTCCTCGTACCAGCGCAGCCCGTAGGGCGCGAGCGCATCGGCATAGGCGAGCGCCTTATCGAGATCGAATCTGCCGTTGACGTCGACCGCGAGATTGTCGCCCGATCCCACGATCTCCAGCACCGCCTCGATGCGGCGGCGATCCTCGTCGAGCGAGGCACCGCCGATCTTCATCTTGACGCAGCGATAGCCGCGCTCGAGATAGGAGCGCATCTCGGCGCGCAGCTGGTCCAGATCCTTGCCGGGGTAATAATACCCTCCGGCGGCATAGACCCAGGCATGCTCATCGGCGGGCGCGCCGCGGAAGCGCTCGGCGAGAAGGCGCCAAAGCGGCACGCCCTCGGCCTTCGCGACGGCATCCCACAGCGCCATGTCGAGAACGCCGACCGCGACCGAGCGCTCGCCATGGCCGCCCGGCTTCTCGTTCGCCATCATCGCCGTCCAAGCCTTCGCGGGGTCGATGAGGCCTTTTCTGTCAAGCAGCGTCTCCGGCGCCGCGCCCTTGAGGCGCGGGATGAAGCGCTCGCGCAAGAG
>JBGPOZ010000325.1:0-3623 GCA_041488295.1 Allostellaceae bacterium
CCCCACCCTGCCCTCCCCCGCAAGGGGGGAGGGTGATCGGGCGATGGCTTTCCCTCCCGCGTGAAGGGATGGGCAGGGTTGGGGCGCGCGATGCCGCGGGAGCGCGCAGGATGATCCCCGCCCGACCCGCTCACCCGATGCGCAACGCCGCGACACCCGGCAGCTCGCGCCCTTCCAGCCATTCGAGGAAGGCGCCGCCCGCGGTCGAGACGTAGGAGAGGCGGCCCTCGACGCCGGCATGGGCGAGCGCCGCCACCGTGTCGCCGCCGCCGGCGACGCTCAGCAACGTGCCGGCCTCCGTCAGCGCGGCGACGCGCTTTGCCACCGCTACCGTCCCGGCATCGAAGGGCGGGGTCTCGAAGGCGCCCAAGGGCCCGTTCCAGACGAGCGTGCGGCACGCCTCGAGCTCGCGCCCGATCGCCGCCACCGTCGCGGGGCCGACATCGAGGATCATCGCATCGGTGGGAACGCGGCGCACCGCCACCGTCTCGCTCGGCACCATCGCCTTGAACTCGCGCGCGACGATGGCGTCGGTCGGCAGGATGAGGCGGCACTTCGCGTGCGATGCCTTCTCCAGAATGGCGCGCGCCGTCTCGGCCATGTCGCGCTCGCACAGCGATGTTCCGACGGCAACGCCTTGCGCGAAGAGCAGCGTGTTCGCCATGGCGCCGCCGATCGCCAGCACGTCGGCCTTTTCGATCAAGAAATTGAGGAGGTCGAGCTTGGTCGAGACCTTGGCGCCGCCGACCAGCGCAATGAGGGGGCGCTCCGGCGCCTCGAGCGCCTTGGCGAGCGCCTCGAGCTCGGCCTGCATGAGGCGCCCCGCGGCGGCCGGCAGGAGATGCGCCAGCGCCGCGGTCGAGGCGTGCGCGCGGTGCGCCGCCGAGAAGGCGTCATTGACGTAGAGATCGCCCAATGCCGCAAGGCTCTGCGCGAAGGCGGGATCGTTCTTCTCCTCCTCGGCGTGGAAGCGCAGATTTTCGAGGAGCGCCACATCGCCGTCGCGCAGCGATGCGACGACGCGCTCGGCCGCCGGGCCGACGCAATCCTCGGCAAAGGCGACGGGTTTGCCGATGGCTCGACTGAGCGGCGCCAGGAGGGGCTTCAGCGAGAATTCGGGGTCGGGCTTGCCCTTGGGGCGGCCGAAATGGGACATGACGACGACCCGCGCGCCGCGCCCGGCGAGCTCGATGACGGTCGGCGCCAAGCGCTCGATCCGCGTCGCGTCGGTCACCTTGCCGTCCTTCATCGGCACGTTGAGGTCGACGCGGAGCAGCACGCGCTTGCCTTTGACGTCGAGCGCGTCGAGCGTGCGGAAACGGGGCATGGGCGTTTCTCCGATGCGGAAGGGCGGGAGCCGGTGTCTGTGCCGGCGCGCGGCGCGTTTGTGCAATATCTGCGCCATCGGGTCAAATCGCCCGGCCTCTTCGCGTCGCAATGGAGCCAAGCAAGAAAAATTCACCACAGAGGCACGGAGGTCACGGAGAAAAGAGAAATGGGCCGCATGGCGGCCCGCAAGAATCCCTCGCGCCAAGTCTGTCGGAAGGCGTTTCCCCTTCTTCTCCGTGAGTTCCGTGCCTCTGTGGTGGATCTTTCTCTTCCAGCCTGATTTCCCCCGAACCGCCTTGCAACGCCGCGCGCATCGATTAGCTTTGCACCATGGCGACACCGCTCGACCGAATGCTCTACGACGCGGCGCAAGGGTTGCGCGTTTCGTGGTATTGGGGCCAGAAGCTCCTCGCCGCCTCGCGCAGCACGAGCGAGAAGCTTCCCGAGGAACTGCAGCGCAGCCTGCCGGACCGCGCGCGCCATTTGCGCGATCTGCGCCTTTTGCTCGAGCGCGACTGGCGCAACATCGCGGCCGGGTACTATCGAATGCCCGAGCTGCTCGCGAGCCCCGCGGCGCAATTGCGGCGCAGCCGCGCCTTCTTCGCCGATCTCTCCCGCGTCGAGGCGCGGCGCAAGGCGCGCGACAACAGCGAGATCTCGAGGCAAACGCCGCGCGGCCCCTATCCGCGCTATTACCTGCAGAATTTCCACTATCAGACGGACGGGTATCTCAGCCGCCGCTCCGCCCAGCTCTACGACCATCAGGTCGAGGTGCTGTTCGGCGGCGCCGCCGATGCGATGCGGCGTCAGGCGCTCGTGCCGCTCCATGACGAGCTGCGGCGGCGCGGCGTCAAGGGAACGCGCCTGCTCGAGCTTGCCTGCGGCACCGGCCGCTTCCTGCGCGAGGTCAAGCTGAACTACCCGCGCCTCGCGGTGACGGCGCTCGATTTGAGCCCGTTCTATCTCGACGAGGCGCGGCGCAACCTCGCGCCTTGGTCGCGCGCCGAAATCGTCGGCGGCCTTGCCGAGGCGGCGCCGCTCAAATCGGCGAGCTTCGATGTCGTCGTCGCGATCTACCTCTTCCACGAGTTGCCGCAGAAGCAGCGCCGGCTCGTCGCAGGCGAGATCGCCCGCCTCTTGAAGCCGGGCGGGCTCTTCATCTTCCTCGATTCGCTGCAGCAGGGCGACGCGCCCGACTATGACGGGCTCCTCGCGGTCTTCCCGCGCCGCTTCCACGAGCCCTATTACGCCGGCTACACCCGCGAAAATCTGACGAAGCTCTTCGGCGCCGCCGGGCTCGCCGCCGAGACGAGCGATCTCGCCTATCTCTCGAAGCTCGCCACCTTCCGCAAGCCGGAGCACGCCGAAGTCCCGTCCAAAACCAGCCTTGTCACCCCACGAGGCGCTTGACATCCTGCCCCAGCGACAAGCGTGATCTATCCCTCTCCCCTTGTGGGAGAGGAAGGGGCCCATCGCGAAGCGATGGGAAGGTGAGGGGTAAATCGTTGCGAAGCAACGATTTGGGTCTCTCGATAGACCCCTCACCCTCCCCATGCTCCGCATGGGTCCCCTCCCTCTCCCGCAAGGGGCGAGGGCGTCAGGCGAATGGCACAAACGTCAGAGGAACCGATTTTGGCCGATTCTCCGCCGCACCAGTCCGCATTGCCCGGCGACATCTTCGACCTCTTCATCATCGGCGGCGGCGTCAACGGCGCCGGGATCGCGCGCGATGCGACGGGTCGGGGCCTCAAGGTCGCGCTCGCCGAGCGGGACGATCTCGCCAGCGGCACCTCGTCGGCCTCATCGAAGCTCGTCCATGGCGGGTTGCGCTATCTCGAGCATTACGAGTTCCGCCTCGTCCGCGAAAGTCTCGCCGAGCGCGAGCGGCTTCTCGCCATCGCGCCGCACCTCGTCCGTCCCTTGCGCTTTCTCATGCCGCACGGTCCGGGGCTGCGTCCGGCCTGGCAGATCCGCCTCGGGCTCTTTCTCTACGACCGCCTCGGCGGGCGCAGCGCGCAGCTTCCGGGCTCGCATCTGGTGGATTTCGCGCGAGGGGAAGCGGGCACCGGGGTCAAACGGCAATTCCGCAAGGGCTTCTCCTATTTCGATTGCCGCGTCGACGATGCGCGGCTCGTCGTCGCCAATGCGCGCGACGCCGCCGATCGCGGCGCCCTCGTCATGTCGCGCACCGCGGTCGTCGCGGCGCGGCGCCAGGGGAAGAACTGGCTGGTGACGACCGAGGAGCAACCCACCGGCGCGCGGCGAGACTTTCGCGCCCGCGCGCTCGTCAACGC
>JBGPOZ010000326.1:0-3607 GCA_041488295.1 Allostellaceae bacterium
CCCGCGTCACCGGAATGGCCCACACATCGGTGGAGAAACCGTCGGGATAGCCCGCCTCGGCGAGCAGCTTCTTGGCGCGCTCGGGATCATAGGGACGCGGCTTGAGCGCGGTGTTGTGCCCCCAGAGCGCCGAAGGCACCAGCGAGGCGGTCGACACGCCGCTGCCCTGGAACACGGCTTCCAGGATTGAATTCAAGTTGAGCGAGATGGCCAGCGCCTCGCGCACCCGGCGATCGCTGAACGGCTTCTTGTCCACGCGCCATGCGAGCTCGCTCAACGCCGCGAGCGGAGCCTCGGGGACGACGACCCCCGCGGTCTTGCGCATATCCGGCAGATCGGCTGGATTGGGATACCGCGCGATCTGGCATTCGCCGGCCTTCAGCTTGGCGAAGCGCACGGCTGGTTCCTTGGTGATGGAGAACACCATCTGGTCGACCTTGGCGGCGCGATTCGCCATGCCGCCTTTGGCACCCCAGAAATCCGGAAACGCCTTGAAGCGGATAAGGCTGTCCTTCTGGTACTGCACGAATTGGAAGGGACCGGTGCCGAGCGGCGCCTGGTCGACTTGATCCGGCGTCCCTGCCTTCTGCATCGCCGCCGCGTATTCCGCCGGCCAGATCGAGAAGGACTGCACCGTGAGCGCGCTGAGGAACGACGCCGACGGCACCTTGAGGTCGAATTGCACCGTGTCGTCGCTGACGCGCGAGACCGATTTCAGCGCCGGCTCGATGAAGTCGCCGAACATCGGATATGTCGAGTTGCCGACCTTGTTATAGGGGTTGGCCTTGTCGTACATGCGGGCAAAGCTGAACACCACGTCGTCGGCGTTCAGCTCCCGCGTCGGCTTGAACGCGTCGCTCGACTGGAACTTCACGCCATGCCGCAGCTTGAACGTGTAGCGCAGCCCGTCTTCCGTGATCGTCCACGATTCCGCAAGGCCGGGGATCACCTTGGACTCGCCGATCTCCATCTCGACCAGCCGGTCGGCGATCTGCTCGCTGACATCGAAGCTCGTGTTGGAGTCGGTGAGCGCCGAGTTCAGGTAATCCGGACTTGCCTCCGAGCACACGACGAGCGTGTCCGCACGCGCGGCGCCGACTCCCAAGGCCAACGCCGCAGCACCCGCGATCAACGCGTAGATCCGCATGGCTTGTCCCTCCCGATCTGGAGCCCATCTTGTCCCGATCGCTCAGATGACGACCAATTCGACGGGCGGAGGGTAGAATAGCCAGCGATCCGGGCGTTCGGCAACGGGTCTCGTTGATACGAGACCGATTACGATCCCTGAGTCCCTTTGCTGGCGCAGGCTAGGACGGCGGATCAGGCGTCGCCTCTTCGGTCGCGCGCGTCAAAAGTCCGATCGCCGCCTCGGCGAAGGCGCGCATGTTGGCGAGGCGATCGGAGGCGCCCGTCTCGATCGTCACGACGCGCTCGAGCGGGCCCGTGACGGCGATGCAGGCATGTCCGGCGGGATCGCCGTAGCGATTGCCGGCGGGGCCGGTCGCGCCGGTCTCGGCGAGGCCCCAGACCGATGAGAATTGCTGCCGCACCGTTCGCGCCATGAGGAGCGCGTAAGCTTCGCTCGCCGGGCGAATGCCGACCAGCGCCTCTTCGGTGACGCCAAGGAGGGCGCGGCGCGCCTGCCGTGTATAGACGACGGCGCCGCCGAGGAAATAGGCAGAGGCGCCGGGGACGGCGAGGAGCGCCGCCGAGAGCAGCCCGCCGGTCGATGATTCGGCGATGGCGATGGTGGCGCCGCGCTTTTTCAGCTCCACCGCCGCCTGCGCTGCCAGAGACACCAGCTTTTCCATGTCGCCCTCCCGACTTACCTGGCACCCGAATTCCGCCGCCAGCGAGCTTGGCGTTCTCGCCGCTGTTGCGATACAACGGCGCGAGAAACGGCGCGAGCCCGATTCTACCAGGCGGCGCGCCGCTCGGATTTTCACAGCTAAGAGGCACGAAATCATGGCGACCGTCGACAACAAGCTCGCGATCAAGATGACGTCCCTCGTGCCCGATCAGAGCGCCTTCAAAGACGTTTTCACCCTCGGCGCCATGCCCGTCGACGTCGCCATCACGATCACGACGAAAGGGCTCGTCACCGCAAAGAAATACTCGACCGAGGAGATGAAGAAGCATTTCGGCCCGACCGCCGAGAAGATCATCGCCGATTACGAGAAGACCGTCACCACGGAGTTGGGAAAGCTCGCCGCCAAGGTGCGGGCGCTCAAGAAGAACGGCGGCAACGGCCCCGCCGACGCGGAAAAGATGGTCGCCGAGACGACCCTCAGCGTGACCAACGCGTTGGCATCGCTGCAGGGCGCGATCAGCACGGCCATCGCCGCGCAGGTCAAGACGGAAGCGCAGCGCGATGCGAATTTGAAGGAGGCGCGCGCCGTCACGGCGGCCAAGGTCGGCAAGATCACGATCGTCATCGCCGCCGCCGTCACGAAGCTCGTCGCCACCTCCGGCGCCGACGTCACCTCCTACATCGCCATCGCCAAGGAACTGAAGGGCGCCTATGACGAGCTGAAGCAGCAGCTCAAGGGCGAGAAACAGCTCGCCAGCGACGTCGCGCAGGCGCTGGCCGAGGCGAACGTTGCGGGCCCGCAAAAGCGAGCCGATGCGGTGGCGAAGGCCGAGACGGCGCGCAAGAAGTACCGCAATCACCTTACGAAATATCTCGAGCAGATGGGCTCGATCGGCAAGAGCGCCGACAAGCTGACCGTGGCGATGAAGCAGGCGAAGACCCTCGCGAAGGGCGTCGAGATCGGCGCCCAGGCGATGGCGGTCAAGCGGCAATGCACGGCGCTCCAGGCGAAATACGTCGACGGCACGAAGCAGCTCGACGACATGGGCGCGCTGATCGAGCAGCTCGGCGGCGCGGTCGACGATCGCACCGCGCTGGAGAAGCTGCTCGCCCTCGACAAGGAGACGATTATCGCCGCCGCGAAGGCCGCGAAGGATGCGGCGTCGCTCGCCAAGACCGGCGAGGAGCTGGTGACGACCATCATCGCGCTTGCCTAGCCGTGCCGCTTCCGCGATCCGCCGACGGCGATTGCGACGGAAAGCGCTCACCTGCACGGACGGAACGATGCTGGACCATCTGAAGAGCAACAACCGGAGTTGGGCGGCGCGCAAGCTCGCGGACGACCCCGGCTTCTTCAGGCGTCTCGAGGGCCAACAGGCGCCGGAATATCTGTGGATCGGCTGCTCGGACAGCCGCGTTCCGGCGAACGAGATCGTCGGCCTCGATCCGGGCGAGCTCTTCGTGCATCGCAACGTCGCGAACCTCGCCCCGCCACAGGACGCAAACTACCTGTCGGTTCTGCAGTTCGCCGTCGACGTCCTCAAAGTGAAGCACGTCCTGGTCGTGGGCCATTACGGCTGCGGTGGCGTCGCCGCGGCGGTCGACGGCAAGCGGCGCGGGCTGGTCGACCACTGGCTGCACCCGATCCGCGAGGTCTTCCACGATCATCGCCACGAGCTGAACGCGATTCCGCAGGAGCGGGCGCGGCTCGATCGCCTGTGCGAGCTGAACGTCGTCCGCCAGGTGCACAACGTTGCCTCCGATGTCTTCGTGCAGGAGGCTTGGGCGCGCGGGCAG
>JBGPOZ010000327.1:0-3591 GCA_041488295.1 Allostellaceae bacterium
CTCGCGGTCGGTGCGCGTCGAGGTGGCGCGCGGCAGCATTCCGTATTCGGCGGTGACCCAGCCGCTCCCGGTGTTGCGCAGGAAGGGCGGGACGCGCTCCTCGACGCTGGCCGTGCACAGCACATGGGTATCGCCGAACCGCGCGAGGCACGATCCCTCGGCGTATTTGGCAAAGCCCGGCTCGAGCACGACCGCACGCATTTGGTCGGGGGTGCGTCCGGAAGGTCGCATATCGGCTCCATATGGGGTGGCGGCGGGAGCCTGAAGCTAGTGCGCCGGTGCTCCGCCGTCCAGCACCGCCATCCGATCCATCATGCTGTCTGGCACGCCGTCCGGTTGACGCTCCCCCCATCGGTTCCTACATTCGGGCAGCGCTGGGGTCGCCGCTTTCCCGCGACCCCCTGGGACCGGCAACCATGAAGGCGACCCCGCAACCGCTCATCAGCGAGCTCAACGAGCGCAGCCGCGAGATCTTCCGGCACATCGTCGACGCCTTCGTCGAGACGGGCGAGCCGATCGGCTCGCGCACCTTATCGCGGCGTCTCGGCCAGAATTTGTCGCCGGCGACGATCCGCAACGTCATGGCCGACCTCGAAGAGGCCGGGTTGTTGATGGCGCCGCACACCTCGGCGGGCCGGGTCCCGACCGATGCGGGCTTGCGCCTCTTCGTCCACGGCCTCCTCGAGATTGGCGGTATTTCCGAGGATGAGCGGCGCAACATCGACAGCCAATGCGCCGCCGCCGGCAAAAGCGTTGCGCAAGCGCTCGAGGAGGCGACGGCCGCGCTGTCCGGCCTCTCGCATTGCGCGGGGCTCGTCGTCGCGCCGAAGACCGAGCGGCCGCTAAAGCATCTCGAATTCGTCCATTTGGGTCCGGGCCGCGCCCTTGTCGTCATGGTGACCGATGACGGCCTGGTCGAGAATCGGGTCATCGAGGTGCCGCTCGGCCTGCCGCCGGCGACGCTTCTTGCCGCCAGCAACTATCTGAACGCGCGCCTCGTCGGCCGCACGCTCGACGAGGCGAAGGCGGCAATCGGCATCGATCTCGACAGCCATCGCACGCAGCTCGACGAGCTGACGCAGAAGCTCGTCGCCGCCGGCCTGGCGACGGTGGCGGGCGGCGGCAAGGACAGCGCGCTCATCGTGCGCGGCCAGGCGAAGCTCCTCGAAGACGTGACGGCGCTCGCCGATCTCGAGCGGCTGCGCGGTCTTTTCGAGGCGCTCGAGACCAAGGAGTCGATGCTTCGCCTCCTCGAGGCGACGCGCGCGGGCGAGGGCGTCCAGATCTATATCGGCGCCGAGAACCCGCTGTTCGGCGTCTCGGGCTGCTCGATGATCGTCGCGCCCTATCAAAACAGCCGCGAGCAGATCGTCGGCGCGATCGGCGTCATCGGCCCGACGCGCATCAACTACGCCCGCATCATCCCGATGGTCGATTACACCGCGAAGGTGATCGGGCGTTTGCTTGGATAAGTCCTCCACCGGATTGGCCAATTGGACGGAATGGAACACGACATCATGGACGACAACAGGAACGGCAATGGCGGCACGGGCAATGGCGCCGCGGATCACGCAGATCCGGCGAACGAGAATGCCGCGGAGCGCGCCTCTCCCAGTCTCGAGGAACGCCTCGTGACGGCCGAGGCCTTGGCCGCCGAGATGAACGAGCGGGCGTTGCGCGCCCTCGCCGAAGCTGAAAACACGCGCCGGCGCCTCGAGCGCGAGCGGGACGACGCGCGCAAATATGCGGTGAGCAATTTCGCGCGCGACCTCCTCTCGATGGCCGACAATCTGCGTCGCGCGCTTGCCAGCGTGCCCGAAGCGCAGATCAGGGACGAGGCGACGAGGAACCTTCTCACCGGGGTCGCCGCGACCGAGCGCGAGCTGCTCGCCGCCTTCGAGAAGCACGGCATCAAGCGCCTCGACCCCAAAGGCGAGCGCTTCGACCACAATCTCCACCAAGCCATCTTCGAGGCGGAGAATACCGGCAAGCCGGCCGGCACGATCGTCGAGGTCCTTCAGCCGGGCTATGTGCAGCATGACCGCCTGCTGCGCCCGGCGATGGTCGGCGTCGCCAAGGGGGGTGCGCCGGCCGCGGCGGAGCTGCCCGAGCTGCCCAAGGAGGCGGGCGAGGACGAGCGGCCGAAACCGGGCGACCGCATCGACACGATGGCCTGACCGGACCCGGCGGCGGCATGGATAGGTTCGTCCGGTTGCGGCGAAAGTCTCGATTTCGACCGTTGTATGCCGCGCACGAGGAATTATATATCCCGTGCACCCGCCAGCGATTTCGGGTGCGACCATCAATCAATGGGGGGTGACGCGGTGCCCCCGGGGCCGCGCGACCCTGCTGCAAGCAAGAGGTAGACATGAGCAAAGTCATCGGCATCGATCTCGGCACGACGAATTCTTGCGTCGCCGTCATGGAAGGCAAGGCCGCGAAGGTCATCGAGAACGCCGAGGGGGTGCGCACGACGCCCTCGATGGTCGCCTTCACCGAAAGCGGCGAGCGCCTGGTCGGCCAGGCCGCAAAGCGTCAGGCGGTGACCAATCCTGAGAACACCTTTTTCGCCATCAAGCGCCTCATCGGCCGCAGATTCACCGACCCGATGGTGAAGAAGGATACCGACCTCGTTCCCTACAAGATCATCGGCGGCGACAATGGCGATGCCTGGGTCGACAGCCGCGGCAAGAAGCACTCTCCCAGCGAGATCAGCGCCTTTATTTTGCAGAAGATGAAAGAGACGGCCGAGAGCTATCTCGGCGAGAAGGTGACGCAGGCGGTCATCACGGTCCCGGCCTATTTCAACGACAGCCAGCGCCAGGCGACCAAGGATGCGGGCCGCATCGCCGGCCTCGAGGTCCTGCGCATCATCAACGAGCCGACCGCCGCGGCCTTGGCCTACGGCATGGAGCGCAAGGGCTCGGGCACGATCGCGGTCTATGACCTCGGCGGCGGCACCTTCGACGTCTCGATCCTCGAGATCGGCGACGGCGTCTTCGAGGTGAAGTCGACGAATGGCGACACCTTCCTCGGCGGCGAAGACTTCGACAAGAAGATCATCGACTACCTCGCCGACGAGTTCAAAAAAGAGCAGGGCATCGATCTGCGCTCCGACCGCCTCGCCCTCCAGCGCCTGAAAGAGGCAGCGGAGAAGGCGAAGATCGAGCTCTCCTCGGCGGTACAGACCGAGGTGAATTTGCCCTTCATCACCGCCGACCAGACCGGGCCCAAGCATCTCAACATCAAGCTGACCCGCTCGAAGCTCGAGGCGCTGGTTGACGATCTCATCCAAAAGACCGTCGAGCCCTGCCGCAACGCCTTGAAGGATGCGGGGCTCAAGGCCTCGGAGATCCAGGAGGTCATCCTGGTCGGCGGCATGACGCGCATGCCGAAGGTCATCGAGACGGTGAAGCAGATCTTCGGCAAGGAGCCGAACCGCTCGGTCAATCCCGACGAGGTCGTGGCGATCGGCGCCGCGATCCAGGCCGGCGTCCTGAAGGGCGAGGTCAAGGACGTCCTCCTCCTCGACGTGACGCCCCTCAGCCTCGGCATCGAGACCTTGGGCGGCGTCTTCACCCGCCTCATCGA
>JBGPOZ010000328.1:0-3569 GCA_041488295.1 Allostellaceae bacterium
CAAAGGTTTCGATCCCCTCAGCCTCCCCGAAAGCAACGCCACCGGCTACCCCGAACCCTACCGGAGCGACAATCAGCGCCGCTGGAACAGGCGCTTGGGCGATCATGCCGGGCTCACCAATTTCGGCGTCAACCTCACGCGGATCGTCCCGGGAGGGCAATCGTCCTCCCGCCACTGGCACTCGCGGCAAGACGAGTTCGTCTATGTGCTGTCTGGCGAGGTCGTCTTGGAGACGGATGCGGGCGAGGAGATCCTGCGCGCCGGCACGTGCGCCGGCTTTCCCGCCGGAACGCAAGACGGCCATCGCTTCCTCAACCGCTCCGGCATCGACGCGCTCTTGCTTGTCATCGGCGACCGGACCCGAGGGGACGAGGTCGGCTACCCGGATATCGACATGCATGCGCAGATGGACGCGGATGGGCGCTACCGCTTCACGCGGAAGGACGGCACGGCGCTGGAATGATCGAGCGGGCCTAGCGCGTCACGTGGGCCGAGACGGCGAGCCAGCGTCCATCGCGCCGCGCCCAGACGTCGGTGTAGCGCCCGTGCCGTTCCTCGCCCGTCGCCGTCTTGTAGCGCGTGCGGGCGTGGATGATCGCGACGTCGCCGAGAAGGCGGATTTCGACGTCGAACGCGGTGAGGCCGGAAATCGTGACCGGCCTTGCCGTCTGCTGGAGGAATTGCGCCCTGCCGATGAGCGAGCCGTCGGGATTGGAGCAGAGGAAATCCTCGGCGAGGAGCTCGTCGAACCGCCGCACGTCGCCGTGCTGCACCGAATGGATGTAGTCGTGGTTGAGCCGGATCAGCGCATCGTGGTCGGATCGCGCCGTATCGCTCGACTGCATGACGCCCTCCCTCAGGCGCGGCTCACCTCGACCCTGGTGTCGTTGAAGCAGGCGCCTTCGGAGAGATCGGCGCGCATATCGGCGGAGACGAGCGCCGAGATCGTCTGCCCGGTGCGGCTCGTCGAAAGCCATGCGCCCTTCTCGCTGGAAACGACGCCCGGCGGCACGTCGTCGGTCACATCGAGCGTCAAGACGACCTCGCCGAGATCGTTCCAGATGCGCACCTCGGCGCCGTCGGCGAGGCGGCGTTGCGCGGCGTCACGCGGGTTCATCAGCAGCGGCGGCGCCGCGCGCGAGGACGCCTGATCGCCGAGGGTCGAGGAGATGCGCCGGTCGGAAGCGGGCGAGATCAGCATGAGCGGGTGTCGCGCCTCATGCGCCTGCCAATCCGCCAGCAAGGCCGCATCGCCCCAGCGTTTCGCCAGTGTCTCGGATTTGAGCTCTATCTTGCCCGAGGGCGTCGCCGGGAAGACGTTCTCGAAGAGCACCGGCGACTTGCCGTCCGGCGCCGTCATCTTCACCGCCTTGCGGGTCGAGATCTGGCTCGGCCGGACGCCGTCAAGCCGCGGATCGGTGGGATCGACGGCATCGTCCATCAGCTCTTCATCGCTCGCCTTGAAGCACGGATCGTCGAAGCCGAAGCGCGCCGCGAGGCGGCGGAAGACCTCGGTGTTGGGCACCGATTCGCCGAGGGGCGGAATCACCGGCTCGGCGCGTTGCAGCCATTGATGGCCGTAGGACGCATAGAGATCGGCGAATTCGAAATGCGTTGCCGCCGGCAGCACGATGTCGCAATGCGCCATGCTTTCGGTCATCGCCACCTCGATGCCGACGGTGAAGATATCGTCGCGGGCGAGACCGCGGCGCATGCGGTTCTGCGCCGGATGCACGACGATCGGATTGTGGTTGTAGATGAAGAGCGCGCGCAGCGGCGGGTCGATGTCGTCCGTCTCGATGTGACGGCCGATATCGTTGATGTTGAGCGTGCGCGTCGGCTTCGGCAGAAGGTCGGGCCGCTGCAACTTCGCCGGCGTCTTGGCGAAGGCGTAGCCGGAGCCGAGCACGATGCCGCTGCCCTTGCCGAGCTTGCCGAGGAGCGCCGGCAGCGCGATCGCGGCGCGAATGGCGCTACCGCCGTGGCGGCCGCGCTCGAGCCCGTTGCCGGGGGCGAGGACGAGCGGATCGGCCTCGGCGAGCCAGCGTGAGAAGGTGAGGATCTGGCTTTCATCGAGGCCGCAGGCGGCGGCCGCGCGCGAGGCCGGCCAGGCGCGCGCCCGCGCCATGAATTCCTCGAAGCCGAGGACGTTGCGGGCGATGAAGGCGCGGTCGAGCTTTCCCGCGCGCTCGAGCTCGGCGGCGACAGACCAGGCGAGCAGCGTGTCGGTGCCCGGCAGAAGCGCCAGATGGAGATCCGCCTGCTCGGCGATCTTGGTGCGGAGCGGGTCGACGACGACCAGCTTGCCGCCGGCGCGCATGGCGCGGCGGATGCCGCGGACGAGATGCAGATTGGCGACGGTCGCGTTGTTGCCCCAGACGACGTTGAGCGCGGCGCGCTCGGCGAATTCGGGCGGGATGCCGGACACGGCGCCGTAGGTTCCTGACCACGCCTCGCTGCGGACGCCGCCGCAGAGGGCGCGGCGGAAGAGCTGGCTTGCGCCGAGGCGATAGAAGAAGCGCGCGGACATGCTCTCATAGGCGAGAAAGCCGTGCGGCCCCGCGTAATTGAGCGGCATGACCGCCTCGGCGCCCCAACGCGCGATGACCTCGCCCACGCGCTCATGGATCGCATCGAGCGCCGCCTCCCACGATATGCGCTCGAACTGCCCCGAGCCCTTAGGCCCGATGCGGCGCAGCGGATGGAGAAGGCGCTGCGGACCGTGGACGAAGGCGCCCATGTCCTGGGCAACCTTGCTGCAGATGACGCCGGCGGTATAGGGCGCCGCTTTCGAGCCGCGTACCTTGACGATGCGGCCGTCCTCGACGAGGGCGGTCAAGCTGCAGGTATCGGGACAATCGAAGGCGCAGACGCTCGCGCGTTCGGCGACGACCATGGAATCCTCCTTGCGTCCAGCAACGGACCCGCTGCGGACATGCGCGACCCTAACGCGAAACTGGTCCCTTCGACAGAGCCAGTTCTCCGTTGCCGGAGCGGACCAGTTCCGCCCATCACCACTTGTTCCGCAGCTCGCGCAGCTTCAGGAACACCGTCTTCGGATCGGGATGGTCGGCGAGATCGGGGAAGGCCTCGCGCAGGCGCTTGATGACCGAAGGGTTCTGCAGGCGGAAGAAGGTGTTGATCTCCTTCTCCAGCTTCATGGTCGTCACCAGCGCGTGGCCCGCATCCTGCTGCTCCATCGCCGGCAGCATCGCCTTCGCCTTGGCGTTGTCCGGCTCGCGGTCGAGGGTGAAGCGGAGATTGTTCGCGATGTAGTCGTGGCCGGGATAGATCAAGGTTTCCTCGGGCAGCTTCGCCAGCTGGCTCGCAAAGGTTTTGTAGAGCTCGGCCGGGTGGCCGCCATTATGGCAATTGCCGGCGCCGGCGTTGAAGAGCGTGTCGCCGGAGAAGATCGCCGGCGTATCGCCATGCGCCCGAAGGCAGATGTGACACATCGTGTGGCCGGGCGTATCGAGGCATTCGAGCTCGACCGTCCGGCCGATCTTGACGATGTCGCCGGCCGAGAGGCCGCGATCCATGCCCTTGATCTTGTCGCGGGCGTTGACATG
>JBGPOZ010000329.1:0-3565 GCA_041488295.1 Allostellaceae bacterium
AGGCGCATTTGAGCCAGGCGGTCTTTGCCCGCTACCTCAAGCTGACGGTCGGCTATGTGTCGCAGCTAGAACGCGGGACGAAACGGCCGACAGGCCCTGCCCTCGTGCTGTTGAACATGATCCGGCGCAAAGGCATCGAGATCATCCTCTAGCCCACGCCCTACGATAGCGCTTGCCAAATATCCTTTACGGATATATCGTGCCCTGATTAATTTCTAAATTGGAGGTATGCATGACCACAGACGACGAGACCATCCGCGATGGCGGCGGGCGGTTCCTTCCGGGGCAGTCCGGGAACCCGGCGGGGCGGCCGCGGGGGGCGCGGAACCGGGCGACGTTGCTTGTCGAGGCGCTGCGGGATGGCGAGGATGCGCAGATTCTGCGCGTCGTCGTCGAGAAGGCGCTGGGCGGCGATGCGGTGGCGGCGCGGTTCTGCGCCGACCGGCTCGTCGCCAAGCCCAAGGGTCGGGTGATTTCGCTTGCCTTGCCCGAGGGCGCCACGGCGGCCGATGTCATGCCGATCTTCGAGGCGACCCTCGCCGCGATGGCGACAGGCGAGATCACGCCCGAGGAGGCGGCGGGCGTCACGCACGTGCTCGAAGGCCGCAGGCGGGCGCTCGAGATCGTGCGGCTCGAGCGGCGCCTGGGTGAGGCGGAGGGGCGCATTTCGCGGCGGCCGGCGCCGACGGTTGGCGCATCCGGTGCGGACATGGCGGGATGAGCAGAACCTGTTTTTCGCCAGTATTTAAGTGGAAGAACAGGTCGCGCGGCCATTTTCCTCCCATCATGCGCCTTGAACCCTCTCCCGCAAGCGGGAGAGGGCAGGGTGAGGGTCATCGCCGCGTCTCCCTCCGCGCACCGACATTGCTCCCATTCCCCTCACCCCGACCCTCTCCCGCTCTCGCGGAAGCCGAAGGCTTCCGCTGCCGCGGCAGGCGAAGCTTCGCTTCGCCGAGAGCATGCGGGAGAGGGAGTGATGCCAAGCAGAGTCGCGGCGGCGCCGCGGGCGCGCTAAGCTGAGGGCGCGACGGCAGGGAGAAGCAGAGATGTTGCAGGATGTCCGTGGCGTGCCGGTGACGGCGGCGAGCGCCGAGGCGGTGGCGGCGCTGGATGCGACGGTAGCAGCATATTGCGGGCTCAGAAGCGATACCGGCGATTGCCTGAAGCGCGCGCTCGCGGCCGACCCCAACCTCGTCATGGCGCACATCCTCAAGGGCTGCTTCATGATGCTGTTCGGACGCCGCGATTTCGTCGCGAAGGCGCAGCGCGCAGAGGAGGCCGCCGAGGCGGCGATCGGCGCGGTCGGCGCCAGCCCGCGCGAACAGCTTCACCTCGACGCGCTGCGCCATTGGTCGACGGGCGATTGGGCCGGCGCCTTGCCGCGCTGGGAGGCGATTCTCCTCGACCACCCGCGCGATCTCGTCGCGCTGAAGCTTGCGCATTACAGCACCTTCTATCGCGGCGACAGCGAGGGCACGCGCGATTCGGTGGCGCGTGTCCTCCATGCCTGGGACGAGAGCGTCCCGGGCTACGGCTTCGTCCTCGGCACCTACGCCTTCGGCCTCGAGGAATCGGGCGACTACGGGGCGGCGGAGCGGATGGGGCGGCGCGCCGTGGAGCTCAACCCGGCGGATGTCTGGGCGGCGCACGCCGTCGCCCATGTCTGCGAGATGCAAGGGCGGCCGCGCGACGGGATCGCCTGGATCGACGGCCTCGATCGCGAATGGGGCGGCATCAACAATTTCGTCTTCCACATCCGCTGGCACCGCGCGCTCTTCCATCTCGATCTCGAGCAGTACGACCGCGTCATCGAGCTCTACGACCGCGAGATCCGCGCCGAATCGACCGAGGAGTATCTCGACATCACCAACGCCGCGGCGATGCTCTGGCGCCTGGAGCAGGCCGGAATCGATGTCGGGCGGCGGTGGGCCGAGCTGGCCGAGCGCTCGGCGGCGCGGATCGACGACCACATCCTCGTCTTCGCCGATCTCCACTACATTGTCGCACTGGCGGCGGCGGGCGACCGGGACGGTGTCGAGCGATGGCTGCGATCGAGCCGGGACTTTGCCGCATCAGGGGAGACGCAATCGCACATCATGGCCGAGGTCGGGCTCGCCCTCGGCGAAGCCTCGATCGCGCATCGGCGCGGCGAATGGGGGCGCGTCGTCGAGCTGCTGTCGCCGATCCGCCCCGCGATCCGCAGAATCGGCGGCAGCCACGCGCAGCGCGATCTCTATCAGGAGATGCTGATCGATGCCGCGCTGAAGGATGGCCGCCTCGCCTTGGCTCGGGCGCTCCTCTGCGAGCGCGCGCATCTGCGGCCGCGCAATGTCTGGGGGCTGAAGCACTATGCGCGGGCGCTCGCAGCGCTCGGCGACGGCACGGCCGCCGGTGTCGCCGAAGCGGAGGCGCGGCGGCTCCTCGCGGCGTGAGGGTAGGGGAGGAACCGTTTTAGCGCGGAGGCCGCTGAGGGTGCGCAAAGGTCGCTCAGGGTGCCAGGGCTCATCCGCGTAGCGTCCTCGGCGCATCCTCTGCGACCTCCGCGCTGAGGTTCTTCTAGCGTCTTCGATAGAGTTGTTTCTCAGGCGTAGTGGCAGGCGGCGCTCTGGCCGGGCGCCACCTCGCGCAAGGCCGGGCGTTCGGCGGCGCAGAGCGGGGTCGCTTTCGGGCAACGCGTGCGGAAGGCGCAGCCGCTCGGCGGGTCGAGCGGCGAGGGGATCTCGCCGCTGAGCGCGGTGCGTTTCTTGCCGCGCTCGCGATCGGGGTCGGGGATCGGCACCGCGGCGAGGAGCGCCTGCGTATAGGGGTGGCGCGGGTTGCGGCAGAGCGCGGCGGCATCGCCCATCTCGACGATCCGGCCGAGATACAGCACGAGGATGCGGCGGCTCACATGCCGCACGATGCCGAGATTGTGCGAGATGAAGACGAGCGACATGCCGCTCTCGCGCTGCAGCCGCATCAACAGGTTCACGATCTGCGCCTGGATCGAGACGTCGAGCGCCGAGACCGGCTCGTCGCAGACGACGAGGCGGGGCTCCAGGATCATCGCCCGCGCGATGCCGATGCGCTGACACTGCCCGCCGGAGAATTCATGCGGGTAGCGGTTGATCTGCTGCGGCAAGAGGCCGACGCGCCGCATCGCCTCCTGGACGCGCCGCCGCGTCTCGCCGGGGTCGAGGTGCCGCTCGAAGGTGCGCAGCGGCTCGGCGATGATCTCGCCCACATTCATGCGCGGATCGAGCGCGGCGAGCGGGTCCTGGAAGATGATCTGCATGGCGCGGCGATGCCGGCGCATTTCGTCCTCGGAAAGCCGGGCGAGGTCGGCGCCCTGCCACAGCACCTGGCCCGAGGCGGGCTCAATCAGGCGAAGGATCGCGCGGCCCAAGGTCGACTTGCCGCACCCCGATTCGCCGACGATCCCGAGGGTTTCGCCGTCATCGAGATCGAAGCTGACCCCGTCGACCGCGGTGAGGCTCGCCGGGCGAGAGAAGAGGCCGCCTCGGCGCACCGCGAAGCGCACGGAAAGATCGCGCACGGAAAGAAGATGCAACGCGCTCATGACGGA
>JBGPOZ010000330.1:0-3561 GCA_041488295.1 Allostellaceae bacterium
AGCCAGGTCGATATCCGTCCGGTGCGCGATGCGGGACCGCTGATGGGCTCGCCGCAGCCGTTCCTCATCCTCAAGATGGATCGCAGCCGCGGCAACATCGTGGTGTCGCGCCGGGCCGTGCTCGAGGAGAGCCGCTCCGAGGCGCGGGCCGAGCTGGTCGCCAATCTCAAGGAAGGCCAGGTGCTGACCGGCGTGGTCAAGAACATCACCGACTACGGCGCCTTCGTCGATCTCGGCGGCGTCGACGGCCTGCTGCACGTCACCGACATCGCCTGGCGGCGCATCAACCACCCGTCCGAGGCGCTCCATATCGGCCAGACCGTCAAGGTGCAGGTCATCCGCTTCAACCCCGAGACGCAGCGCATCTCGCTCGGCATGAAGCAGCTCGAGGCCGACCCCTGGGAGGGTGTCGAGCTCAAATACCCGGCGGCCGCCAAGTTCAAGGGCCGCGTCACCAACATCACCGACTACGGCGCCTTCGTCGAGCTGGAGCCCGGCGTCGAAGGCCTCGTCCACGTCTCCGAAATGTCGTGGACCAAGAAGAACGTGCATCCCGGCAAGATCGTCTCGACCTCCCAGGAGGTCGAAGTCATGGTGCTCGATGTCGACCCGCAGAAGCGGCGCATCAGCCTCGGCTTGAAGCAGACCCTCGCCAACCCGTGGGATGCCTTCGTCGCGAAGCACCCGGTCGGCACCGAGATCGATGGCGAGGTCAAGAACATCACCGAGTTCGGCCTCTTCGTCGGCCTGCCCGGCGAGATCGACGGCATGGTCCATCTCTCGGATCTCGATTGGTCGAAGCCCGGCGAGGAAGCGATCAACGATTACAAGAAGGGCGACACCGTCAAGGTCAAGGTGCTCGACGTCGATGTCGAGAAGGAGCGCATCAGCCTCGGCATCAAGCAGCTCGCCGTCGATCCGCATCAGGAGACGCTGCTGAAGCTGAAGAAGGGCGACATCGTCACCTGCACGGTCTCGGCGGTCACCGATGGCGGCATCGAGGTGACGGCCGACGGCATGCCCGGCTTCATCCGCAAGGCCGATCTCTCGCGCGATCGCAGCGAGCAGCGCCCCGACCGCTTCGCCGTCGGCGAAAAGGTCGATGCCAAGGTGACGGCGATCGACAAGGCGACGCGCAAGCTCAGCCTCTCGATCAAGTCGCGCGAGGTCGAGGAGGAGAAGAAGGCGATGGCCGAGTTCGGCTCCTCCGATTCGGGCGCGAGCCTCGGCGACATCCTCGGCGCCGCGCTCAAGAAGAAGGACAAAGCCGACGAGGAGTGAGCGTCGTCGTTAAAGAAGGTCATCTCGGTTGAAGGAGGCGGGCGAGCGATCGTCCGCCTCTTCTTGCAATTTCGCGGCGCGACGCTCTAACTTTGTTTGACATATGGTAACATATAAGTTACCATGCGGCCTGCATTCCCGAAGTGCGCTACTACGAGACCGAGGACGGCCGCAGCCCATTCTTTGATTGGTTCTCGTCATTGGACGCCATCGCACGAGCGAAGGTCACGGTCGCCATTGCGCGTCTCGAGCAGGGCAATCTCTCGCGGCTGAAATCCGTCGGCAAAGGGGTGCTCGAATGCAAGATCGATTTTGGCCCCGGTTACCGAGTTTATCTTGGGCGCGATGGAGATGTGCTGTTGATCCTGCTGACCGGCGGCACGAAGAAGCGACAACAGCGGGATATCGAGATGGCGGCCGAGCTTTGGACGACATATCGGCGCCGCAAGCGTGGCGCCTCGTGAGCGGAGGCAAGGGATGGCATTGACGCGCAGTTTCAAGGAGCTGGTTCAGCGGCACGTCGTCGATGATCCTGCGTTTGGCGAGGCGCTCCTGCGCGAGGGCATCGACATGATGTTGGCTGGCGATTTGGATACCGGGAAGGCGCTTCTGCGCGACTACATCAAGGCGACCATCGGCTTCGAGCGGTTGAGCCGAGCCACTGGAACCCAACCGAAAAGTCTCATTCGCATGTTCGGACCGCGCGGCAATCCGCAAGCTCGGAATCTCTTTAACGTGCTGGGACATCTCCAGAAGGAGGCCGGGCTACACCTGCATGTGATGAAGGAACGCTGACTTTGGGTTTGAGGCGGCCCAGCCCGCCAAATTCGGCGATGACAGCCGCGCAGGCGCTGTGTCAGCATGGCGCCGCTGTAGAACCGACAAGCAATGCCGTCCCGCGCAGGCGAAAAACCTATGGCGGAGAGGCGGCAAAAACCCGGGAGGTCGCATGTCGAAGACGCCACGCGCGCTCTCATCATGCCTTGTCGCCGCCGCGCTCGTCGCGTTCTGCCTCGGCGCCGGCCCTGCCGCCGCGCAAAGCAGCGATCTCGCGAAATCCGACCTCGTCGGTACGATCGAGGGGCCGCAACTCGTGCTCGACCCGGCGCTGGTGCCGAAGGAGTTCCACGAGGCGCCGATGCTGGCCGAGCAGGTCAAGGCCGGGAAGCTGCCGCCGGTCAAGGACCGCCTGCCGGCGGAACCGATGGTCATCAAGCCGCTGCACGAGATCGGTAAATACGGCGGCACCTGGCGCCGCGCCTTCATCGGCCCGGGCGACGTCGAGAACGGCAACCGCATCTCGGCGACCGACAAGCTGCTGTTCTGGAACGAGGCCGGCGACAAGATCGTTCCCTCGGTCGCCAAGTCGGTGGAGATGAGCGAGGACGGCAAGATTTTCACGATCCATCTGCGCAAGGGGATGAGATGGTCGGACGGCGCGCCGTTCACCGCCGACGACTTCACCTTCTGGTACGAGGATCTGTACAGCAACAAGGACGTCGTGCCGACGCCGATCGCCGATATGGCGGTCGACGGCAAGCCCGGCCGGCTCGTCAAGGTCGACGAGACGACGGTGCAGTTCCAGTTCGACGCGCCATACTACCTCTTCTACGAGATGCTCGCCGGCGACACGCTGATCGGCGGCGGCCAGGCGCACTTCCAGACGCAGACCTTCACCTTCGGCGCCTATGCGCCGAAGCATTACCTGAAGCAATTCCTGCCGAAATACTCGTCCGAGGAGGAGGTCAACAAGCGCGCCAAGGCCGAGGGCTACGACAACTGGGTGAAGCTCCTCCACTTCAAGAAGGATTGGTCGCTCAACAAGGATGTGCCGACCTTGGGGCCTTGGAAGACGACCAACCCGATCAACACGCCGAGCTGGGTCTTGGAGCGCAATCCCTATTACTATGAGGTCGATACGGCGGGCAATCAGCTGCCTTACATGGACAAGGTCATTCTCACCCTGGCGCAGGACACGGAGGTGGTCAATCTGCGCGCCATGGCCGGCGAGTACGATCTCCAGGAGCGCCACATCGACATCGGCAAGCTGCCGGTGATCCTCGAAAATCAGAAGAAGGGCAATTACACCGTCCATCTCGATCTCGGGATCAATGGCGGCGACACCATCATCTTCGTCAATCAGAGCTACACCGCCGATCCCGAGATCGCCAAATGGCTGACCAACGTCGATTTCCGCCGCGCGCTCTCGCTCGGCATCGACCGCGATCAGATCAACGAGACCTTCTTCCTCGGCTTGGCGACGCCGGGTTCGGTCGTGCC
>JBGPOZ010000331.1:0-3559 GCA_041488295.1 Allostellaceae bacterium
CAGGGCTGACCCTTGCGCCCAACGCCGATGCGCCCCGCCTCCTGCGTCGCCAGCGGCAGCGGGCTCCACGAGGCGGCGTTGAGATAGCAAACCTCGCGCGGGATATCGAACAGCGCACGTTGCGATACGAGCATGCTTTTGTGTCCTCTACGTTTGGGGCTTCGGGCACATTAGCATTCCCTCCCGCGCACGGGAGCCGATTCGGCGGCGGAAGGAGCCGATATCGACATCGTTGAAACACAAAGGCACCAAGGACACCAAGTTCTTCTTGCGCGCAGCGCCGTGCACGCCGTCATCGGACCTGCGCTCGATTGGGGCCGCAAAATATAGGCGCTTCGCGCGTGCCGGGTCCCTTGGTGTCCTTGGTGCCTTGGTGTTTCAAGAATCGGCAGTGATGTGCGCGGGCATTGCCGGACGGTGAACGGCAATTATCTCTCGCTCGGAAACCTCATCGCGGCACAAAGGAGCGGCATCGTGAAGCGGATTTTGGCTTCGATTATCCTTCTCTTCGTCCTCATCGTCGCCGCCGGTGCGCGCGGCGCGGTGACATTGCAGGAATATCCGCTGCCTGCGGGTCTGGGGCCGCACGACGTCGCACCCGCAGCGGATGGCGGCGTCTGGTTCACGGCGCAGCGGCAGGGTGCGCTCGGCCGCCTCGACCCGGCGACGGGCAAGGTCGAGCTCGTGGCGCTTGGCGAGGGTTCCGCGCCGCACGGGGTCATCATCGGTCCCGACGGCGCCGCCTGGATCACCGATGGCGGCGCCAACGCGATTCTTCGGGTCGATGTGAAGACGCGTGCGGCGAAGCGCTTCGTGCTCCCCGACCCGCGCAGCCCGGCCAATCTCAACACCGCCGTCTTCGACGCCGCCGGCATCCTCTGGTTCACCGGTCAGGACGGCATCTACGGCCGGCTCGACCCGGCGAGCGGCGCGCTGCGCATCTGGAAGGCGCCGCGCGGCGAGGGTCCCTACGGCATCGCCGCAACGCCGGCCGGAATTTTCTACGCCTCGCTTGCCGGCAATTATCTCGGCCGGATCGACCCGGCGACGGCGGCGGCGCAGGCGATCGAGCCGCCGACGCCGCGTTCGGGGCCGCGCCGCGTCTGGCCCGACAGCAGCGGCGCCCTCTGGATCAGCGAATGGAACGCCGGCAACCTCGCGCGCTACGAGCCGGCGACGAAGGTATGGAAAACCTGGCGTCTTCCCGGCGCGCAGCCGCAGGCCTATGCTGTCTTCGTCGACGACCGGGACGTCGTCTGGCTCAGCGATTGGGGTGCCAACGCCATCTTGCGCTTCGATCCGACGACGGAGGTATTCACCGCCTTCGCGCTCCAGCACGCCAATTCCGGCATCCGCCAGCTCCTTGGCCGGCACGGAGAAGTCTGGGGCGCGGAATCTGCGCTCGACCGGCTCGTCGTGGTGAGGACCGAGTAGGGCTCGCGCTATCCCACCGCGCGGTCGATCCGGTCGCGCAGCCGGTACCAGCCGCCGACGATGGGCAGAAACCAGGGATTGCCGGTGTAGAAAGGGCGGGCGGGAAGGTCGACGTCCTCGAAGGCGCTGACGCGATTGCCGCCGCCGATGATCTTGCGCGCCGTCTGATGGCCGAGATATGTCATCATGGCGACGCCGCTGCCGTTGCAGCCGAGCGCGTAATGCATCCCGTCGATCTCGCCCATATGCGGCAGGAAATCGAAAGTGAAGGCGACGTTCCCGGTCCAGGCATGCGTCACCTTCACCGCTTTGAGCTGTGGGAAGCGGTCGGTCATCATGCGGTGAAGGGCGGGCGCGCTGACCTCCGGTCCGACCGCGGTGAAGCGGGCGCGGCCGCCGAAGATCATGCGCGCGCCGTCCGGCGACATGCGGTAATAGGTCAGGACACGCGGCGTGTCGTTGATCGTCCTTCCGTGCGGGATGAGGTTCTTCGCCAGATCGGCGGGAAGGACCTCCGTCGCGATGATGTGGCTCGCGACCGGGATGAGCCGCCGCTTCAGCTGCGGCGTCACGTTGCCGGTATAGCCGTTCGTCGCGACGACGACGTGCTTGGCGCGCACCGTGCCGCGCGACGTCGAGAGGGTGAACGCGTCGCGCCGCCCTTCGATGCGCAAGACACCGCAGCGCGCGGCCAGCTGGATCTTCTGGCGGCGGCAGGCAGCGAGGAGGCCGCCGTAATAGAGCGAGGGATGCAATTTCGCCGAGCGTTCGACGAGCATGCCGCCGTGATAAAAATCGCTGGCGATCTCCTCGCGCTGGCGCTCACGCGGCACCATGACGGCGTGCGCGTCGGATCGCTCGTTGAAGAGCGCGAGCTTGTCGGCGAGCCCCTGGTAGTGCTTTGCCGTATAGGCGCCGATGAAACGTCCGCGGCGCTCATAGAAGCACTCGATGTTCTCGCGCTTGATGATGTCCTCGAGCAAGGAGAAGGATTGCGAGCCGTCGCCCAGCAGCGCGTTGACCAGGGCGGCGCGCGCCGCCTCGTCGCCCTGCCATTTGCGGCCGCCCAGCCCCTTGCCGAGATTGATTCCGGCGCTGACCGCGCCGCCGCTTCGCGTGCTCGCGCCGAACCCGAAATCATTCGCCTCGAAAACGGTGGACTCGATGCCGTTGCGCGCCAATTCGAGAGCTGCATTGAGCCCGCCATACCCGCCGCCGATGATCGCGACGTCGGTCGCGGCGGGCGGATCGATCGGCTCCTCCTCACGCGGCCGCCACGCTTCCCACCAGTATGGCAGCGGCTTGAAGTCAGGATGAAAGATCCCCCCTTTGGCGTCCATTGTCACGCTCCCTTGGTGATTGTCAGCGCGCCGCGGCCGAATCGCACGACGAGCAGCAGCAAGGTGGAAATCAACGCAATCTGCAACGCCGAGATGGCGGCGATGGTCGGATCGATCTCCATGCGGATGTTGTCGAACATCTTCTTCGGCAAGGTCATGTTGGCGCCGCTGAGGAACATTGCGATGACGAGCTCGTCGAAGGAGGCGATGAAGGCGAGGAAGGCGGCCGAGACGATGCTCGGCCGGATCTGCGGCAAGGTGATCCGACGCACTGCCTGCCAGCGCACGGCGCCAAGACCGCGCGCCGCCATTTCGAGATTGATGTCGAAATTGCGCAGGCCCGCGCTGACGACGATCACGACGAAGGGCAACGCTAGAACCGTGTGTGCGACGGCGATGCCGTACCACGCGCCGATGAGATGCAGCTTGGCGAAGATGCCGTAGACGGCGATCGACAGGATGATGGTCGGCACGATGAGCGGGGCCGTCGCCAATTTCTCGAGCGTGGCGCGGCCGACGAAGCGCGCCCGAGTGAGTCCGAAGGCGAGCGGAACCCCAAGAAGAAGCGCGAGCAGCATCGTCAGCACCGCGATCGCGAGGCTGCGCAACGTCGCATCGATCCAGCTCGGATCGCCGAAATACCGGATGTACCACTGCCACGAAAAACCGGGCGGCGGAAACTGCAGATAGGGCGCCGAGCTGAACGAGATCGGGAAGATGATGGCGAGCGGTAGCATCAGGAAGCAAAAGACCAGCGCGCAGAAGAGATCGAGAAGGACGGCGCC
>JBGPOZ010000332.1:0-3512 GCA_041488295.1 Allostellaceae bacterium
GCCTGGAGGAGGCGCCACAGGATGAAGCGGAGGCGGGCGGTCATGTTGTGGTTGGTTCAGCTCTAGACCGTCGTGCCCAGGCTCGTCCCGGGCATCCACGTCTTCCGACGGCGACGTTGAACCACGTGGATGGCCGTGACAAGCACGGCCATGACGACCGAAAGGTGCTCAGGTATCTCGACCGGGAACCCGCTTCTCTCAACCGGACAGCCCTTTGTCGTCGTCTCCCCTCACCGATAAAGCCCGAGCTCGGGCCGCGGGTCGGGAAAGAAGCCGTTGCGGTTCGGCATCTCGACCTTGGGCAAGGTCTTCGCGTCGAGAATCTCGGTCTTCGGGACGATGTTCGCCTCGCCGAGGATATAGGCGACGACGCTGTAGACCTGGTCGTCGTCGAGCGAGCCCGGCGCGGTGAGCGGCATCGCCCGCTTCACGTAATCGAAGACGGTGGTGGCGTAGGGCCAATAGCTCTCGACCGTCTTCACCGGTGGATCGTTCTTGAGCGAGCCGCGCCCGCCGATCAGCTTGTCGCCCTGATAATTCGGCGGGAGCACGCCTTCGAGCTTGGTGCCGTGACAGGCGGCGCAACTCTCGGCGTAGACCTTCTGCCCCTCGTCGTAGGTTCCCTTGCCCGCCGGCAAGCCGGTGCCGTCGGGCGGGATCGCGAAGAAGCGCGCGAGCTCGGCCTCGCTCGGAACCGTGCCGAAGTTGAAGCGATCGGGGTAGCCGGTCTCGGCCGCGGCAGAACCCGCGGCGCTCGCGACGAGCGCGGCGAGGAGGAGGCTCTTAAGCGTGCACATTGCTGACGCTCCCATCCTCGGCAACCGCCCAGCTCTGGATCGCATTGTAGTGGTAGATCGAGCCGAACGGCCCGTTGGCACCGCGGATATCGACGAGCTGTTTCAAGGTCGGCTGAAGATAGCCGGTCTCGTCCGTGCACCGGCTCTGCAGGATCGCCGGCTTGCCGTCCCAGAACCAGGGAAAGCGGAAGCGTGCCGTGCAGATCGATTGGACCGGGTCCTGCAGCGCGGCGATGTTCCAGCTCTTGCCGCCGTCGCTCGAAACGTCGACGCGCGAGATTTTGCCGTGGCCGCTCCAGGCGAGCCCCGTCACCTCGTAGAAGCCCGGGCCCGGCAGCCTCATGTCGCCCGACGGGAAGGTGATGACCGATTTCGCATCCATGACGAAGGTGAATTTCCGCGCCGTCCCGTCGCCCATGAGGTCGGTGTATTTCGAGGTCTCCTCGCGCGTCATGTAGGGTTTGTCGCTGATCTCGAGGCGACGCAGCCATTTGATATGCATGTTGCCCTGCCAGCCGGGCAGGATGAGCCGCACGGGATAGCCCTGCTCGGGACGGATGGCTTCGCCATTCTGGCCGTAGGCAATGATGCCGTCGGTCAAGAGCTTGTCGAGCGGGATGCTGCGCGTCATGACGGCGGCGTCGGAGCCCTCGGCGAGGACCCATGACGCGCCCGGCTTCAGCCCAATCTCGCGCGCGATCGTCGCGAAGGGCACGCCGGTCCACTCCGAGGTGCTGAGGAGACCGTGCGTGCCCTGCACGGTCTTCAAGAGGGGCTTGCGCCATTCGGTGAGGCCGTTGCCGGCGCATTCGATGAAGTGCATCCGCGAGACCGAGGGAAAGCGCTTCAGATCGGCCATCGAATATTTCTTCGGCCGCTCGACCATGCCGTGGACGAAGACGAAGTGCTTGGCGGGATCGATCGTCGGAATGCCGCCATGGTGGCGCTCGAAATGGAGGCCCGACGGGGTAATGGTGCCGTATTCCTGGTCGAGCGGCGACATCGTCCAGGACGAGATCGGCGTCGTCATCGGAACGGTGGTGCGCCAGCGCGCCGCCGTCTCGAATTGCGAGCGCGAGCCGTAGCCGCCGTCTTCGGCGATGAGCGTGCCCGGCTCCTTGGTCGGATCGTCCGGAACCCCGCGCAGCACCGCGCCCGCCGGCGCCTTCTGCTGCGCCGCGGCGCGCGCCGGCGCGAGGGCCGCCGCGGCAAGCGCCGAGCCGGCGGCGAAGAGAACGCCGCGACGACTGGCGCCGGCGGTCGGGAACATACCCTCCTTGCACTCGCACGCCTCCGCCTCGCGCTTGCGCGCGCTGAGCGCCCGTCGCTCCGCCTCGACCATGCCGGCGATCAGCGGACGCGTCGCGTCATCGTACGATTCGAGATAATCGCCCCCGGCCATCGGTGCCTCCCATGAGTTTGTCGCTTTATTTTGCTTCGATCGTGCGCTCCAATCGTGTCGCGTTCAAGCCTTCAGCGTCATTTCAGGGCAATCGCCTGAAGCGCTTCTCGGGTGACGAAACACCCTCTCCGCTCGTTCGTCATGGCGAGCAAAGCGAAGCCATCCAGACTTTTCGCCCCGATCCTGGATCGTCACGTCGCTTCGCTCCTCGCGACGACGGCGTCAGGCGGACTCGCTTCCCGCATCTATTTTTCGTAATAGGCGCGGTCGAACGAGCCATAGATGCCGAGCGGCGTTGTGATGAGGTCCTTGTAGCTCTTGTTGTAGACAGTCGGGAAGGTGAGCTCGTGCGTCCAGACGAGCGGCGCTGCTTCGACGACGAGCTTCTGGAACTCGTGATACTCGTCGGCACGTTTCTTGGGATCGGGCTCGACGGTCGCGAGGTTCATCAGCTCGTCGGTGCGCGGCGACGCCCAGCCCGTGCCGTTGACGAAGACGGTGCCCTGCTTGATCGAGTTGGAGTGATACTCGCGATGCACGCCGATCACCGGGTCGGCAAGGTTGTAGAGGAAGTTCGAGGTGAGCTGGAAATCGTAGTCGGAGTAGACGCGCTTTAGCCAGGTCGCGACATCCTCGTAGCGCAGGCTCGCCTTGATGCCGACCTTGCCGAGCGCCTGCTGCACGTATTCACCGAAGCGCTGCCATTCCTCGCCATAGGGCGTGAGATCATGCACGATCTCGAAGCGGATGCCGTCGGCCTTGCGCGGGAAACCGGCCTCGTCGAGCAGCTTGTTGGCGCGCTCGACGCCGTCCGGCACGTCGTAATTGGCGACGTCCGGGGTGTAGAGCCCGGTCGGCGCGAAATTCGAGCTGATCGGCCCGGTCGCCGGCTTGCCGAAGCCGAACCAGATGTTGTCGATGATGAATTTCCGGCTGATCGCGTAGGACACCGCCTGACGGATCTTCTGGTTGTCGAAGGGGGCTTTGCGCGTGTTGAAGTCGAGCTCGACGATGGGCGAGATCATCTCGTAGCCCTTCGTCGTCATCGCGAGGGTCGGCAGCTTCGCTAAGGTCGCGACATCGTTGTAGGGGAGCGCGCCGAAACCGGCGATGTGCGCCTCGCCCTTCTCCATGACGGCGGTGCGCGTCGCCGAATCCGAGATGAAGCGCGCGACGATGCGGTCGAGATAGGGAAGGCCCTTCTTCCAGTAATCGGCATTGCGGTCGAGCCGGACATATTCGCCGCGCTTCCACTCGACGAATTTGAAGGGGCCGGACCCGACCGGCTTGTTCGCGTAGTCGCTGTTGCGGAC
>JBGPOZ010000333.1:0-3477 GCA_041488295.1 Allostellaceae bacterium
CGCGCTGGACGGGAAGCGGCACCCTCACGACGAAGACGCCGGCGACCCTCACCTGGGACAATGGCGAGGGGCTGCGCTTCACGCGGACGATCAGCGTCGACGACGAATACATGTTCGAGGTGAAGCAGAAGGTCGAGAACAACTCGGCTGCGCCGGTGACGCTCTATCCCTACGCCTCGGTGACGCGCATCGGCACGCCGCCCACCGCCGGGTACTACGTTCTCTTCGAGGGGATGATCGGCAATTTCAACGGCGTCTTGAAAGAGGTCAAATACAGCGCCTTGACAGCCGAGGCGCCGGTGAGCGAGACGTCGACGGGCGCCTGGCTCGGCTTCACCGACAAATACTGGCTGACGGCGCTCATTCCGCCCCAGGATGAAAGCGTCAAGGGCCGCTTCACCCATTCGCTCATCGACCACGCCGATCGCTATCAGGCCGATTTTCTCGACGGGGAGCGAATCGTGCCGCCGGGCGGCGCCGCCGAGTCGTCCGACCGCATTTTCGCCGGACCCAAGGTGGTCAAGATGCTCGCCCGGTACCGCGACGAGCTCGGCATCAACCGCTTCGACAACGCGGTCGATTGGGGATGGTTCTATTTCCTGACGAAACCGATCTTCACCGCGCTCGACTTCTTCTACGGCGTCCTCGGCAATTTCGGCCTCGCCATCCTGCTCCTCACCGTCCTCGTCAAGCTGCTCTTCTTCCCGCTCGCCAACAAATCCTACAAGGCGATGAGCAAGATGAAGCTCTTGCAGCCGGAGATGGTGAAGCTGCGCGAGAAATACGGGGACGACAAGGCGCGCCTCAACGAGGAGATGATGGCGCTCTACAAGCGCGTCGGCGCCAACCCGCTCGCCGGCTGCCTGCCGATCGTCGTGCAGATCCCCGTCTTCTTCTCGCTCTACAAGGTGCTGTTCGTCACGATCGAGATGCGGCAGGCGCCGTTCTTCGGCTGGGTCCGCGATCTGTCGGCGCCCGATCCCACCTCCTTCGCCAATCTCTTCGGGCTCCTGCCGTTCGATCCGATGAGCATCCCCCACCTCGGCTCCTTCCTCATGATCGGCGGCTGGCCGCTCATCATGGGCGCGACGATGTTCTTGCAGCAGAAGCTGAACCCGCAGCCGGCCGATCCCGTCCAGGCGAAGATGTTCATGTTCCTGCCGATCATGTTCACCTACATGCTGGCTTCCTTTCCCGCCGGTCTCGTCATTTATTGGGCGTGGAACAACACCCTCTCGGTGCTCCAGCAATGGGTGATCATGCGCCGCGCCGGCGCGGTGTGATCGCGGTTGGGCCTTGGATATGCAACTTGCGTCCTTCGAGACGCGGCCTTGCGGCGGCTCCTCACGGCGAGGGGACGCACGACGGCGGTGCCATGACCATCGATCCCGCTCGAGAGGTCGCGGACGAGGCTGCCGTCGAAGCCGGCCGGCTTCTCTTCGCCCGCGAATGCGATTTCATCGCCGGCGCGATGACCATCGATGCGCTGCCGCCGGACGCCCTGCCCGAGATCGCCTTCGCCGGGCGCTCCAATGTCGGCAAGTCGAGCCTCCTCAACGCCCTCACCGGGCGATCGGCGCTCGCCCGCACCTCGCACACGCCGGGGCGGACGCGCCAGCTCAATTTCTTCACGCTCGGCCATCGTCTCGCCCTCGTCGACATGCCGGGCTACGGCTACGCCGCGGCGCCCAAGCACGAGGTCGCGCGCTGGACCGAGCTCATCCGCCTTTATCTCAGCGGTCGCCCCGCGCTCCGCCGCGTCTGCCTCCTCATCGATGCGCGGCATGGCGTCAAGGAGGTCGACCGCCCGCTGATGGACATGCTCGATGTCGCGGCGGTGTCGTTCCAGATCGTTCTCACCAAGGCTGACAAGGTGCGCCCGGCCGAGCTGGAGGCGTGCCTTGCCGCCGTCAAGGCGGCGCTCAAGGGCCATGTCGCCGCGCACCCCTTCATCCATGCGACGAGCGCGCATGCGGGCGGTGGCATCGCGGCGCTGCGCGCCGATCTCGCCGCGCTGGCGATGCCCGCCGAGGCGCGATAAAGTCGGCGCCGATGATCGACAGACCGCATACTCTCTCCGCCGCCGCCTCGAAGGCGGCCGTCCTCGCCGAGGCGCTGCCCTATATGCGGCGCTACGCCGGCAAGACGGTTCTCGTCAAATATGGCGGGCACGCGATGGGCGATACCGCGCTCGGCGACAGCTTCGCGCGCGACATCGTCCTCTTGAAGCAGGTCGGCATCAATCCGATCGTCGTCCATGGCGGCGGCCCGCAGATCGGCCAGATGCTCGAGCGGCTCAAGATCAAATCCGATTTCATCGACGGGCTGCGCGTCACCGACCAGACGACGGTCGAGATCGTCGAGATGGTGCTCTCGGGCTCGATCAACAAACAGCTCGCCTCGGCGATCAACCGCGCGGGCGGCACCGCGATCGGCCTCTCCGGCAAGGATGGAGGCCTCATCCGCGCGAAGAAGCTCGAGCGCCGGCGGCGCGATCCCGAGAGCAACATCGAAAGGCTGCTCGATCTCGGTTTCGTCGGCGAGCCGGAGCACGTCAACGCGGCGATGCTCGAGAGTTTTGCGCGGTCCGACATCATTCCGGTGATCGCTCCGATCGGCGTCGGCGCCCACGGCGAGACCTTCAACATCAACGCCGATACGGCGGCGGGCGCGGTGGCGGCGGCGGCGCGGGCGACGCGCTTTCTCCTCTTGACCGACGTCCCGGGCGTGCTCGATCGCGAGAAGCGCCTCATCAGCGAGCTGGCGGCGGGGCAGGCGCGCGCGATGATCGCCGACGGCACGATCAGCGGCGGCATGATCCCCAAGGTCGAGACCTGCCTCGAGGCGGTGGATGGCGGGGTCGAGGCGGCCGTCATCCTCGATGGCCGCATGGAGCATGCGATCCTGCTCGAGCTCTTCACCGAGGGCGCTGGGACATTGATCCGCGGCGCGGCGCACTGAGATGCCGAAGAACCCGATTGCAGTCGCCGCGCTCGACCATGTCGTGCTGCGCGTTGCCGATCTCGAGCGCGCGACGGTGTTCTATCGCGACGTGCTCGGCTGCGCGATCGAGAAATGGCAGGAGGAGCTGGGGCTTCTGCAGCTCCGCGCCGGCAGCGCGCTGATCGACCTCGTGCCGCTGGATGGAAAGCTCGGCCGGGTCGGCGGCGCGGGGCCCGGCACGGAAGGGCGCAACCTCGATCATTTCTGCGTGCGCCTCACGCATTTCAACGAGGCGGCGCTGCGCGCGCATCTCAAGGCGCATGGCATCGCCATCGGCGAGACCGGGCAGCGCTACGGCGCCACCGGCACCGGCCCCTCGATCTATATCCAGGACCCCGACGGCAACACCGTCGAGCTGAAGGCGCCGGGCGAGGGCATGTGACGCCATCCTCTCGGTTGGCGTGTGCGCATTGCCCCCGGCCCCCGCTCGCGAGACCTTTTTAAAAACCCTCCCCCGCGCGCGGGGGAGGGCAG
>JBGPOZ010000334.1:0-3442 GCA_041488295.1 Allostellaceae bacterium
CGCGCGATCTTCCGCTCGAGGAGCGCGTTGGTCGTCGTCGTCGTGCCATGGACGATGGCGATCTCGGCGAGATCCGCCTCGACCTCCGCCAAGGCGGCGAGGACGCCCTCGGCCTGATTGTCGACGGTAGTCGGCACTTTCGCGACAAGCACTTGTCGCCGATCTTCATCATAGAGGATGAGGTCGGTGAAGGTGCCGCCGACATCGCAGCCGACGATCGTCGCGGTTCGAGGCTTCATGCGCGAAGCCGCCTCGGCTCGGCTTGGCCCAGGAGCGCCTCGGGTCCGACGATGCGGAGGCTTCCCTGCAGCACGAGCACGGCGCCATAGATAAGCCCGCGGCGTCGAAACGCCTCGGCGCAGGCACTGCCGCGCGACAGCGCCTCCTCGATCGCCGCGGCGTCGAGCCGGCCGACCGCGACGGTCACGAGGCGCCCGCCGAGATCGCTCGCCTCGTCGAGCTCGCTGGCAGGTCGTCGCTCGATCGCCGCATGATCGAGATCGACGGCATTGGCGACGAGCGTCGCCGCGGCGTCGGCCGCGGCGGCATCGCGCGCCAGCACCGTCGCGGCATCGGCGATACCGAGCGAGAAGCTGCGCCCGCGCCACCCGCTGGTCGCGACGCCGCGCACCGGCATGTCGCTGGTGATCGCCGCAATACCGTCGATCGCGGGATGCTCGTCATCGGCGACAAGGCCGGCGGCGAAGCGCTCGCCCGGCGCCAGGTAAAGCGCGATGTCGCCGCCATTGTTGACATAAGCCTTGGCAAGCTGCCGCCCGGCGATGAGCGCTGCCAAAACCTCGTCGGCGACCGCTCCGGCGACGGCGGCCATCGGCGTGATGAAGCGCGCGGCGAGCGGCCGGCAAGCGGCGAGCATGCGGCACGCGACCGGGCCGGCAACGCCTGGATGGTCGGCATCGACGGCGCGGCGCAGGAGCGGCAGCTCCGACACCAGGGTCGCGAGGATGTCCTGGAAGCGATCCCAGGCCTGTCGATAGGCGAGCCGGCGCTCGGCGGGTGCGCCGAACGCCTCGATGACGAGGTCGATCGGGCCGTGCTGCAAATGCAGCCGGCCATCCGGAAGGAGGCGGCCGGAGGGTCCGCCTGGCGCGCGCTCAGCCACCGGCGCTCTCATCGGGATCGAAGATGAGGTTCGGCGGCCAGGGGGTGGCATCGTGCCGGCTCTCACGGCGCACGCGGCCGCGCAGCTCGGCGAGTGGGTGCACGCGATCCATGTGCCCGCCCATCGCCGCGTAATCGTTGCGGCGCATCGTGAACTCGATCGGCCCGACGATGGCCGGCGTCGGCACCGAACCGAAGGACCGCCTCGGCATCGCCGTCACATCGACCATGAAGGTGATGCCGCCGCCCGGCCAGACATGGACGGGCGCGCCGCCGCAGGTGACGCGGACCAGCGCGTCCTTGACCGAGCGGGTGAGGCGCACCGGATTCTCGGTGACGCCGGCACGCAGCGACCCGCCCGCCCCCGCCATGAAGAGGACCGAGGCGACCGAGGGTTCGCAATTCTCGCCGATCCGTTCGACGACGTGCCGCACGGCTTCGGGCATCGCGGCGGCAACGGGCCGCAAAGCGTCATCGAGGATGAAGTAGGCGGCATCGGCGCCGGTCGTCGAGACCATGAGAAGGCGCATGCCCGGCCGCGCCGTCTTCGGGTCGATCCGCTCGATGATCGCCAAGGGATCTTCGATGTCGGTGCCGCCCCAGCCAGTGCCGGGATGCGCCACCCGGAAATAGCGGCCCGGCGTCGATTTGTGGCCGCGCACGCGGATGCCCGCCGGACTCATCCCGAGGAACCGTCCGGCTTGGTGCTCGCTCAAGACGCCGGTGATGTGGTCGTCGACGACGATGACCTCGTCGACATGGCCATGCCATTGCTTTGCGAACATGCCGATCGTCGCCGACCCGCAGCCGACGCGCATCCGCTCCTCGCGGACGCCGTCGATGACCGGCGCCGCGCCGGCTTCGATGGTGAGAGCGGCCCCGCCATCGACGGTGAGGTGGGCCGCCTCCCTGTTGCAGAGCGCGAGCAGCGTCTCGGTCGTGACGACGCCCTCCTTCTTGCTGCCGCCGGTGATGTGCCGGACGCCCCCCAGCGCCAGCATCTGCGAGCCGTATTCCGCCGTCGTCACATGACCGATCTGCTCGCCCTTGGCGCGGACCGGCGCCGCTTCCGGACCGATGAAGCGGTCGGTGTCGATCTTCACCTTGGCGCCGCAATAGCTGAAGATCGCCTCGGTGACGACCGTCACGACATCGACCCCCTTGTGCCGGCTCGAGACGATGAAGGGCGCCGGCTTGTAATCGGGATAGGTCGTTCCGGAACCGATGCCGGTGAGAAAGAGCGGCGTGTCCGGCACGGGGTTGCCGTCCCACTCGTCGCCGAGGAAGGGCACGAGCGCGGGCGAAGCTTCGACGAGCACCATCGGGTCGGTGCGCGTCAGCACGCCGCCCTCATTGGCATAGCGGTCGCACGCGCCGCTCTTGCCAGGGCGGATGCGGCAAAGGACGGGGCAGGCATCGCAAATGATGATGCCGCCCTCGGCGTCGTGGCGGGTTTCACTCATATCCGGCCTCCTTGAGCGCGGCGCGGACGCGGTCGGGCGTCGCCGGGACGCGGCGCAAGCGAATTCCGGTCGCGTGGTGGACGGCGTTGAGGATCGCGGGCGCGGTCGGAACGAGAGCGGGCTCGCCGATCCCTTTCGCGCCATAGGGGCCAAGCGGGTCCGGATCCTCGATGAGGATGCACGCGATCTCCGGGACGTCGCCGAAGGTCGGGATGAGGTAATCGTGCAAATTCTCGGTGCGGCCCGGGATGTACTCCTCCATCAGCGCGAGGCCGATCCCTTGCGCGATGCCGCCATGGATCTGCCCCTCGACCTCGCGCGGGTTGACGGCGCGGCCAACATCATGCGCGGCGGTGATACGCTGGATCGTCACCGTGCCGAGAATCGTGTCGACCGTGACCTCCGCCATCTGCGCGGCGAAGGCATAGCTGGCGTAAGGCGTGCCTTGGCCGTCGGCGTCGAGCGGCGTCGTCGGCGGATCGAAGCGCCCGGTTCCGGTCAAGACATCGCCGCTCTCGTTCGAGGCGGGCAAGGCGGCAAGATCGAGCTCGTGGTGGCCGTCGCCATCCTCGATCGCGACGCGTCCGGCGCCGAGAACGAGCCGCGCCGAGGCGCTCGCGCCCGCCCGCTCGAGGATTTGTCGGCGCAACGCCTCGCCGGCGGCCTTCGCCGCGGCGCCGGAGATGTAGGTCTGGCGCGAGGCCGAGGTCTTGCCGGCATCCTCGGTCCGATCGGTGTCGCCGGTGACAAGGTGGATGGCGCCGACCGGTACGCCGAGCGCGTCGGCGCAGATCTGCGAGAGGATCGTGTTCGAGCCCTGCCCGATATCGACGGCGCCGCTGTAGAGCGTGACGCGC
>JBGPOZ010000335.1:0-3440 GCA_041488295.1 Allostellaceae bacterium
CTCCGTTGCCGGCTTCTCCGATCTCGAGATCGTCGCCGAGCTCGATCCGCCGCTCAGCACCGTCCACATTCCAGCCGATCGGATCGGGACGGCGATCGCCGATTTCCTGCTCGATCGCATCGCCGGCCGGAGCGGCCCGATGAAGATCGAGCTGGAGGCCACGATGGTCCTCCGTCAGTCGACGGGGCCGGCGCGCGCGGCGACACGCTCGGCGGCGGGCAATTTGACCGGATCCGGCGAGCGACCGGCACAGCCCTTGACTTCTTCCGTATAGACCGCTAGAATGGAAGCGCTTTCATTGTTGTTTATCAGATAGTTATATGAAAAAACCTGAGCCGGTAGAGCTCATGACGCAAAGGGAGAAAATGCCATGAAATCGTGCCTGAGATGGTTCGCGGCGATGATGTTGGCAGCGCTGCCGCTCCTGGTCGCGGCGCAGCCCGCCGGCGCCGAAAGCACGCTCGACAAGATCCTGAAGGAGAAGAAGCTCCGCGTCGCCATCGATGTCGGCAACCCCCCCTTCGGAATTCTCGACAAGGACGGCCAGCCCGACGGCTCGGACGTCGCGACCGCGCGCCAATTGGCGAAGGATATGGGCGTCGAGCTCGAATTCGTGCAGGTGCCCTCGACGGGCCGCATCCCATCGCTCTTGGCGGGCCGCGCCGATGTCACCATCGCTTCGATCTCGGTCACGACCGACCGCGCCAAGGCGGTCATGTACTGCAATCCGAACGGCGCGCTCTCGATCGTCATTTTCGGGCCGAAGAGCACCGCCATCAAAACGCCCGCCGACCTCGCCGGCAAGCGCATCGGCATCACCCGCGCGACGCTCGAGGAGGCGACCGTGCCGAAGATGGCGCCGCCCGGCACCAACATCGTCTGGTTCGATGAGATCGGCGCGACGATCCAGGCGCTGCTCTCGGGGCAGGTCGACGCCGTCGCGATGACCTCCTTTGCCGGGAAGACGGTGGCGGATGGCAATCCCGACAAAGGGATCGAGACCAAGCTGACCGTGACGACGGCGTTTTACGGGCCGATCGTGCGGCATGATGATTTCGAGCTCAGGCAATTCATCAACACCTGGCTTTTTCTCAATGCGCAGAACGGCACCCTGGCCGCGATCTACAAGAAGTATACCGGCCTCGATCTGCCTCCCTTGCCGACATTCTGAAGAGCTGGCGTCATCGCCGCGCCAGCGCGGCGGTGACGCTTCTTCGATGTCCCAACATCTCGCTTGGATGAGGGGGAATGGCCGTTCGATCAACAGCAGCGCGCCTCGATGTGCATGATGTCGACAGCGGATCGGCTCCCATCGCGTCTCGCCGGGGTCCTGTGAAGCAAAGAGACACGGCGTGAACTACGTCTTTCAGTTCAACGTCGTCTGGGAGCATTTTCCCGAGCTTCTCGACGGCGCGCGGCTCACGATCCAGCTCTCGGCGAGCGCCATGGCGCTCGGCCTCAGCCTCGCCGTCCTGTGCGCCTATGGCAAATCGGCGGGCCCGCGGCCGGTGCGCTGGCTCGTCACCGGTTACGTTGAGCTGATCCGCAACACGCCCTTCCTGGTACAGATCTTCATCTTCTATTTTTCGCTGCCGGTGATCGGGCTGCGTCTCACCGCGAACAGCGCAGCGCTGCTTGCCATGACGGTCAATCTCGGCGCCTATGCGAGCGAGATCATCCGCGCCGGCATCGAGGCGATCCCGCGCGGCCAGATCGAGGCGGCGCGCGCGCTCGGCTTCAAGCGGCTGCAGATCTTTCGCCTCATCATCCTCTTCCCGGCGTTGAAGACGGTCTATCCCGCACTGGCGAGCCAGTTCATTCTCCTGATGCTGAGCTCGAGCATCGTCTCGACGATTTCCGCGGTCGAGCTGACGGCGATCACCAATTCGCTGCAATCGACGACCTTCCGGTCCTTCGAATTCTACTTTGTCGCGACCGGCCTCTATCTCGCGATGGCTCTCGGCTTTCGCGCCGGCTTCAGCGCCATCTACTGGGCCGTCTTCCAACGCGGCCGGGCGGCGTGAGGTAGAAATGGGCCGCAGCTTCGGAACCGGCGAGTTTCTCTACCTCCTGAAGGCGATCCCTTGGACGCTCGCTTTGTCGCTCGGCGCGCTGGTCGGCGGCGGTATTCTCGGGATCGTCGTAGCGATCTTGCGCATCGCGCCGGTGCGCCCGCTACGCTGGCTCGCCATCGGCTATATCGAGCTGTTTCAGGGAACGCCGGTCCTGATGCAGCTCTTCGTCGTCTATTACGGCATCGCCGTCCTCTTCAACATCCAGGTCCCGCCATGGCCGGCGGTGCTGCTCGCCTTCACCCTCTATTCCGCCGCCTTCCTCGGCGAGATTTGGCGCGGCTCGATCGAGGCGATCCCGCTGCCGCAATGGGAGGCCGCCAAATGCCTCGCGCTCAGCTTCCCGAAGCAGCTCTGGTACGTGATCCTGCCGCAAGCGGCGCGCATCTCGATCCCGCCGACCGTCGGCTTCATGGTCCAGCTCATCAAGAGCACCTCGATCGCCGCGATCATCGGCTTCGTCGAGTTGACCCGCGCAGGTCAGCTGATGACCAACACGACCTTCAAGCCGATGATCGTCTATCCAGTCGTGGCGGCGCTCTATTTCATTCTGTGCTGGCCGCTCTCGCTCCTGGCGCAGGGTCTCGAAAGGCGAATCGATGCCAATCTTGGCGTTAAGAAGCATTTCTAAACGCTTCGGCTCCCATCTCGCGCTCGACGCGGTCTCGCTCGCAGTCGAGTCGGGCGAGGTCGTCGCGATCATCGGACGGAGCGGTTCCGGCAAGAGCACGCTCCTGCGCTGCATCAACGGGCTCGAGCGGCCGGACAGCGGCGCGATCGAGTTCGACGGCGAGGAATTGAAGTTGAGCCCACAGCGTTTGAGGGCGCTGCGCCGCGAGATCGGCATCGTCTTTCAAAGCTACAACCTTTTCCCGCATCTCTCGGTCGAGCGGAACATCACCTTGGGCCCGACTGCGGCAAAGGGGATGAATTTGGCCGAGGCGCGGGCGCTTGCCCGCAAGGTTCTGCGGATGGTCGATCTCGAAGACAAGATCGCCGCATATCCGGGGCAACTTTCGGGCGGCCAGCAGCAGCGCGTCGCGATCGCGCGCGCCCTCGCCATGGAGCCGCGTCTTGTCCTTTTCGACGAGATCACCGCCGCGCTCGATCCCGAGCTGATCGGCGAGGTCGTCCGCGTCCTCGAGATTCTGGCAAAGGACGGCATGACGATGGTCCTCGTCACCCATGAGATGGGCTTTGCCCGGCGCAGCGCCGACACGATCGTTTTCATGCATCAGGGCCGAATCTGGGAGAAGGGCCCGCCGGCAAAACTCTTTAACGAACCGACGACGCCAGAGCTCGCCTCGTTCATCGACGCGGTGCTCTCCGTCGATCCCGCGGCAAAGAGCCGCGTCGTCTGAGAGTCAG
>JBGPOZ010000336.1:0-3425 GCA_041488295.1 Allostellaceae bacterium
GGCTCGCGCTGGCAAGCCGCTGCTGATCGTGGCTGAAGAGGTCGAGGGCGAGGCCCTGGCCACCTTGGTCGTGAACAAGCTCCGGGGCACCCTCTCCGCCTGTGCGGTGAAGGCGCCGGGCTTCGGCGATCGCCGCAAGGCGATGCTCGAGGATATCGCGATCCTGACCGGCGGCCAGGTCATCAGCGAAGACCTCGGCATCAAGCTCGAGAACGTGACGCTCGACATGCTCGGCACGGCGAAGAAGATCCGGATCGAGAAGGAAAACACCACCGTCATCGACGGCGCCGGCAAGAAGAAGGACATCCAGGGCCGGATCGGGCAGATCAAGGCGCAGATCGAGGAGACGACCTCGGACTACGACCGCGAGAAGCTCCAGGAGCGTCTGGCGAAGCTGGCGGGCGGCGTTGCCGTCATCCGCGTCGGCGGCGCGACCGAGGTCGAGGTGAAGGAGCGCAAGGATCGCGTCGACGACGCGATGCATGCGACCCGGGCCGCGGTCGAGGAAGGCGTCGTCGCCGGCGGCGGCGTCGCGCTCCTCTACGGCAGCAAGGCGCTCGAGAAGCTGAAGCCCGAGAACGACGACCAGAAGGTCGGCATCGACATCGTCCGCCGTGCGCTACAATCGCCGGTGCGGCAGATCGTCGAGAACTCCGGCACCGACGGCTCGATCGTCATCGGCAAGCTGCTCGACAAGGGCGACGCCAATTACGGCTACGACGCCCAGACCGGCAAGTATTGCGACATGGTGAAGTCCGGCATCATCGACCCGACAAAAGTCGTGCGCCTCGCCTTGCAGGATGCGGCTTCGGTTGCCGCCCTCCTCATCACCACCGAGGCGATGGTTGCCGAGAAGCCGGAGAAGAAGTCCGCGGCGCCGGCGATGCCGGGCGGCGGCATGGGCGACATGGATTACTAAATCGGGTCGCCTTGAGTACCGGAAAGGGCCGCGGGCAACCGCGGCCCTTTTTTTTACGGTGAAGGCACGAAGGACACGAAGAAGAGGAGGTGCTCCCGCCGGGACATCGTCATTGCGAGCCGAAGGCGAAGCAAACCAAGCGGCCGCCCAAATGACTGGATTGCTTCGCTACGCTCGCAAAGACGCTCGGCGGGGCTGAGTGTCTTCGTGCCTTCGTGGTAAAACAATTCCTATCGCTTGCCTCGAGCGTCGACCGGCCAGATGTCGACGAGGGTGTCGCCGCGCAGCACGTGGTAGACGTCGAAGAGATTGACCGTCGGATCGCAATGCGGGGTCATCAGCTCGATGCGCGCGCCGAGCGCCGGAACTTCGGAGCCCGGCGGGAAAAGCAGCTTGCCGTGCTCGTCGCCGAACCAGGTATATGTCGAACCCGGCGGCGCCCCGGCCATGATCTCGGGCTTCGGCCCCTCGGTCGCAAAGCTCTTCAACCCGGCATCGGTCGTCACTTGGCCGCCCGGGATCTTGGCGCCGTTGCGGCTCACCACCGCCGCCTGGACGAAGAGCGAGGTCTCGAAGGGCGGCACGTTGCGCCCGTCCTTCAAGGCGCGGTGATAATCGACGTCCATGAAGATGTAGGAGCCGGTCTGCATCTCGGTGAAGACACGCGCCTCGGCGTCGACGTCGTGCGTGCCCGTGCCGGAGCCGGTGACGATCGACACCTCGATGCCCTCGGACCGGATCGTCTCGACGATGCGGCCGAGGACGACAAGGCGCAGCTTCGCCTTCTCGATCCGCTCGTTGCGGTCGGCGATGTGCTGGAGATTGCCGGAATAGGATTGGATGCCGCGGAAGCGGATCCCCTTCATTCCCGCCGCCGCGCGCGCGAGGGCGATTGTGTCCTCCTCGGTCGCGGCGCCGGTGCGGTGATGCCCTGCCGAGTAATCGACGAGCGTATCGACGGTGATCCCGGCCTCCCGCGCCGCCGCCGCCAGCGCCTCGAGGTTGTCCGGATCGTCGACCACCACCGAGAAGCCGTGATGCGGCGCCGCAGCGAGCGCGACGACACGAGCGATCTTCGATCGCGTCACTTGCGGCGAGGTGACGTGGACGCCTTTGATGCCGCCCTTCACCATGATCTCTGCTTCGCCGATCGTGGCGCAGCAGACGCCGACCGCGCCCGCGGCGATCTGGCGCTCGGCGATCTTCACCGATTTATGCGTCTTCGCATGCGCGCGGAGCGCGATCCGTCGGTCGCGGCACAGCGCCGCCATCGCCGCGACGTTGCGCTCGAAGGCGTCGAGATCGAGGCAAAGCGCCGGGGTGTCGAGCTCGGCGCGCGAGCCCGGCTTGCCGATGAGATGCTGATTGGGGCCGAGGGAAGTCATGAGGCGCTGTCCTTAAACCTTTGCAAGGAGGATTAGTCCGGCACCACCGCGCCCTTGCGCTCGGTGATGAGGCGGTAGGCCTCGGGCACGCGGTGCTTGGCGAAATTGAAGATCGTTTCCTTGTAGGATCTCGTGAGATCGAGATCGCAGCGCGCGACGATCAACTCGTCGCCCAAAGTTGCGGCTTGCGCCACGATCTCGCCCGACGGCGCGATGATGGCGCTGCCGGCGATCGAGGGCACGCCCTCCTCGGTCCCGCCCTTGGCGACGCCGACGACGAAGCAGCCATTCTGATAGGCCCCGGCCTGCATGACGAGATGGTTGTGGAAATTGGCGAGGTTGTCGTGCTCGGGCGCCGGCGGGTTGTGGACCGGCGTGTTGTATCCAAGAAGGATCATCTCGACGCCCTGCAGCCCCATGACGCGATAGGTCTCGGGCCAGCGCCGATCGTTGCAGATGCACATGCCGAAGAGGCCGCCGAAGGCGCGAAAGACCGGGAATCCCAGATTGCCGATCTCGAAATAGCGTTTCTCCAGATGCTGGAAGCGCCGCCACGGCTCGTGCTCTGCGTGGCCCGGAAGATGCACCTTGCGGTATTTGCCGACGATGCGGCCGTCGGCGTCGACGAGAATGGCGGTGTTGTAGCGATGGCTCTTGCCCCCTTCCGCCGCGAGCTCGGCGTAGCCGAGGCAAAAGCCGAGGCCGAGACGCTTTGCCTCGTCGAACAGCTTCTGCGTCGCCGGCCCCGGCATCTCGCGCTCGCAGAAGGCGTCGATCTCGGCCTCATCCGCGAGGAACCAGCGCGGGAAGAAGGTGGTGAGGGCGAGCTCCGGGAAGACGACGAGGGTGCAGCCCATCGCCTTCGCCTCGCGCAGCAGCGCGATGAGCCGCTCGACGACCTCGCCACGCCCGTCCTGCCGCGCGATCGGCCCCAACTGCGCTGCACCGACGACGACGATCCTGCTCATCGCTCGTAGAGATCTCCGACGAGTTCCTTGCACGAGCCCCGCCCGCGCGGATATAAGCTGGCCATCGTAGCGCGCGGGTGTAGCTCAATGGTAGAGCAGAAGCTTCCCAAGCTTACGACGAGGGTTCGATTCCCTTCACCCGCTCCAAATAAA
>JBGPOZ010000337.1:0-3414 GCA_041488295.1 Allostellaceae bacterium
CGGAATCGCGGAAGCCGATCTGGGCATGCGTCATGATGCGGTTCTCGGCAACGCAGCGACGCTTGTATTCGGCCTCCGAGCCGACGGCATAAGTCGCAAGGAACGGCGAGCGGCCGACCCTCACGGTTTGCGCCATCTTGCGCCCCGCGGCGATCAGCGCCGCGGCGTCCGGCAGCGCCTTCTCGGGAAAGATCTGCGACCGATCGAGTTCTGCGAGAGCCATCCCAGCCTCCGAGTCCTATGCCGATTATGCCGCGCCGCGGAGCATCGTTCAATTATGAGATTTCCGTTCTTATATACGAACGCATGACTCCCTCTCCCGCAAGAGGAGAGGCTAAGAAGCACGTTCGCATACCCGAACAGTCGTCTCATTCTTGAACGACTGCCCGGATGACGGCATAATTCACGCTCTTACGTTTCTCGAGGTGCAAGTCATGCCGAAAGTCCTCTCGCCCTCTCAAGTCGAGGCATTCGCGCGGGACGGCTTTGTCACGCCGGTGCGCGCGATCTCGGAGGAGCGGGCCCTCTTCTACCGGCGCTGCCTTGAAGGCTTCGAGACGGCCTTCCCCGATCATCGGCTGAAGCTGGATCAGAAGGCGCACATGATCTGCCCCTGGGTCGACGAGATGATCCGCGAGCCCGGCATCCTCGATGCGACCGAAGACCTCATCGGCCCGAACATCCTCTGCTGGGGCACCTCGCTCAGGGCGAAAGCGGCGGACGGCAAGACCTTCGCCGGCTGGCACCAGGACACCGCCTATGCCGACGTCAGGCCGATCGTCGTCATCGTCGCGCTCGCCCTCTCGCCATCGCGCCCGGAAAATGGCTGCATTCGCGGCATCCCCGGATCGCATCGGGGGCCATTGCTGCCGCATAAGGAGGCGTTCAAGACCGACAGCCTGCTCTCGCGCGAGCAGTATATCGATGCCAGCTTCGATCGGTCGGCGGCCGTGGATTTCGCGCTCGATCCCGGCGAGATCGCCTTGTTCAACAATGCGATCGTCCATGGGTCCAATCCGAATTTCGGGAGGGACCGGCGTATTCTCTTCCTGCTCGAGATGATCCCGACGCATGCGCATCAGCACGCCCCGCGCGAATCGGCGGTGCTGGTGCGCGGTCATGACGCATATGGAAACTTCGACATCGATCCGCTGCCGCGAAATTTGCTGGGTGCGGCGGAGCTCGCCGCGTGGCAACGTGCTGTCGAGATTCAGGCGAGCGTTCTGTTTCGCGGCGCGCAACGGCCGCCGCGGGCGCTCGCCGGCATGACCAGCGGGAAGCCGCCGGGCGGGCGTTGACGCCCGACCCGATCCTGTCATCGTAAGGGAGTTAAGAGATGCCGGATGATCTGAAGATCCAACCCACCGCGCGCTACCGCCGCATGGACGAGGGGACGAAGGAGGATTACGCGCTCGTCTTCGAGCATTTCAAGGTCTTCGAGCGGAACCTGGCGGATCGCGTACTCCTGGCGTTGAAGCAGCTCGAGAACAGCTATGAGGGCGAGCTCGTCAACCGCCTCGTTCACTCGCTGCAGACGGCAACGCGCGCCCATCGCGACGGGCGGGATGAGGAATACGTCGTCGCTGCGCTTCTTCATGACATCGGCGACATGGTGGCGACGATGAACCACTCGGAATACGCCGCCTCGATCTTGAAGCCTTACGTGCGACCCTACACCTATTGGATGATCCGCCAGCACGGGCTCTTCCAAGGCTACTACTACTTCCATTATTTCGGAACCGACCGGAACGGGCGGGAGCAGTATCGCGGCCACCCCGCATTCGAGATGTGCGTCGAATTCTGCGGCAAATACGACCAGATGGCCTTCGACCCCGATTACGATACGATGCCGCTCGCCGCGTTCGAGCCGATGCTTCGCCGGATTTTCGCGCGCGCGCCCTGGGGCGCGCATGCGAAGGAGGATGGCGGGTACAAGGAGCAATTCTGACCGCGGCCCCGTCGATCGGCTTCGCAACGCGATGGTGGCGATCCGCGGCTCGGTCGTGAAGACGGGCGGCGAGGTGCAGAGATGCTGATCGAACGCGCCGACTTCGCCGATCTCAACGCACTCGCCGCGCATCGCCAAGCCTGCTGGGAAAAGCAGCGCGAATATGTCGCGGTGACCTCGCCTCTTCATCGCCGCGCCTGGGCCGGCGCCGCGCCGCCGATCCGGCTCGAAGGCCTTAGGGACTTGCCGCTGACCGACAAGGAGATGCTGCGGCAGAGCCAGAGCGCGCATCCCCCGTTCGGCGATTACCTCGCGTCGCCGGCGGCGAAGATCGCGCGAATCCATCGCACCTCGGGCACCACGGGCACGGCGATGAACCTTGCGCTCTCGGCGCAGGACGCCGGTGAGACCGCGAAGGTCGGCGCGCGCGCCCAGGGTGCCTCCGGGCTCGGCCCCGGCCACCGCGTCGTGCATTGCCTCAACTACCGGCTTTGGATGGGCGGCTTCACCGATCACACGACACTCGAGGAAACCGGCGCCGCGGTCGTGCCGTTCGGTGTCGGTGAAACGCAGCTCCTGATCCGCACGATCCAAGAGCTCGGCATCACGGCCATCTCGTGCACGCCGTCCTACCCGGCGGTGCTCGAGCGCGTCATCGCCGAGCATTTCCCCGGTCTTCGGCCGCGCGATCTCCGCCTGCAACTCGGCCTCTTCGGCGGCGAGGCCGGTCTCGACAATCCGGAGTTCCGCCGCCGCCTCGAAGCCAATTGGGGTTTCAAGGTGCGCAACGCCAATTACGGGGTCAGCGATGTGTTTTGCAATTTCGCCGGCCAGAGCGAGGTGAATAACGATCTCCACTTCATGGCGCTCGATGTGCTCCATCCCGAGCTGATCGTGCCCGAGAGCGGCGCCGCTTTGCCGTGGCGCGAAGGGGAGAGCGGCGAGCTTGTCCTGACGCATGTCAGCCGCGAATGCCAACCGCTGGTGCGCTTTCGCACCGGCGACATCATCGTGCTGACCGGCACCGATCGCGCACCCTGCGGCCGCACCGCGCCGCGCTTTCGCGTCATCGGTCGCAGCGACGATATGGTGGTGGTGCGGGGTATCAATGCTTTTCCGGCGCAGCTTGCGGCGGTGATCAACCGGGACGACCGCCTTTCCGGCGAATTTCGGATCGTCCTCGTCGGTCCCGGACCCTATGACCGGCTGCCCGTCGAGGCGGAGCTGAGCGAGGCGCTCTCGGGCAATCCGCCGGAAGGGCTCGCCGAGAGGGTCGCGGCGGCGATCAAGCGCGATCTCGGTTTGACCGCGCACGTCACCCTGCTGGCCTTCGGTACGCTGCCGCGGACCGAAGGCAAGACCCGCCGCGTCATTAGAAAGGATCGGCCATGACAGGAACGGTTCTGACGGAGGATGCGGGCGATGGTGTGCGAATCGTCACGCTCAATCGGCCGCACCGCCTCAAC
>JBGPOZ010000338.1:0-3408 GCA_041488295.1 Allostellaceae bacterium
CCGATGTGGCGCTCGGCAAGATCGTGCTCGATCAGGATCTGAGCGAGGGCGATTTGACCTTAAATCTCGATCGCGCGGGCATGAAGGTCGACGGCAAGGCGAAGCTCGCCGGCATGCCGGCGACGCTCGTCTGGCAGCAGAATTTCAAGCCGCGCGACGGCGTCCGCAGCCGCGTCGCGGTGAACGGACAGCTCGACGAGGCGACGCGCCGCCGCCTCGGCCTCGCCATCCCGGCGGTGACGGTGACGGGACCGCTCGGCATCGATGCCGCACTCAGCCAATTCGCCGACCGGAGCGGTACCGCGACAATTGCGATCGCGGCCGACGGCGCCGGCCTTTCGATGCCCGATCTCAACTGGTCGAAACCGGCCGGCGCGCCGGCGAGCGCCAAGCTCGAGCTCGATCTCGCCGGCGACCGTCTCGCCGGCATTCGCGACGCGACGGTGAAGGGCGCCGGGATGGATGTGCGCCTCGCCGCGTCTTTCGGCGCGCGCGACGGCAGCCTGCAGCGCGCCGAGCTGAAGCGCTTCAACCTCGGCGAGACGGATTTCGCCGGGACGGTCGCGCGCCGTCCCGAAGGCGGCTGGCGGGCCGAGCTTCAGGGCCCGGCGCTCGATGCGACGGGCCTCTTCGCCAATCTCGGCAAGACCGGCGAGACGCGCAAGGACGAGCCGCCGCTCGCGATCGACGGCAGGTTCCAGCGCGTCATCCTCGGTCCCAAGCGCGAGGCGAAGGACGTCGCCCTCCAGGCCTTCAGCGACGGCGTCCACTGGCAGAGCATCAGCCTCGATGCGTCGCCCTTCGCGAAAAGCGCGCTGAAATTCCGCTTCGGCGAGACCGGGGGCAAGCGGCCCTTTAGCTTCTCGGCGAGCGATCTCGGCGACGCCCTGCTGCTGTTCGACATCTCTGACCATGTTACCGGCGGTCATGTGACGGCGAGCGGCAATGCCGAGGATTCGGGCGCCCAGCGCAGCTTCATCGGCAAGATCGACGGCGGCGATTACCGCATCGTCGGCGCGCCGGTCATCGCCAAGCTCCTCTCGCTCGCCTCGTTCAGCGGCATCGCCAGCCTCCTCACCGGCGACGGCATTCCCTTCAGCCGCCTCTCCGGCGATTTCGTCCTGCGCGACGGCAAGGTGACGCTTCGCCAGGCGCGGACATATGGCGGCGCGCTCGGCATCAATGCGAGCGGCACCATCGATCTCGACCGTTCGACGCTCGATCTCGACGGCACCTTGGTGCCGGCCTATACGCTGAACAGCATCCTCGGCAACATCCCGATCATCGGTAATCTGCTGCAGGGCGGCGAGGGGCAGGGGATCTTCGCCGCCGGCTTCAAGGCGAAGGGTCCGTTCGATGACCCGAATATCTCGGTCAATCCGCTGAGCGCCATCGCCCCCGGTTTCCTGCGCAACCTCTTCCTGTTCGATGAGGGCGGCGGCGACGCCGCGACGTCGCCGCCCGTCAAATCCGAGAAGTGACGCCGCGGGCGCCGCTCCGCCCGGCCGCGAAGCGAATAGAAAGATAACCACGAAGACACAAAGGACACGAAGGCGCCGGTACTTGCTCGGTCCCTTGGTGTTCTTGGTGGCTTGGTGTTGAATCAGCTTCGGGCATCGCGCCCGCTGTTTGTTCTATGATCGCCGCTTCGCGGCGGAGGCGCGCTGGAGGAGAAGCATGAGGGACAGCCGCAAGGGATCGCCATCGTCGCTCGGCAGGATGTTCGGGGCCTCGGCGACGGGGACGTTCCTTGGTCTGCCGCGCGCCTCGATCGCCGACGGCGCCAAGGCCGGGATCGCCCTTCTCGGCGCGCCCGCCGCGACGCCCTATCCTTCGGTCGGCGCCTATTGCGCCGGCGGCCCCAGGGCGGTCCGGGCCGGCATCGCCAATTGGGCGGGCGCGCGCGATCACATGGATTTCGATCTCGGCGGCCGGATGCTCATCGAGGGCGTGACGGCGGTCGATTGCGGCGATCTGTCCTTCGATCCCGAGGACGCCGCGGGCAACCGGGCGACGATCACGGCGACGGTCGCGGCGCTCTTGGATGGCGGCGCGGTGCCGGTCGTCATCGGCGGCGATGATTCCGTCCCGATCCCGCTCTTTCAGGCCTTCGCAGGACGCGGCGCCTTCAGCGTGCTGCAAATCGACGCCCATATCGACTGGCGCGACGAGGTCGGGGGGATCCGTCTCGGCCTCTCGAGCACGATGCGCCGCGCCAGCGAGATGGGCTGGGTCAAGCACATCGTCCAGATCGGCGCGCGCGGCACCGGGAGCGCGCGGATCAAGGATTACGAGGACGCGCTGGCGGCCGGCGTCGAATTCGCCTTCGCGCATGAGGTCCACACGGGCGGGATCGCGCCCATTCTCGAAAAGATCGCGCCGGGATCGGAAGTGCTCGTCACGATCGATTGCGACGGGCTCGACCCCAGCATCATGCCGGCGGTGATCGGCCCCGCGCCGGGCGGGCTTCTTTATTGGCAGGTCGTCGAATTGCTGCGCGGCGTCGCCAAGAAGGCGCGGATCGCCGCCTTCGACATCGTCGAGTTCATGCCCGAGCGCGACGAAGGCGAGCGCGGCGCGCTGACCGCGGCGCGGCTCGTCGCCAATGCGATCGGCCTCATCGCGCGGCAGCGGCGGTGAGTCGAGAGCGAACCCTTTAGCGCGGAGGACGCGGGGGATGCGCGGAGGGCGCAGCCTCGAAACGACGCGCCCTCTCTGGCCGCCGTCATTGCGAGCCCTTGGCGAAGCAATCCATGCGCGAGCGCGGCCGGTTGCTTGGATTGCTTCGCGATGCTCGCAATGACGATCTTGGTGAGGCGCTGCGAAAAGCGCATAGAATCGAAGAGAACGATATCCACGCCCCGATCTCAGCGAACCTAAGGAACGGAGGATCGTCATGCGCGTTGGCGTCTTTTATTTCCCGACCGATTACGGCATGGCGGTCGACGAGCTCGCCCGAGCGCTCGAGGCGCGCGGCTTCGAATCGCTGTTCCTGTGCGAGCACACGCACATCCCGGTGAGCCGCCGCACGCCCTTCCCCGGCGGCAGCGAGCTGCCCAAGCGCTACGTGCACACCTACGATCCCTTCGTCGCGCTCTCCTTCGCCGCGGCGGCGACGACGAAACTTCGTCTCGGCACAGGCATCTGCCTCGTCGCGCAGCGCGACCCGATCGTCACCGCCAAATGCGTTGCCAGCCTCGACCGTCTCTCCGGCGGCCGCTTCGTCTTCGGCGTCGGCGGCGGCTGGAACGTCGACGAGATGGAAAATCACGGCACGCGCTACGAGACCCGCTTCAAGCTGCTGCGCGAGCGCGTTCTCGCCATGAAGGCGCTGTGGACCGAGGAGGAAGCCGCCTTCCACGGCGCGCTGGTGAAGTTCGATCCCGTCTGGTCCTACCCGAAGCCGGC
>JBGPOZ010000339.1:0-3389 GCA_041488295.1 Allostellaceae bacterium
CGCCCGCCGCCGCTGGCGGGAAGGGGTTGAAAGAGCGCGGCGAGATGCTGGAGCATCGGCAGGGCGAAGGCCGCGGTCTTGCCGGTGCCGGTCTGGGCGCAACCGAGAAGGTCGCGGCCGGCGAGGAGATGGGGGATGGCGCCGGCCTGGATCGGCGTCGGCTGGGTGTAGTTCTCGGCGCGCAGCGCGCGCTGGAGGGGCTCGATGAGAGCCAATTCGGCAAAGGATTGCACGTGAGTTTTGACTGGAGTTTGCATTGCGGATTGCACTGGGTTTCTATCTTTCATTCGTGAGGAGCGCGTGCCATTCGCCTGCGCGGTTGCGCAGGGCGATCAGGACGCGGCATCGATGGGTGGGAAGTCTTTGTCTGCGCTGGGCGGGCGGTCCGATGGGACGGCCCCGTTTTCCTTGGTTCGGCGGGCCCGCGCGCTCCGGGCTGCCATTTCTTCGAGATCATCGTGCGGTGGAGCGGACCCGGTATGACCGGCATCAGCTTGCGCGACCCGCGCGACGCGATCTTGTTACGTCAGCGATGGTTACTTAAGCCTTAACGCCGAAAAGTCAAGGAATGTCGCGCGCTGCGCCAGGGCAATCGGGTGAACAACGACGGCGAGAATTTTTGCTGTTTTTTCTATCCAAAGGGCGTCATCGCGAGGAGCGAAGCGACGCGGCGATCCAGAATCGAGCCGTAAAAGGCTGGATGGCTTCGCTTCGCTCGCCATGACGCCGAGGAAAACCTTTACGTTTACCCCCGATATGCTTCACCCGATTCCCCCGCACGCCGCGCCGATCTGAGCGCCCGCTCGTCATGATGCCGCGTGCCGAGGAAGGGCTGATGCCGCGCGAGGCGAGCGCCTCTCCAAGAAATACCTAAAATTTTACGTAAAATCCGTGTGCGCTTAATCGCGAGGCAACCTCTCGGGCAGAGACTCTCCGATCCGGCAACTTCTGAGAGGCATGACATGAGGTCGATTTCCGCGGCTCTGGCAATTACGGTCTTCGCCATGGGCGCGCATGCCGCCGAGACGCCGACCGACCGCTCGGCATTGTCTTTCGACGACAACCTCATGATCAATACGATCTGCGGCGTGGCGCGGACGCAAGGGAATTCGGCCTACAATGCTTGCGTCGCCGGCCAGCTCGCCGCCCTCAAGGCCCATCCCTCGCCCGACCGGTCCAGCCTCTCGGCCGCTCGCGACGCCGCGCTTCAGAAGATTTGCGACCGTTTCCGCCGCCTCGATATCGGCGAGTTCAACGCGTGCCTCGCCAAGGCGATGTCGCAGGCGGCGGCTTCCGGCGCCGCCAGCGGTGAGGAGGAGGAGATCAGGCCGAATATCGCCCAGATCTTCACCGCCAACGCGTCCGGCGCCAAGCCCGCAACGGCGCCGCCGACTGCCGCCGTCGCCCCACCGCCCGCGCCGCAGGCGGTCCTGCCGAAGCGTCCCGCCGCCATGCAAAAGCTGGCGGGCTCGCCCGCCGAGCTCTTCAAGAAGGTCGAGAAATCGGTCTTCGTCGTGCTCGCCACCCCCTCCATCGCCGACGCCAAGGCGCGCAACCTGTCGCAGGGCTCCGCGGTGGCCGTGACCGACCGGTTGCTGCTGACCAATTGTCACGTCGTCGACGGCCGCTCGATCATCAAGATCGTGCAGGAGAATCGCGTCGACGATGCGAGCGTCGTCGCCGCCGACCCGGCGACCGACCGCTGCGTTCTCAAATCGGCGAGCCTCAACCTCACTCCCGTGGCCGGCATCGCCGCCTTCGACACCCTCAATGTCGGCACCCGTGCCTTCGCGATCGGTGCGCCGCGCTCGATGGAGCGGACCCTGAGCGAAGGCCTCGTCTCGGGCCTTCGCAAGACCAACCGCCGCAATCTCGTGCAGACCTCGGCGGCGGTGTCGCCCGGCTCTTCGGGCGGCGGCCTATTCGATGAGGCCGGAAACCTCATCGGCATTACGACGTTGGGCTCGCTCGCCGGCACGCAGAACCTGAATTTCGCGATCGCCGCCTCGGACTATTGGAATTGAGGCGACGCAGCGCGGCTATGCGGCGCCGAGCGCGATCTCGATATCCTCCTGCAGATCAAGGACGTCCTCGAGCCCGACCGAAAGGCGCAGGAGCGCGGGGCCGATGTCGAGGAGTTGCCGTTCGGCCGGCGACAAGGTCTGGTGCGTCGTCGTCGCCGGATGGGTGATGAGGCTCTTCGCATCGCCAAGATTGTTCGAGAGATCGATGACCCGCAGCGCATCGAGGAAGCGGAACGCCGCCGCCTTCCCGCCCTTCACGTCGAACGCGATCATCGCCCCGCCATTCTTCATCTGGCGCCGCGCGAGGTCCGCCTGGGGATGGCTCGGCAGGCCGGGGTAGAACACCTTCTCGATCTTCGGATGCCGTTCGAGAAAGGCTGCGAGCGCGGCCGCGTTCTCGACATGCTGGCGGACCCGCAGATCGAAGGTCTCGAGGCCCTTCAAAAGCAGCCACGCGTTGAACGGGCTGAGCGCCGGTCCGGTGTGGCGCAGGAACGGCGCAAGCTCGCCCGCGATGAACTCCTCGCCGCCGAGCACGGCGCCGCCGAGGCTGCGGCCCTGGCCGTCGACATATTTCGTCGTCGAATAGACGACGATGTCGGCGCCGAAATCGAGCGGCCGTTGCGCCAAGGGCGTCGCGAAGATGTTGTCGACGATGAAGCGCGCCCCGGCGCGGTGCGAGAGCTCCGCCACCGCCGCGATGTCGACGAGCTCGAGGGTCGGGTTCGAGGGACTCTCGCAGAAGACCGCCCGCGCGCCGGGCGCCAAGGCCTTGCGCCACGCATCGAGGTCGCGGCCGTCGACCAGCACGGTCTCGACGCCGTAGCGCGGCAGAAGCTGCGCGATGATGTAGTGGCAGGACCCGAAGAGCGCGCGCGAGGAGACGACGCGGTCGCCGGCGCGCAATTGGCAGAGGAGGGCCGCGAAGACCGCGGCCATGCCGCTCGCCGTCGAGCGGCATGCCGCCGCGCCCTCGACGAGGCGCAGGCGCTCCTCGAACATATTGACGGTCGGGCTCGCATAGCGCGAATAGACGAAGCGCGAGCCGGCATTGACGAACGCCGCCTCGGCCGCCTCGGCCGATTCATAGGCGTAGCCCGAATTCATGAAGATGGCTTCGCTCGTCTCGCCATGGCTCGAGCGCCAAGTGCCGCCGCGGACCATCTGGGTGCGGGGGCGGAGCGTGCGGTCGGTGCGGCGGCCGGCAATCGGGTCGGGCATGAATCCTCTCCTCGAGAGGCCGACCGGCATGATGCAACAAAAAACCCCGACCGCGAAAGGTCAGGGTTGCATCTCGCCAACACCCGACCTTTTAGCGGAATTTTTTACGTGGCCGCAAGCCGGTCGGCTCAAATCACCACGGGA
>JBGPOZ010000340.1:0-3364 GCA_041488295.1 Allostellaceae bacterium
AGTCGGTCGGCTCGGCGCGGGTCGTCTCGCTGACGCGGATGTCGCGCTCGCGGCAGAGGAGGCCGACATTGACCATGTTGACGGCATCGAAGCGCGGCCCCAGAAGCGCCGTCAGCGCCACCGCCGTCAGCGGCTTGACGTTGAGCTCGGCGACTTGCCCCTCATATTCGATGGTGACGGCGGTGATCCCGGTCTCGCACATCTGCCCGGCAAAGCCGCCGAGCTGCTCGGCAAGGCGCATATAGGGCTTGAGGCGCGTTGCTTCCTCGGCCGAGAGCGCCGGCATGTTGACGGCGTTGCTGACGGCGCCGGAGACGAGAAAATCGGCCATTTGCTCGGCCACCTGCAAGGCCACGTTCTCCTGCGCCTCGGTGGTGGCGGCGCCAAGATGCGGCGTCGCGACGAGGTTCTCGTGGCCGAAGAGCGCGTTCTCCTTGGCCGGCTCGACCGCGAAGACGTCGAGCGCGGCGCCGGCGACGTGGCCGCTGTCGAGCGCCGCCTTCAGATCCGCTTCGACGACGAGGCCGCCGCGCGCGCAATTGATGATGCGCACGCCGCGCTTCATCCTGGCGATGGCGGCGGCGTCGATGATGTTGCGCGTGGCATCGGTCAAGGGCGTGTGGAGGGTGATGACATCGGCCCGCCGCAAAAGCGCGTCGAGGTCGACCTTCTCGACGCCCAAGGCCACGGCGCGGTCTTGCGAGAGGAACGGGTCGAAGGCCACGACCCGCATCTTGAGACCGATCGCGCGGTCGGCGACGACGGCGCCGATATTGCCGCAGCCGATGATGCCGAGAACCTTGCCGGCGAGCTCGACGCCCATGAAGCGCGCCTTCTCCCATTTGCCCGATTGGGTCGAGCGGTCGGCGGCGGGGAGCTGGCGGGCGAGTGCGAACATCATGGCGATGGCGTGCTCGGCGGTCGTGATCGAGTTGCCGAAGGGCGTGTTCATGACGACGATGCCGCGCTGCGTTGCCGCCGCCACGTCGATGTTGTCGACGCCGATCCCGGCTCGGCCGATGATTTTGAGCCTCGTCGCGTGCGCGAGAAGCGCCTTCGTCACCTTGGTCGAGGAGCGCACCGCGAGCCCGTCATAGTCGCCGATGATCGCCGCGAGCTCGTCGGGCGAGAGGCCGATCTTCACCTCGGCCTCGATGCCGCGCTCGGCGAAGATCGCGGCGGCTCTGGGGCTCAAGGCGTCGGCGATGAGGACTTTTGGCATGGGGTGATCCTTGTAACTTGATACGGGCGGCGGCCCGATCCCTCACCCCTCACCTTCCCATTGCTCCGCACCGGGCCCCTTCCTCTCCCACTCTCCCCGCTGGGGAGAGGGGAGCGGGGAGAGGGATAAGGGATGAACGGCGCCATTTTCATTCCCTCGCCCCTCTCCCGCCAGGGAGAGTGGGAGAGGGAGGGGCCCGGCGCGAAGCGCTGGGAGGGTGAGGGGTGAGGGCTGGCTGGGCCAGGGCTGCGATGCCCCCGGACGAACCCTCACGCGGCTCGCGCCTGCCGGACCTCGCCCCAGGCCCAATCGAGCCAGGGGAGGAGCGCCACGATGTCGCTGTGCTCGACCGTGGCGCCGGCCCAGATTCTGAGGCCCGGCGGCGCATCGCGATGCCCGGCGATGTCGAAGGCGACACCTTCCTTTTCGAGGAGGCCGGCGAATGTCTTGACGAACTCCGCTTGCGCCTCGCGGGGCAGTGCGGCGAAACCGGGATCGGCGAAGGCGAGGCACACCGAGGTCGTGGAGCGCGTCGCCGGTTCCTCGGCGAGGAAGCGGATCCACGCCGTCCGCGCGACCCAGGCGGCGATCGCGGCGGCGTTGGCATCCGCGCGCCGGATGAGCTCCGGCAAGCCGCCGATCTCCACCGCCCAGCGCAGGCCGTCGATCGCATCCTCGACGCACAGCATCGAGGGCGTATTGATGGTCTCGCCCTGGAAGATCGCCGCGTTGATCTTGCCCTTGACGGTGAGGCGGAAGATCTTCGGCATCGGCCAGGGCGGGGTCCAGCTTTCGAGCCGTTCCACGGCGCGGGGCGAGAGGACGAGCATGCCATGCGCCGCCTCACCGCCGAGGGCCTTCTGCCACGACCAGGTGACGACATCGAGCTTCGCCCAGGGAAGGTCCATGGCGAAGGCCGCCGAGGTTGCATCGCAAATGGTGAGGCCGGCGCGGTCGGCGGCGATCCAGTCGCCGTTCGGCACGCGGACACCCGAGGTCGTGCCGTTCCAGGTGAAGACGATGTCGCGGTCGGGGCGCACCTGCGAGAGATCCGGCAGCTTGCCGTAATCGGCGCGGATGAGGCGCACATCGTCGAGCTCCAATTGCTTGACGACGTCGCTCGCCCAACCTTCGCCGAAGCTCTCCCAGGCGAGGATGTCGACGCCGCGCGCGCCGAGCAGCGACCAGAGGGCCATCTCGACCGCGCCCGTATCCGAGGCGGGGACGATGGCGATGCGGTAACCCTCGGGAATGCCGAGGACGCTGCGCGAGCGGTCGATGACCTCCTTCAGCTTCGCCTTGCCCGCGCCCGAGCGGTGCGAGCGGCCGAGGCAGGCATGGGCGAGGGCGTCCAGCGACCAGCTCGGCCGCTTGGCGCAGGGTCCGGAGGAGAAATGGGGGCGGCTTGGCCGCGTCGACGGCTTCATGGCGGCTATTCCTTCCAGAATAGGTGCGACCCGTTGGGGGGCCGTGTCCCGCCGAAGAAGCTAGGTGGCGGGGCGTCGCCGGTCAATCGTCATGTTGCAATGCACAAAAAGGATTCGATGGCGTCATCCTCGTCCAGGTGGAGGCGCCGCACCCGCTTCGGCAGCAATCACCGCTTGCCGCACCACGCGCCGCAACAATTCCCGCTCCAAGCGCATCGTTGCCGGAGAATTGCAGGCGAAATGCAGGGGCGGGGCATCGCCACCCTCACTCTCTCGACCGTCCGCGCTACCGTCACTCCCTCGCCCGTTTACGGGAGAGGGTCGGGGTGAGGGAATGGGAGCAACGGCGGCGCCGTCCGGAACGCCGGCGCCGGCCCTCACCCTGCCCTCTCCCGGAGGGAGAGGGTTCTCGCGCGACGGCGGGAGAGTATCCTCCTCTTCCTCCGCGAAGATGCCCTCGAACATCGCATCCCCCGGAACCGGCCCCAGATACGACGTCAGCTTCCTCTCCACCCGCCATGCCTCGAGGGCCCGCACCCGGCCTTCGAGCACCCGCGTCACCGTCAGCGCCTCCTCGGGCGTGATCTCGCCCGCCGCCATGGCCGCGAGCGTGGCGTTGAAGGCCGCGACGACATCGCCCGGCCGGGCGCCCTTCGGCAGAGCGAGCCGGATCGCCCGCCCGCGCGGCTTCGCGAAGAGCCGGCCGAGGAGGAAG
>JBGPOZ010000341.1:0-3321 GCA_041488295.1 Allostellaceae bacterium
CTGCCGCGGCCGGGTCGAACCCGCCGCGCGGCGCCAAACCCGCGAAGATGGCGGCGAACATGATGATGGTCGGCGGATTGGTGAGCGTCAGCAGGACCGAGCCCGCATAAGCCGATTGCCACGAGCCGGTGAAGCCTTTGACCGGCGCCTTCGCACTGTCGGCGGCATGCGAAAAGAAGGTGCGCAGGCCCAGATAGATGAGGAAAAGGCCGGCCGCGATGTGCAGTGGCTGCTCATGCGCCAGCAGGAAGCGCGAGACGCCGGCAAGGCCGAGCGCGGCGACGAGCGCGTAGAGGCCGTCCGCGGTCGCGATGCCGACGCCCGTCGCGAGGCCGAGCGGCCAGCCGAGCGTCAGAGTGCGGCGCATGCACAGGAGACTCATCGGCCCGACCGGCGCCGCGACGGCGACGCCGAATCCGGAGGCTTTGAGGTAGAGGGCGAGCATTTCCATGGATGTCATTCTCCGGTCGGGACGGTGACACATTCTTCTCTCGAGCGGCCCGTTGGCAAAGTCGGGTGCTCGGCGTCGTCGCCATCGTCCACGACAGCCGCACGGCCATCCCGTCTTGCCCGGATTGCCTCGTACACCGCAGTGTCGCGCGCGTTCAAGGTTCTTTCCAGCCACTCGATCCACATCTCTCCCTCCCTCCTCGGCAGGAGATTCCCTGAGACGAAACCCGCCGCGCGGGGTCCGCGGGCGGGTTTTTGTCGGGAGCTCGCGATGGGGAGCTGGAAACAAAAAAGCCGCCTCGCGGTTCGCGGGCGGCTCGTTTCCGGAAGAAGCCGGGTCTCGGTCAGCCCCTCACTCGATCCCAAACGCGGCCGCGCGCTTGCGCGGATTGCGCCAACGCCGACACATCGATTTGAGTACGAGCTTCGTCATGCGCGCGACTATGCAGCGATGGCGAGGCGATCGCAAGAGGAAACCTGGGCTTCAGCCTCCACAGGTTCCATCGCGGGCCGGCGATCGGCGTCAAGGCCGAGATAGGCGGAACAGCTTGACCCCCCCTTCTCCCCGCTACTACAAAATGGCGAGCAACGCGGCGCTTCAACGACCGCGATCCATGGCAGGTGTTCGAGATGTCCGACCAGAATCCGCAAAAGGGCGCGTGGCTGATCATTGCCATGCTGTTCTTCTTCATGTTCATCAACTTCGCCGACAAGGCGGTGATAGGGCTGGCTGCGGTCCCGATCATGAAAGAGATGAACTTGACGCGGAGCGTGTTCGGCGGCATTGCCGGCAGCTTCTTCTATCTCTTCTCGATCTCCGCGATCGTCACCGGCTTCATCGTCAATCGCGTCGAGTCGCGGTGGGCCTTGCTCGTCATGGCGCTCATCTGGGCGCTGACACAGTTTCCGATGATCGGCGCGGTCGGCGCGACGACGCTTCTCATCTGTCGGGTCGCTCTCGGCGCCGGCGAGGGGCCGGCCTATCCGGTCGCGCTCCATGCCGCCTTCAAATGGTTCCCGAACGAGCGCCGGACATTGCCGACCGCGATCATCGCGCAAGGGGCCAGCATCGGGGTCATGCTGGCGCTTCCGATCCTCGACTACATCGTCGTCGAGTTCTCCTGGCATTGGGCTTTCGGCGCGCTGGGAATCCTCGGCATGCTCTGGGTGCTCGTCTGGTTCGTCATCGGCAAGGAAGGACCGATCACGGCGAGCGCAGCACCGGAAGGATCGCGCGGTCTCGAGCGCGTGCCCTATGCGCGGCTGCTCCTCAACGGCACGATGCTGTCGAGCTGGGCGGCGGGGTTCGGCGCCTATTGGGGTCTCTCTCTCCTCGTTGCTTGGCTGCCCGCCTACCTCATCGAGGATTTCGGCTATAAGCAGGGCCAGGTCGGCTGGCTCGCTTCGCTGCCGTGGGGCGCCAGCGTCGTTATCGTCATCGGCGGCGGCTGGCTGTCGCAGAAGCTCCTCGCCAACGGCGTTTCAAGTCGCCTCTCGCGCGGCGTTCTCGGCGGGGGCGCCGTCGCCTTCGGCGGGCTCTGCGTCGCCGCGATGCCGCTGCTCGAACCGGGCGTCCCGAAGCTCATCATCCTCGTGCTGGGCATGGCGGCGCCTTCGCTCATCTATGTGATGGCGCATTCGATCGTCGGCGAGATCACGCCCGTGGCGCAGCGCAGCGCCTTGCTCTGCATCAGCAATGCGGTGGCGACCTCGGCCGGCCTCATCGCGCCGAAGCTCATGGGCAACGTCATCGACCAAGGTGCGACGGTGGCGGCGGGCTACGATCACGGCTTCCTCATCGCCGGGCTCGTCACCTGCTTCGGTGGGGCCATCGGCATGATCTTCATGCGCCCCGCGGCGGAGCTTCGACGCTTCGCGGCGCTCGAGCGACCGGCGCCGATCGCGTCGCCGGCACGGCAGAGCGCGTGAACAACCCCTCACTTGCGGAGATGCAATCATGCGGTTTGTAGCGTTCGAACATACCGGTTCGGCGAGGTTGGGTGTCGTCATGGGCGACGACGTCATCGACCTCGCGGAAGCTGCACCCGATCTGCCACAAGAGCTCGGCGCGCTCATTCGCGGTGGCGCCGCGTCTCTCGCCGCGGCCGGCAAGGCCGCGAAAACGGCGAAGGCGACGGCGCGTCGGCCGTTGCGGGGCTTGCGCTTCCTGCCGCCGATCGCGCATCCCGGCAAGATCATCTGCCTCGGCCTCAACTACGTCGATCACGCCGCCGAAGGCGGCCATGCGAGGCCGACATACCCCAGCTTCTTCCTGCGCTGCGACACCTCGCTCGCGGCGCACGGCGAAGCCGTGCCGCGGCCGCGCGCCTCGGCGCAGGTCGATTACGAGGCGGAGCTTGTCGCCGTGGTCGGGCGCACCGCCCGCCATGTCGCCAAATCCGACGCGCTGTCCTACATCGCCGGCTATTCCTGCTTCAACGACGTCAGCATCCGCGATTATCAGCGCAAGACGACGCAATGGACGATCGGCAAGAACTTCGACAAGACCGGCCCCTTCGGCCCGTGGTTCGTGACCGCCGACGAGCTGCCGCCGGGCGCCACCGGCCTCACCATCCAATCGCGCCTCAACGGCAAGGTCATGCAGCACGCCAACACCAGCGACATGCTCTTTCCGGTCGACGAGACGGTGGCGTTGCTGACCGAGTGCGTGACGCTCGAGCCGGGCGATCTCCTCGTCATGGGGACGCCGGCGGGGGTCGGCCACGCGCGGAAGCCCCCGGTCTGGATGAAGGACGGCGATACGATCGAGATCGAAATCGAAAAGATCGGAGTTCTGAGCAATCCGATCAGGGACGAGGCTCGGTAGGTTCGATCCCCCTCCCTAACCCTCCCCCGCTTGCGGGGGAGGGC
>JBGPOZ010000342.1:0-3297 GCA_041488295.1 Allostellaceae bacterium
AGCATCGCCGACATCATGCCCGTGCTCGACGACATCGAGGCGCGGCTGAAGCGCGGCGAGGTGCCGTAAGCCGTCTCGCGCGCTCTCGCCAATCCATTGCCCTTGTGGTTAGGGTTGTCGCAACCCGCGGCCACAAGGGCGATCCATGACCGAGACCTCTCCGCAGAACGCGCATCACGGCGTCGGGCCGGCAAAGCGCATCAACCTCGCTTTGCAGGGCGGCGGCTCGCACGGCGCCTTCACCTGGGGCGTCCTCGACCGCCTCGTCGAGGATCACCGCCTCGAGATCGACAGCATTTGCGGCACGAGCGCCGGCGCGATGAATGCCGCGGTGCTCGTCTCGGGCTATGCCGCCGACGGCCGCGACGGCGCCAAGCGCGCGATGCGCGATTTCTGGGAACGCATCGGCGCGGTGGGACGTTTCGGACCCTTCCAGCGTACGCCGCTCGATCGCATGATGGGCGGCTGGCGGCTCGATTTCTCGCCGAGCTTCTTTTTCTTCGATTCGCTGACGCGGCTTTTCTCGCCCTATCAGCTCAACCCGATGAAGCTCAACCCGCTGCGCAAGATCCTCGAGGAGACGATCGATCTCGATCTCGTGCGCTGGGCCTCGGGCATCAAGCTCTTCGTCTGCGCAACGAACGTGCGGAGCGGCAAGGTCAAGGTCTTCCCGAACCCCGAGATCAGCATCGATTCGCTGCTGGCATCTGCATGCCTGCCGGGCATCTTCCAGGCCGTCGAGATCGACGGCGAGTACTATTACGACGGCGGCTACATGGGCAACCCGGCGCTCTTTCCGCTGGCTTACGAATCCGAGACGCACGACCTCGTCATCGTGCAGATCAACCCGCTCCACCGCGACGAGATCCCGCAGACGGCGCACGAGATCCAGGACCGCCTCGACGAGATCAGCTTCAATGCGACCCTGATGCGGGAGATGCGCGCCATCCATTTCGTCAACCGCCTCATCGACGGCGGCGAGCTCGATCGCGGCGAATACAAGCGCACCAACGTGCATCTCATCGAATCGGCCGAGGAGATGAAGGCGCTGCACGCCTCGAGCAAGATGAACGCCGATCCCGAGCTGCTCGACTACCTCTTCGGCCTCGGACGCAAGGCGGCCGACGACTGGATCGCGAAGAATTACGAGCGTGTCGGCCAGGGCTCGAGCATCGACGTCGCGAAGACCTATCTTTAGGCGGCGAGCGAGCTTGCCTTCGCTTGTGCCCAATCCCGAGGGGACGGTATGCCCCGTCATCGTCCCGCCCGCCTCGCCAAGAAGGATTGAACCACCAAGACACCAAGGACACCAAGCTCTTCCTGCACGCAGCGCCGTGCAAACCATCGTCGCCCGCGACCTTGATCGCGGCCAATGATGGTTCGGCGCTTCGTGCGCTCGGTCCCTTGGTGCCTTGGTGTCTTGGTGGTGAACCTTCAACGACAGGCCGCTGCTCGGAATCCGAAGGCCTCGATCACCGCGCCTCTTTGCGCAGATCGCGCACCCGCACCGCCTTGCCTTGCGAGCGCGGCACCTCGCCCGGCGCCTTGATCGCGATCTCGCAGGTGAGGCCGACGAGCGCCTTCAGATGGTGGCGCAGCGCTTCGGCGATGTCGTGCCGCGCTTCGCCGCTCGCGACACTCTGGCCGAGCTCGACCTCGACGGTGAGGCTGTCGAGAACGCCGCTCCTGGCGACGATCAGCTGGTAGTGCGGCGCGATGCCGGGAAATCCCAGGAGGGCCGCCTCGATCTGCGAGGGATACAGATTGACGCCGCGGATGATCAGCATGTCGTCGCTGCGCCCCGTGATCCGCATGATGCGCCGATGCGTGCGGCCGCAGGCGCAGGGCGCCGCCTCGAGCCGCGTGATGTCGCGCGTCCGATAGCGGATCATCGGCAGCGCTTCCTTGGTCAGTGTCGTGATGACGAGCTCGCCGATGGCGCCCGGCGGCAGGGCCGCGCCGGCCTCGGGATCGATCGTCTCGAAGAGGAAGTGATCCTCCCAGCCGTGCAGCCCGTGCTTTTCGACGGCGCATTCCATGGCGACACCCGGCCCCATGATCTCGGAGAGGCCGTAGATGTCGAGTGCGGCGATGCCGAGCCGCGCCTCCAATTCGCGCCGCATCTCCTCGCTCCACGGCTCGGCGCCGAAGACGCCGACACGCAATTTACCGCGTGCGAGATCGACGCCTTGTTTCTCCGCGACCTCGGCGATGTTGAGGGCGTAGGAGGGGGTGGAGCACAAGACGGCAGCACCGAAATCCCCGATCAGCGCGATCTGCCGCTCGGTGTTGCCGCCCGACATCGGCACGACGGTGCAGCCGAGGCGCTCGGCACCGTAATGCGCGCCGAGCCCGCCGGTGAAGAGGCCGTAACCATAGGCGTTGTGGACGATGTCGCCGGGCCGTGCGCCGGCGCAGGCGAGCGAGCGCGCCATGAGATCAGACCAAAGATCGATGTCGGCTTTGGTATAGGCGACGACGGTCGGTTTCCCGGTCGTGCCCGAGGAAGCGTGGAGGCGCATGACCTCCTCGCGGGGCACGGCGAAGAGGCCGAAGGGATAATTCTGCCGCAGATCGTCCTTGGTCGTGAAGGGCAGGCGCTCGAGATCGGCGAGGTTCTTCAGGTCGCCCGGCGCGAAGCCGAGCTCGCCGAAGCGGCGGCGATGATGCGGCACGCGCTCATGGGCGTGGGCGAGTGTCCGGCGCAGGCGCTGGAGCTGCAGCGCCTCCAGCGCGTCGCGCGACATCGTCTCGGCGGCGCGGTCGAACATGAAGCTTCCCGCGCCGGCTTGGGACCCGCTTTCTCTTTGCCGCATTGCCGCCTCCCTCAGCCGCCATCTCGACCGTGAGCGGGACGTGGTCGCTCAAGCCGGCGCCGACCCAATCCTCGAAAGTGCCGACGCTCACCCGCGTCAAGCGTCCCCGCCACGATGTCGGAATGAAGCAGTAATCGATGTGGTAGGTCGGACCGTCGCGCCGACGATCGCGCCAGTAGAGCGTGGGTTCGGGCTCGGCGCCCTGCGCCACCCGCCGATCGGAGTGGTAGGCGCTTTCGAGGCCGAGCGCGCCGAGATCTGCGACGGCCGCCGAATGATTGTTGGGATGTCTCGGCTTGTCCCAATAGACATTGTTGTTGAAGTCGCCGGCGACGACCGTCGGTCCCGCGCTGACGAAGTCGCCGTAAGCGGCGAGGGCGCGGCGCAACGGCCCGAGGCGGTTCTCGTAGGAATGCGGCTTGTGGTGGCAGGCCCAGACGGCAAGAAGGTGGAGCGCGACGGGCCCGCTGACGCGCAGCGG
>JBGPOZ010000343.1:0-3285 GCA_041488295.1 Allostellaceae bacterium
CTGACCGATGAGGAGGCGCCCCGCCTTGAGGAAGGGTGGCGCGAAGGGGGGCCGCGGGGCCGCCCTGCCATCGAGCAGCTTCATCATCGCCGCCATGCCGCGATCGCCCTCGCGCGCGACGTCGCGATAATCGGCGCCGGCCTCCTCGAGCGCGAGGCGCGCGAATTCGCCGCGGCCTTGGATCGACGGCCAATAGTAAAGCTCATAGCGCATCATTCCCTCCTCACCGCTGTGCCGACGCCGCGGCGCCGGCTTCGCCTCTGATCGATTTTCTCTCTTCCCGCGGCAGAGGCGATTGTCTTTTCGAATTTGCGCGCCAGATTTCCGGCAGGCTTGGCATGTTCGGGTCCACCAACGCCAAGCCCGAAAGGGAGGCGCTATGGCTACGCACAAAGGGGCCGATCATCACACCAGTGCCGCGGAACATCACGAGCACGCAGCAAAGCACCATCGCGAAGCCGCCAAGCACTACCAGGCAGGCAATCACGAGAAGGCGGCTCATCACGCGCACAGCGCGCATGGGCATGCCCAGCATGCGGCGCACCATGGCACCGAGGCGAGCAAGCATCACGCCGAGCACCATGGGAAGAGCAAATGAGCGGCTGATACAAGCCGCACGGAGCCCCGCCCTTGCCGGCGGGGCTTTCTCTCTGAGAGTCGTCCAGCCATAAGTGCATCAGCCCCACCCTCTCCGCGGGAATGGCGGCCATTGAGTTGATTCACTTTTTTCCAACGGGTGCCTTATTCCGTCAACGGTGCGGAATAGAACCCGCCACCTCGCACGTTGTCTTTCGTGGGTCCCCCATGAAGGGGCGTATCAGGCAGGAGAAGGTCACCATGAAAAGCGGACCGACGGCAAGGCGGCATGGCACGGTTCGCGCGCTCGTCATGGCGCTCGGCATTGCGGCGGTGATGGGCGGCGTCACGGCCCTTCCGGCGCATGCCGAAGACGGCGACCGGCATCATGGCCACGGCCATGGCGGGCACGAGCGCGAGTGGCGCGAACGCGACTGGCGTTGGCACCATCCCTACGGCTACGTCTATCCGGGCTATCCGGGCTACGCCTATGGCTACGTCCCGCCGCCGGTTTATTATTATGCGCCGCCGCCCGTCTACTATGCGCCGCCGCCCGTCTACTATCCGCCGCCCGCCGGCGTCAACCTCCTCTTCCACTTTCACTAGACGAGGTCGCCTGTCGGCGCGGGCGCGCGTCGCGGCGGCGGCCCGCGAGAGCTGAGCCGCGCGCTCAAGAGCGCGGCACTACCATCATCGCCTTGCCGCCCTAGATTTCAATGGGTGGAGGTCGCGGCGCGACGTGACCGAACGGCCGGGAGAGCCGTCTCGCCATGATCGGCGTCGTGATCTTGGACATCAGGGTTCAGGAGGCACGGATGGCGACTGAGACGATGACCGGCGAGACCGGCGCGAGCCCCGCTCTTCCGGTCGTGCGGAAGATCGGCCCCGCCGATCTCAAGGACGCGCTGGCACGCGGCCTCGATGATTTCCGCGCGGTGCCGACGCATATCGTCTTCCTCGGCCTCGTCTATCCGGTAGTCGGCCTAGTCCTCGGCCGCCTTGCCTTCGGCTACGGCATGCTGGCGCTGCTCTTCCCAATGGTCGCCGGCTTCGCCCTCATCGGCCCCTTCGCCGCGATCGGCCTCTACGAGCTGAGCCGGCGGCGCGAGCAGGGGCTCGACGTCTCGTGGTCGAACGCCTTCGACGTCCTCCACTCGCCCTCGATCGGCGCCATCGCCATGGTCGGCGGCATGCTGCTGGTGATCTTCCTCATCTGGCTCAACGTCGCGCAGGCGACCTACGCGTTGACCTTCGGCGATGCGGAGCCGGCATCACTAGCGGCCTTTCTCCATGACGTCCTCACGACCGATGCCGGCTGGACCCTCATCATCCTCGGCAACGCCGTCGGCTTCTTCTTCGCCGTCGCGGCCCTCAGCCTCTCCGTCGTCTCCTTCCCGCTCCTCATCGACCGCAAGGTCGGTGCCGCCGCGGCGATTCAGACCTCGGTGCGCGCCGTCCTCGCCAATCCCGGGACGATGGCGCTCTGGGGCCTCATCGTTGCCATCGGTCTCGTCATCGGCGCGCTCCCCTTCCTCGTCGGCCTCGCTATCATCGTGCCGGTGCTGGGGCATGCGACCTGGCACCTCTACCGCAAGGTCGTCGAACGCTGACGGCGCCCATAAACCGAGATCCCTCGGCTCGGCGCGCGCCATCGCGGTCGACTTGAACCGAGGCGGGCTACTTGCGCGTCGCCAATGCCGCGGTGACGCCGAGGCCGACGAACGAGGTGCCGGCGAACCAGCGCTGGACGCGCAGAAAGCGCCGGTTGCGGCGAAGGAAATCGCCGGCGGTCCCGGCCGCCAGTGCGAACATCCCGTCGCTCATGATGCCGAGACCCATGAAGGTGAGGCCGAGAACGAGGATCTGCCAATGCAGCGCGCCGCGCGCGGGATCGACGAATTGCGGCAGGAAGGCAAGGAAGAAGATCGCCGTCTTCGGGTTGAAGAGATTGACGACGAAGCCGTCGCGGAAGACGCGCCGCAGCTTCTCGGCCGGCACCGCGGGCGCTTCGGGATCGGGGTCCTTGGCCATGAAGGTGCGGATGCCGATCCAGATGAGATAGGCGGCGCCGAGATACTTGACGATCGCGAAGGCGAGCGCCGACGACACGATGAGGGCCGAGAGCCCGACCGCCGCCGCGGTGATGTGGACGATGGTGCCGAGATGGATGCCGAGCACCGACACCATCCCCGCCGCCCGCCCCTGCTCGACCGAGCGCGCGACGATATAGAGCACCGCCGGGCCCGGTGTCAGCAGCAGCACGACCGACGCCGCGACGAACAAGCCCCACAAGGTCGGATCGGGCATGATTTTCTCCCTCGCTCCTTGTCTGAGAGCAAGCCACATGGCGGTGGCCGAGACAAGAGATCACCCCTTGTCGCGACCCTGCGCTCCGGATTATGGGTCCGGAGCCTAAGGAGCACTCGCCGAGGCGTCGGCGCAAGCCTGCGCCATACCGATCGCCGACGCTCTCGCGTAGAATGGCGCCATGCTGAAACGCTTCGTCTTCGCACGCGAGGATCGGCCGGACGAAGCCTGGCTCGCGCGCTTCGCCGCCGGCCGTGACGCCGGACCCGACCGCGCGCCGGCGGCGTCGCGGGTCCGCGTCTGCGCGAACCATCAGGAGAGAGTCGCGGCGCCGCAATCCGCCGCCTTGAGTCGCTCGATCGAGCGGCAGGAGGTTCTGCTGGCCGCTCTGGACGATCCTGC
>JBGPOZ010000344.1:0-3278 GCA_041488295.1 Allostellaceae bacterium
ATCGTCTCGGCGATCGAGCATGATTCCGTGCGGCGCGCCGTCCCGGACGCCGAAATACTCCCGGTCACCGCCGACGGAATCATCGATGAGACGGCGCTGGAGGCCCTCCTCGCCGGCGGAGAAGAACCCGCCCTCGTCTCGATCATGCTGGCGAACAACGAGACCGGAATCATCCAGCCGATCGCCGCGCTCGCGCCCCTCATCCACCGCCATGGTGCCTTGCTCCATTGCGATGCCGTTCAAGCCGCCGGCAAGCTGCCGCTCGATTGGACGCGGCTCGGCGCCGATCTTCTCTCGTTCTCGGCCCACAAGATCGGCGGGCCGCAAGGCGTCGGCGCCCTGATCGTGGCGCCGCATGTCGCTCTGGCGCCGTTGCAGCGCGGCGGCGGCCAGGAGCGCGGGCGCAGGGCCGGAACGGAGAATGTGCCGGGCATCGTCGGATTCGGCCGGGCCGCCGCGCTCGCCGCAGCCGAGCTCCCTTCCTATGCGGGTCTTGCCACGCTGCGCGACGAGGCCGAGCGACGCCTGGTCGAGATCGCGCCGACGGCGCGGATCTTCGGCGGGACGGCGCCGCGCCTTCCCAACACGCTCTGCATCGCCATGCCCGGCGTTTCCGCCGAGACGCAGGTGATGGCGCTCGATCTCGCCGGCGTTATGGTCAGCGCCGGCGCCGCCTGCTCCTCGGGCAAGGTGCGGCCAAGCCATGTGCTCGAAGCGATGGGCGCCTCCGCCGCGGACGCGGCGAGCGCGATCCGAGTCAGCCTCGGCCGCGGTACGGTTGCCGCCGACATCGCCCAGCTCGCAGAGGCCTGGTCCGCCCTCTACGCCCGGACCGGGCGCCAACAGGCGAGCGCCGCATGACCGCATCGCCGCGCCAGGCCAATGACATGCCGATCTATCTCGACTATCAGGCGACGACGCCGACCGATCCGCGCGTCGTCGCCGCGATGCTGCCCTATTTCACCGAGAAGTTCGGCAATCCGCATTCATCCGCCCATCGCTTCGGCCGCGAGGCGGAAGAGGCGGTCGAAACGGCACGCGGCGAGGTGGCCGATCTGATCGGCGCCGAGCCGCGCGAGATCGTCTTCACATCGGGCGCCACGGAATCGAACAATCTCGCCATCAAGGGCGCGGCGCGCTTCCTGCGCGCCCACCCGCCGAGCAAGGGCCCGCGCGATCACATCGTCACATTGGTGAGCGAGCACAAATGCGTCATCGAGACGTGCCGCCAGCTCGGCGATGAAGGCTTTTCCATCACCACCCTCTCGGTGCGCGGCGACGGTCTCGTCGACCTCGACGCGCTCGCGGCGGCGCTCGGCCCGCGCACCGCTCTCGTCTCGATCATGGCCGCCAATAACGAGATCGGCACGATCCAGCCGCTTGCCGAGATCGGCGCCCTCTGCCGCGCCCACGGCGCCCTCTTTCACAGCGACGCGGCGCAGGCGGTGGGCAAGATCCCGCTCGATGTCGAGGCGATGGCGATCGACCTTCTGTCGATCTCCGGCCACAAGCTTTATGGGCCGAAGGGCATCGGCGCGCTCTATGTGCGCCGGCGGCCGCGCACCCGTCTCCTGCCGTTGATCGACGGCGGCGGGCAGGAGCGCGGCTTCCGCTCCGGCACCTTGCCGACCCCGCTCTGCGTCGGCCTCGGCGCCGCTTGCGCCATCGCGGCGCGGGAAATGACCGAGGAGGCGACCCGGCTGCTGCGGCTGCGCCAACGGTTTCTCGCCGCGCTCAGTGCGCGCCTCCCTGAGTTGCGCCTCAACGGCCATGCCGAGCGGCGCCTCCCGGGCAACCTCAACCTCGCCTTTCGCGGGATCGATGCCGAGCGTCTGATCGAGCATTGTCCCGCAATCGCCATCTCGACCGGCTCGGCCTGCTCTTCGGCGAGCATCGAGCCATCCTATGTGCTGCGCGCGCTCGGCCTCGACGAGGCGACGGCGCGCGCCTCGGTGCGGATCGGCTTTGGCCGCTTCACCAGCGAGGCGGAGGTCGATTTCGCCGCCGACGCCCTTGTCGCGGCGGCACGGCAGCTCGTCGATCCGGCCCGCCGCCCGGTGACAACCGCCGCGGCAGAGCCCACATAGCGATCTTAAGAGATTCGTGTTATTGAAACGTTCGATCGAAGGAGAGTTGCGGGCTATGGCGCGCATGCAGGCAATGAAGGTGACGGACGCGGCGGCGGGGCGCATCAAGGCGCTGCTCGCCAAGCGCGGCAAGCCGTCGCTCGGCATCCGGGTCGGGGTCCGCTCGCGCGGCTGCTCCGGCCTCACCTACACGCTCGAATACGCCGACGAGAAGGGCAAGTTCGACGAGATCGTCGTGGATAAGGGCGTGACGATCCTCATCGACCCGAAGGCGACGATGTTCATCCTCGGGACCGAAATGGATTTCGTCGACGACAAGTTGCAATCCGGCTTCACCTTTACCAATCCCAACGAAAAGGGTCGCTGTGGCTGCGGCGAATCCTTCCACGTTTGAGCCCATGCTGTTTCAAATCGAGGAACCGGACGGCCGTCCGGCAGAGGATGGCGAGGGCATCGGCGCCGCGATCGGCATCGATTTGTCCCAGCCGCGCGGCGCGGTCGCGGTCGCGATCGGCGGCAATGCCGAGCTTCTGCAGTCTCGCGACGGCGAGCCTGGACCTGCGACGCGCGGCCTTCGCGATGCCTCTGGCATGTTCCTCGCGGCCCCGACGTCCGCCGCCCTTCTCGAATTGCGGGTTCTGGCCGAGCGCACGCTCGCACGGCCCGTGACCCATGCGGTCATCGCCATTCCCGAACCGCTCGATGCAGCGGTGCGTGAGACGCTGGAGACGGCCGCACGAACCTGCTCGCTCGTCGTGACACGAATTCTGACCGATGCCGAGGCGGCGAAGCGCGTTGCGAATGCTTCGTCCGCGCATGCGAGCGCGCTCGGCGCCGCGCTTGCCGCCGAGGACGACACGCTGGCCTTGCGCCCGGCGAGCCTTTGATTTCGCGCAACCTATTGCCCAGGGACACCGACGACCGACCATGCCGAAAATGACTTTCGTCGAACGCGACGGCACGCGCCGCGAGGTGGACGCACCGGTCGGGCTTTCCGTGCTCGAAATCGCACATCGCCACGACATCGACATCGAGGGCGCCTGCGAGGGTTCGCTCGCCTGCTCGACCTGCCATGTCGTCGTCGATCCGGAGTGGTTCGAGCTCCTGAAGACCGCAACCGAGGACGAGGAGGACATGCTGGATCTCGCGTTCGGCCTGACGCAGACCTCGCGGCTCGGCTGTCAGATCATC
>JBGPOZ010000345.1:0-3270 GCA_041488295.1 Allostellaceae bacterium
CCGCTCGCATTCCATTCCTTGCAATTGACGGCGCAGGCATGGCAGCCGACGCAGGTGTCGAGATCGATGACGAGGCCGAGCTTCTTGCCGCCCGGCACCGCTTGCGGAAGGCTGGTCACGTGTCGCTCCTCCCGGCATCGTAACGCAGGATCAAAGGCGCGGCGCCGATGCCCGTGGGAGCATGAAGCGTCGCGAAATGCGGCAGGCTTTCGCCGGCCTCGGCCGGCTTCGCCTTTTCGATCCTGACGCGCAGATCGTACCAGGCGGCCTGACCCGTCACCGGATCGCTGTTCGAATAGCGGTAGCCGTTCTTCGCCGGCAGCAGATCGGAGATGACGTGGTTCAGAAGAAATCCACGCGTCGATTCGGGCGCATCCGGAGCGAGGTTCCACGCGCCCGAGCGCTTGCCGACCGCGTTCCACGTCCACACCGTCTCGGCGTTGACGCCTTCCATGAGGCGGATCTGGCATTTGACGCGGTTGTGATGGCTGATGACCCAGACCCAATCATCGTCGGCGAGACCCTGCGCCAGCGCCGTCTGGCGGTTCACGTAGAGCCGGTTGTGGCTGAGGATCTGGCGCAGCCAGTTATTCTGCGAGTGCCAGGAATGGTACATCAGCATCGGCCGTTGCGTCACCGCATGCATCGGGAAGTCGTCGGCGGCGACGGACGCTTCCTCGAGCGGCATGTACCAGATCGGCAACGGATCGAAATAAGTCTCGACGCGCCGGCGATGCTGGTCCGGTGGTTGCACCGCGCCGTGGCCGCGCGCGGCGAGGCGGAATTTCTGCAATGGCTCGCAATAGATCTGCAGGATGACGGGATCGGCGCTGTCGATGAAGCCCATGCGCCGCGCGGTCTCGAGATAGTCCTTGTTGGCGTGCTTGAAGTAGAGCTGCTCGGGCGGCAGATGGAACTGCCAGAAGCAGCCATTCTCGACGTAGCGCTCGAGCTGCTTTGGATTGGGCGCGCCGGCGCCGTGCTGGTCGCCATTGTCGCCGCGCCAACCGGCGAGCGGACCGATGCCGGGCTTGCGCTCGTGGCGGGCGATGTAATCGGGGTAGTCCTTGTACCGCGCGGCGCCGTTCTCATCGACGAAGCCCGGCAGCTTCAGCCGCGCGCCCAATTCGATCATGACGTCCTGGAACGGCCGCACGTCGCGGTCGGGCGTCACCACCGGCTGGCGGATCGCGTCGGCCGGTCCTTCGGCATTGCTGATCGGCCGGTCGAGCAGCGAGATGCAATCCCAGCGCTCGAGATACGTCGTGTCGGGGAGGATGAGATCGGCGTAGGCCACCATCTCGGAAAAGAAGGCGTCCGAGTAGATGATGCGCGGGATCTTGTAGCTGCCGTCATCCTCCTTCTCGGTCAGCATCGCCATCGTGCCGGCGGTGTTCATCGCCGAGTTCCACGACATGTTGGCCATGTACATGAAGAGCGTGTCTATCTTGTAGGGATCGCCCTTCGCGGCGTTGCGCACCAGCATGTGCATGAGGCCGTGCGCGGCGATCGGCGCTTCCCAGGAATAGGCCTTGTCGATGCGCTTGGGTGTCCCGTCCGCCTCAATGAGGAGATCCTCGGGGCCGGTCGGATTGCCGAGCGGCATGCCGCCCAACGGCGTGTTGGGCGCGCTCGTCTTGCCGGCGGGTTTCGGCCCCGGCGGGCAGGGGCGCGGAAACGGCGCCTCGTAGCGCCACGAGCCGGGCGTATCGACCGCGCCCAGCAGCATCTGCAGGAGATGGAGCGCGCGGCAGGTATGAAAGCCGTTCGAATGCGCCGAGATGCCGCGCATCGCATGCATGGCGACCGGGCGTCCCACCATCTTGTCGTGCCGCCGCCCCGCCCAATCGGTCCAGGGCTGGTCGAGGACGATCTCCTCGTCGAACGCGGTGTGAGCGAGCTCTGCGGCGATGCGGCGGATCGTCTCGGCCGGAACGCCGCAGCGCGAGGCCACCCGATCGGGCGCGTATTGCGGGTCCATGTATCGCTCGGCCATGAGCTGAAAGACCGGCACGGCGCGGCGCCCGCCATCGAGCTCGAAATTGCCGACCACCGCCGGCGCGATGTCGGCGCGGCCGGCATCCACCGGCGCCTTAGAGACGGTGTCCCAGGCACGCGGCTTGCCGTTCTCGCCGCGGGCGAAGAGCCCGTCATCGGCACCGCCCGGATTCTGGATGACGAGCCACGGCGCGTTGGTGTAGCGCGCGAGATAGTCGAGATCGATGCGGTCGGCGCGCAGCAGCTCGTGGATGAGGGCGAAGGCGAAGAGCCCGTCCGTGCCCGGCCGGATGCCGATCCACTCATCGGCAACAGCCGAATAGCCGGTGCGGATGGGATTGACCGAGACGATCTTGGCGCCCCGCGCCTTCAGCTTGCCGAGGCCGATCTTTATCGGGTTCGAATCATGGTCCTCGGCGACGCCGAAGAGGAGGAGGTATTTGCTGCGCTCCCAATCGGGCTCGCCGAACTCCCAGAACGAGCCGCCGATCGTGTAGAGCCCGGCCGCCGCCATGTTGACCGAGCAGAAGCCGCCATGCGCGGCGAAGTTGGGCGTACCGAACTGCGCCGCCCACCAGCCGGTCAAGGCCTGGCTCTGATCGCGCCCGGTGAAGAGAGCGAGCTTCTTGGGATCGCTCGAACGGATGGCGCCGAGCCAAAGGGCCGCCGTGTCCAGCGCCTCCGACCACTCGATCTCCTTGAACTCGCCGGCGCCGCGCTCGCCGACGCGCAACAATGGCTTCGTCAATTTCGCCGGCGAATATTGCTGCATGATCCCGGCCGAGCCTTTGGCGCAGAGGACGCCGCGATTGACCGGATGATTGCGGTTGCCCTCGATGTAGCGGATGCGCCCATCCTTAAGATGCACCTTGATGCCGCAACGGCAGGCGCACATGTAGCAGGTCGTGCATTTCACCTCGTCCGAGACGCGCGGCGAGTAGTCGATGACCTCGCGCGCGGCGTCCCGTGCGGCAGCTTCCTGCTGTGAGCCTTCGGGCATGGAATTCGGTTTCCCTTCGGGAACGACCGGCCAGTAGCGGCGCGTGTCGCGACCCGGCGGAATTATGCAGAACGGGCGCCGTCGTTCCAACCGATATCACGCGCCGAATCAAGGCCGTTCTGCATATCGCGCCATAGCGCGGCGATATCAAAACTCTGCGTTCGACGTGACGGCGTCCTCGACAATGCCTGAGTACCGTCGTTGGGTGGGGGTCGGGGGCCAAAACACCCCCCCCCCCCCCCACCACATCAGAACGAAACCCCCCAACACCC
>JBGPOZ010000346.1:0-3262 GCA_041488295.1 Allostellaceae bacterium
CCTCTGGCACGCCTGCGAAGCGGAGACCTCGATGTGCATGGCGCTCCATCCCGAGCTCGTCGCCGAGGAGCGGATTCGTCTCGCCGAAGTCAATCTGACACCCGACGTCGCCGACATCGTCGGCGGCGGGATCTATCGCTGGCGCAGCCTCGAGAGCCGCTCCTCGGCCGGCGTCATCGGCTATCCGAGCGCCGCCTCGCCCGAGAAGGGCGAGAAGCTGCTGGAGGCGATCACGAGAGATCTCACCGCGAAGATCTGCAACAAGGAGCTGTGGACGCTCGCTTGGCGTTGAGGGCGGGTTTCGATCTGGAGGAATCTGGTAAATCTGTCGTCATTCCCGCGAACGCGGGAATCCAGTCCTTTACGCGCGGTTAGTGCTAAAAAGACTCATGTCGCCGCAGGCGCGGCTCTTGCTGGATTCCCGCCTCCGCGGGAATGACGACGATTGAGCCGAATCATTTATTTCCGACCGGCGTTGAGCGTTCAGCGCCAAGCGAGCCTGCGCTGCCCGTCCGCCGCGGCGATCTCGGCGATCAGCTTGTTGACGATGGCGTCGGCGAAGGTCGTGAAGTCGTCGATGACGATGACGAAGCTGCCGGGCCCGCCGGTGACGTTGTGCCGGTAGTACTCGCCGAGCCCTTCGGGCGGCTGGGTGTGCGCGGTGAAGCCGGGATTGGGGTGCAGATTGATGATGCAGAGGCCGTTGATCGTGACGCCGGCCGCGACCGCCTCATCGCGCGCGTCGGTGACCGGGCGGCCGCCATTGTTGGTGCCGTCGCCCGACACGTCGATGACGCGGCGCTCGCTCTCGACGCCGCTCTTTTCGAAATGCTTCATCGAGAAATCGAGCGCGGCGCTGATCGAGGTGAAGCCGGCGAAGGAGCGCGGCGCGGTCAGCAGCGTGTTGGCGAAGACGGCGCCGCTTTCCTCGTCGCGCACCACCGTCCAATCGCCGACGATGCGCTGCGCCTCCGATCCCGACCATTCGACGAAGCTGACGGCGATCGCGCGGTTCGGCCCCCCTTGGATGGCGGCGAGGACTCGCGGATTGGTGAGCGCCGCAGCGTAGCCTTGGCGTTGCAGGTGGAACTCGTCTTCATCGACGCTGCGCGACACGTCGGCCGCGAGGATCAATTGCAAATCGACCGTCTCGCTGAACGCCGAACGAGCGGCCATCGGCACGAGCGCGAGGATCAGAACGGCGATCACCGTCTTTCGCATCAACGCCTCCGCAACTGGCAAGGGTAAGGATAGCAAGCTTCACGGTGTGCGGTAAGGAAGCATTTTCGGGCCGCGCCGCGCGGGTCCTGTCATATTCGGTTTGACAGCGCCGCGCGGCGCCGGAAAGCTGGGGATAGCGAGAGGAACCGGCGCGATGATCATTGTTGTGATGGGTGTCTCCGGCGCCGGCAAGACGACGGTGGGCGAGCGTCTCGCGGTGCGACTCGGGGCCCGCTTCGTCGAGGGCGACATTCATCATCCACCCGCCAATGTTGCGAAAATGTCGCGCGGCGTCCCGCTCGACGATGCCGACCGAATTCCCTGGCTCGAGGCGTTGGCGCGCGAGCTCCAGCGGGCACGCGCGGCGAGGACGGGCATCGTGCTCGCCTGCTCGGCCTTGCGCCGCGCCTATCGCGACATCCTGCGCGCCGGCCACGACGACGTCGATTTCGTCTTCCTCGAAGGCGACAAGCCGCTCATTCGCCGACGCCTCGACGGGCGGCACGATCATTTCATGCCGCCAGCGCTGCTCGACAGCCAATTCGCGGCGCTCGAGCCGCCCGGCGGGGATGAGCGCTTCGTCCGCGCCGATGTCGCGGCCGACCCGGACGAGATCGTCGCGGCGGTTCTGAACGCGCTCCAAGGTCATCGCCGACCGGAGCGACCCGAGGGAGACGTCCGATGCGTTACCTGACATTGCGATCGGGGCAAAAGATGCCGGTGCTGGGGCAGGGGACATGGGGCTTCGGCGAGGCGAAGCGGGATCGCGGCGCTGCGGTGAAGGCGCTGCAGCTCGGCCTCGATCTCGGCATGAGCCTCATCGACACGGCCGAGATGTACGGCGAGGGCGGCGCCGAGGAGATCGTCGGCGAGGCGATCGCCGGACGCCGGTCCGAGGTCTTCATCGTCAGCAAGGTCTATCCGCACAACGCCTCGCGGCAGGGCGCCGTCGCCGCCTGCGAGCGGAGCCTGAAACGCCTCAAGATCGAGCGGATCGACGTCTATCTCCTGCATTGGCGCGGCTCCGTCCCGCTCGCCGAGACGATCGAGGCGTTCGAGGCTTTGACGCGGGCCGGCAAGATCGCAACCTGGGGCGTCAGCAATTTCGATGCCGGCGACATGACGGAGCTGTGGCGCGTCGCGGACGGCACCAAGGCGACGGCGAACCAGATCCTCTACAATCTGACGCGGCGCGGCGTCGAATGGGATCTTTTGCCGTGGTGCCGCGAGCACGGCGTGCCGGTCATGGCTTACTCGCCGATCGAGCAGGGGCGCATGCTGAAGAACCCGGCGTTGACGGCTTTGGCTGAGCGCCGCGGCGTCAGCGCGGCGCAACTCGCCTTGGCTTGGCTGCTCCGGCAGGACGGCGTCATCGTCATCCCCAAAGCGGGCCGGGTGGAGCATGTCCGCGAAAACGCCGAGACGCTCGACATCGAGCTCTCGGCCGAAGAGCTCGCCGCGCTCGACCGCGCCTTTCCGCCGCCCAAACGCAAGCAGCCGCTCGATATGCTATAGCGCTTGGCTCCATGACCGTACGTTCGTCATGGCGAGCGAAGCGAAGCCATCCAGGATTTTCGGCGCTATCCTGGATCGCCACGTCGCTTCGCTCCTCGCGATGACGATGTCAGATTGAAAGCGACCCGATTTGCCTCCCTCGCGATGGGCTGGCATGTTGTTCGCTTTCCTCACACCTTCGCCAGCCGGTCGGACTGCTCCTCGCATGAGAATTCTCGCCATCCGCGATGTCGTCGTCCCGATCGCCTCGTCGATCCGCAACGCCTATATCGATTTCAGTCAGATGACCGCCTCGGTCGTCGCCATCGTCACCGACCGGAAGCGGGACGGGAAGCCGGTCGTCGGATTCGGCTTCAACTCGAACGGTCGCTACGCGCCGAGCGGCCTCTTGCGCGAGCGCTTCATCCCGCGCCTCAAGGGCGCGGCGCCGGAGACGCTGCTTGACAGAAAAGGCCTCATCGACCCCGCGAAGGCTTGGACGGCGATGATGGCGAACGAGAAGCCGGGCGGCCATGGCGAGCGCTCG
>JBGPOZ010000347.1:0-3218 GCA_041488295.1 Allostellaceae bacterium
AGATCGCCAAGATGGCCGGCGTCGCGCCGGTCGGCCTCGTGCCGAAGCGGCGTACCGCCTTCACTTTCGACGCGCCTGCCGGGATGGAGGTCGCCACCTGGCCGCTCACCGCCGACCTCGCCGAGAGCTTCTACTTCAAGCCCGAGGCAGGCCGCGTCCTCGCCTCCCCCGCTGACGAGACGCCGGTGCCGCCTTGCGACATCCAGCCCGACGAGATCGACATCGCGACCGCCGCGGCGCGTGTCGAGGCGGCGACGATCCTCGAGATCCGCCGCATCACGCATAAATGGGCGGGGCTGCGCAGCTTTGTTGCCGACAAGACGCCGGTCGTCGGCTTCGATCGCGACGCGCCCGGCTTTTTCTGGCTCGCCGGACAGGGCGGCTATGGCATCCAGACCTCGGCGGCGATGGGCCGGGTCGCGGCGGCGCTCGCGACCGGGCGCGAAATTCCGGCCGACCTCGCCAAGCTCGGCGTCAGAAGGGCCGATCTCTCGCCGGATCGATTCCGTTAGCAATTGGCAGTGTACGGCGGACGCCGAAGGAGATTCCGATCGATGCGGATTTTCTCACCAGTTTCGGTCCTTGGCCTGCTCCTCCTCGCGGCTCCCGCTCTCGCGGCCGATGCAGACACGAACCGTCCGGCCTATCGGGGCATGCCTGGCGCGGCGGGCGGCACGTGCTGCGCCACATTGGGCGAGGTGCGCACGAACATCGACCGGATCGACCGCGCGATCGTCACGCTCATCGCCGAGCGCGGCAGCTTCGTGCGCGAGGCCGCGCGCTTCAAGGAGAACCCGGAAGCGGTCGAGGACAAGCGGCGGGTCGAGCAGATCATCGCCAAGATGCGCGGCCTCGCCGGCGAGAGCCACGTCCCACCCGAAGTCGTCGAGGCGACCTACCGCGCCATGATCGCCGCCTTCACACTTGAGGAGCGCAAGGCGGTGGAGGCGCAGTGATGCGGCAGGCTCAGAGGCGGTGCCGCGACCGCCAACCGTAAATCCCGAGCGCCGCCCAGCCGAGCAGGAATGCGACGCCGCCGAAGGGCGTCACCCGCGCGAGCGCGGCGGTTCCGGTGAGAGCGAGAAGATAGAGGCTGCCCGAAAAGAGAACCGTCCCGGCGAGGAAGAGCCAACAGGCGGCGGCGAGCAACGGCGTTGCCTCGCCCTCGTGCCGCGCCGAAAGGGCGGCGACGCCGAGAAGGGCGAGCGCGTGATACATCGCGTATTGCGCACCCGTCGCCAGCAGCGCGGCGGCGCGCGGGTCCTGCGCCAGAAGATGCGCCACGGCGGTCCCCGCGGCGATGGCGATGATGCCGTTCACCGCGGCTGCAATCAAAGAAATCGTTCTCGTCACCGCCGTTCTCCGCGCCTCTCCGCGAGGGATCATGCCGCGATCCAAGCGCCGACGACAACCGGAACCCGAAATCGCCGTCGCTCCGGCGCGCGCGAGGACATAGATTGAGCGGGCGCAACGCGCTTCGGCCGGTTGCGAAGAGGAGTTTCGACATGGGCGAACGTCCGCCGCGGAAGCAAGCGAAACCCGCACAAGCTCGCCGCGGCCCCGCCGCCGAGGCGCATGTCGATTTCAGCCAGGCGATGAGCTATGGCGACTACCTCGCCCTCGACCAGCTCCTCGCGGCGCAGCACCCGCGCTCCAACGAGCATGACGAGCTTCTCTTCATCATCATCCATCAGGCGACCGAGCTGTGGATGAAGCTCGTCCTGCACGAGCTCCGCCACGCGGTGGCGCAGCTCCACGCCGGCGCGTTGCAGCCCGCCTTCAAGAGCCTCGCGCGCGTCAGCCGCATCCAGGCGCAGCTCATCCAATCCTGGGACGTGCTCTCGACCCTGACCCCGGCCGACTATTTGCGCTTTCGCGACAAGCTCGGGCAATCCTCCGGCTTCCAATCCTATCAATACCGCCTCATCGAATTCGCGCTCGGCAACAAGAACGCCGAGATGCTGGCGCCGCACCGCCACCGCCCCGAACTCCATGCCGCGCTGCAGGCGGCGCTCGAGGCGCCGAGCCTTTACGACGAGGCGATCGCGCTGCTGGAGCGGCGCGGCTTTGCGATCGACGGCGGCGTGCTGAAGCGCGACCGCACCCGGCCGCACCTGGCCGATGCCAGCGTCAAGGCGGCCTGGCTTGCCGTCTACCGCGACACCGCGCGCCATTGGGATCTCTATGAATTGGCCGAAGAGCTGGTCGATCTCGAGGATTGGTTCCAGCAATGGCGCTTCCGCCATGTGACGACGGTGACGCGCATCATCGGCCAGAAGCGCGGCACCGGCGGGACGGCGGGTGTCGCCTATCTGCGCCAGGCGCTCGACATCCGCTTCTTTCCCGAGCTGTGGGATCTGCGCACGGAGCTTTGAGAGACGAGCGCCGCGGATGCCGGTCTGCAAGCCTACCCGTGCTTCGCCTTGACCCGCTCGGCGATCGCCGCCACCGCTTCGTGCGCCGAGAGGACCGCCCCCTCCTGCCAGCCGGTGAGGTAGGAAAGATGCTCGCCGGCGAAATGGACGGGGCCGTCGGGGCGGCTGAGGACAGCATAAGCGCCGGCGCGGTCGGCGCGCTCCCACGCGGCCCAGGCACCCTCGCTGAACGGCACATTGCCCCAGGCGAGGCTGACGCCGTGCCCGAGCTCCTGGCGGTATTGCGCGTGCAGAGTCTCGCCGCCGCGCAGCGCCAGCTCGAGACGATCCCCAGCCGACATCTTCCCGAACGCCTCGCCGATCTCGTCGCTCCAGATATAGGCGCCGAGCAGGATGCCCTTCTGCGCGTGGAAGCCGTGCGAGGGATACCAGATCTGCGTCACCTCGCGATCCGTCCACGAGATGCCGCCATAGATGTGCTCGTCCTCCTCCCAGAAGCGGCGCCGCGCCTCGAATGCGACCTTCGCCGCCTTGACGTAATGGCCGGCACGGATCGCGGCCGCGGTCTCGGGCGCGACATCGGCCGGGATCGCCGCGAGGACGGGGAGCGGGATCGTGCAGATGACGAAATCGGCTTCGACCGCCTGCGCCGCTCCGTTGCGATCGCGGAACTGTATCCGCGCGCCGGTGCCGCCGCGGCGGATTTCCGTCACCACCGTCTCGTAGCGGATGGTGTCGCCGAGACGCGCGGCGAAGGCCTTGGCGATGCCGTCCATGCCGCCCACCGGCTGCAGCATCGTCGGCGCGAAGTCGAAGCCCTCGGCGAAATTCGCATACCAGAAA
>JBGPOZ010000348.1:0-3214 GCA_041488295.1 Allostellaceae bacterium
AGCCGATCGGCGAGTTCCAGCTCATGCAGGGCAAGATCGCCGACATGTACACGGTGATGAACGCGGCGCGCGCCTATGTCTATGCCGTGGCCCGGGCCTGCGACCGTAGCCGAACGACGCGCAAGGATGCCGCCGGCGCCATCCTCTACGCCGCCGAGAAGGCGACGCAATGCGCGCTCGACGCCATCCAGATCCTCGGCGGCAACGGCTACATCAACGACTATCCGACCGGCCGCCTCCTGCGCGACGCCAAGCTTTACGAGATCGGCGCCGGCACCAGCGAAATCCGTCGCATGCTGATCGGCCGCGAGCTGTTCCAGGAGACGATGTAGACCGGGCAACGCCGCCTCGCGGCGAAGCCGAGAAGGTTTTGAAACACCAAGACACCAAGGACACCAAGGGACCGAGCAAGCGTCGTCGCCTTGGTGTCTTGGTGGTTAATCCAAAGGTCAGCGCGAAATTCCGCCATCGGAGAGGCTGGGACCGTTGGATTCCGCATCGTTCAGCGCCCAATCGTAGCGCCGCGCGGTGATGCGCGTGATGTTGGCGAGCTTTGCGCCGAGCGGCGGGCGGGCGTAGCGCTTCAGATGCGCGATGACGCCGTGCTCGCTGCCGCCGAAATCCTCCTGGTACCAATCATAGATCGACGAGACGGTAAGCTCGCCGGCGACGACCGTCGCGCCGCGCGGGTGATTGACGTAATCCGCCGCGGCGCGTTCGAGCACCTGCTCCGCGCCGGTTTCGAGAAACGGCGCCGCCTGCAGGTTGGGGCAGCCGAGCGCGGCGCAGTTTACCGCGTAGTGTACGCGCGGGTCGCGCCAGATCGGTCGCAGTATGCGGTGCTCGATGTCGTCGAGACTGAGCGCCTCGCCCTCGACCGTGACGAGCCTCGCGCCCCACGGCCCGATCGCGAAGAGACCCGGCGAGATCGCGATGTCGCGGATGCTCTTGGCGGGGTAGTGCTCGAGGACGGTGCGCATGGTGAGCGCGTTGTAGAGATTGACCCAGAAGGCGAATTGTGCCGCGCGGGAGAGACGGCCGATCGATGTCTCGGAGAGCGCATCGACATAGGCCGCGAGGGCGGCACGGTCCTGATTGCCGACCTCGCGGTAGGCGATGCGATTGATGCCGTCGCTGCCCGGTTTGAGGTATTTCCGGAGGAACGCGGCCCATGCGGAATGATCGATCCGCTCCTTCGAGTCCGGATCGTAGCGCAGCCAGCGCGTCCACACCTCGGCGTGCGGCGCGGCCAATGCGACGCGTGGCGCGAGAAGAAGCGCGCCGCCAAGGAGGATCGATCGTCGCGTTGACCCGGTCATTCCGCTCATTTCGCCGTCGCATCGTGGCGCTACGCGGAGGCGGAATCGAATGACACGGGATCACATTCGCGTCAGGCCGGCAGCCTCCCCCGATTCGCCATTGCTGACGCGCGGCCCCGCTCCGGTGAGCGAGCTCGCCCGGCCGTTCAAGATGGCGCTCCCGTCCTTCGTGCAGCACCTCGGGGTGCTGGAGGATTGCGGTCTCGTGCGCTCGAAAAAGCAGGGGCGCGTGCGCACCTACGCCCTCACGCCGCAGAGGCTCAAGGTGACCCTCGCGAAGACGATGTGAATGCGCGGGTGGCGCCAAACTAAACGGGCGTCCCGCAGTCTGGCGCGACAAGCCGTCGAGAGATATTCTATCTGTTTGAGCGTCGCCACGTGGCTGGCGCCGCACCGAATGCCTTCTTGAACGCGCGGGAGAATGCGGCCTCGGAGTCGTAGCCGACAATCTCCGCAACCTGTGCGAGGGATGCATTGGTGGTACGGAGCTTCTGAGTCGCAACCTGCATGCGCCAATTGGCGAGATACTGCATCGGCGGCGCGCCGATCAGACGAATGAAGCGGTCGGCCAACGCCGAACGCGATAGGCCGACCTCGCGGCCAAGGTCATCGACGGTCCAACGCCGGGCGATGTCGCGGTGCAGCAGCGCCAGTGCCCGCGCAACGTGGGGGTCGCGCAAACCAGCGAGCCATCCGGTCTGGCCTTGCGGCAAGGCCTCCGCATAACGCCGCACGGTCTCGACGAACAACAGCTCCGAAAGCTTGGCCATCACGGTCTCCGATCCGGGACGGCCGGCGGCAATCTCCGCGGCGGCGTAGTGGAAGGTCGAGCGGATCCATTCCGCGGCCCCGCCTTGCTCGAGGTTGAGATTGAGCAGCTGTGGCAGGGTCGAGATCACGGGATTGCCTTCGGCGCTGTCGCAACCGAGGAATCCGCAGACCAACCGCGTGCGTGCTCCGGTCCCGCCATGATGGATTGAGAACAGTCCGCCGTCCTTGGGCGGATGGATGATGTCGCTGCCCGCGACCGGCGGCAGGCTCAAGTCGCTGCCCATCAGATGCAGGTCATTGCGCGGCAGCAGAACGACCTCGCCGGCCCCAAGCACGAGGCCCTCTCCATCCTCACCCTCGACCCGGATGCGAAGCTCACCCTCGACGACGTAGTGATAGATAATGAGGTGAGACGCTGGCCCGAGAGCAGGCGTGCAATGCTCGGGCGAGACGCGCGCCGCAATGCACCAAGGCGCGAAAAACTCGGCGTGCAAGAACACGCCGCCGGTCAAACGCGCCACCCTCAAGACGTCGGATAGTGCGTCCATGCGCGGCATTCTATCAGGGAACCGGCGCTTTGGTCATGTTTTCCGGTAGGCCGATCATAGACCGTCGGGCGGCTGCCGAATTACAGATCCGCGCCTTAGCCGACCAGCTCGTCATGACCTCGGCACAGGAGATGGAACATGAATGCGATCAACAAGATCTCTGACAGCGACCGGTATGCGCGCTGCATTCAATCGTCCAAGCGGGTGCGTTGGGACATCGATGAGGACGTCATCCGGGGGCGTCGTTTCGATGCCGCCCACAAGTTCCTTCCGGACGGGCTCTCCCTGGCTGACGCCTTCACGACGTTGTCAACCGATGAGAAGCGGTTCGTGAGCCAGATCCAGGGCCGCACCTACGCCAATGTCTTTGGGCTGGTCGAGCGGTTCATCAATGCCAAGGTGCTCGAACTGAGTCGCGATCACTGGTTCGGCGATCAGGTCGTGCTCGAGGCGCTGGTTCGGTTCAGCGACGAGGAGCTGAAGCACCAGGAGCTGTTTCGCCGCATCGACACCATGGTCGGCGACGTTTTGCCTCTGGGTTATCGCTTCGATATCGACCCCGACACCGTTGCCGAT
>JBGPOZ010000349.1:0-3211 GCA_041488295.1 Allostellaceae bacterium
ATCGTTGAGCTGTCGCGCGAGCCATTGCGTCGAGGATGCGCTGCGCTGCCGCGCCGTCCGCACGCGGACCGCGGCGCGGCGCGTCGTCGTGGTGCGGTCCCCGGTCCCCGCTCCAGCGCCCCGTCCCCCGTGCCGTGCCATGTTCGGACGACCCGTCAGGCCGCGGTCGCGAGAAGGCTGAGGAGGATGCCCTCGCGGATGCCGCGATCGGCGACGCGCAGTTGGCCGACCGGCCAGAGCGCGCAGATCGCCGCGAGGATGGCGCAGCCGGCGACGACGAGATCGGCGCGGTCGGTGCCGATGCAGGGATACGCCTCGCGCTCGGTACAGCTCATCGCGGCGAGGCGCGCCGAGATCGCCTCGATCGCGGCGAAATTCAACATGCTGCCGTCGACGACGCTGCGGATGTAGCGCGGCAGGTTGAGGTGGATGCCGCCAAGGGTCGTCACCGTGCCGGAGCTCCCGAGCATCTGGACGCCGCCGCCGGCGAGCCCTTTGCCGATGTCGAAGCGCCGGGCGAAGGCAGACATTGCGTCCCGTGCCTCCTGCACCATCGCGGCGTAGGCATCGGGCGAGATCACATCGCCGCCGTAGCGTTCCGTGAAGGTGACGACGCCGAAGGGGAGCGAGATGGAGCCGAGGATTTCGGTGCCGCCCGCCGGCGGCGCCCCGAGGCGCACCCAGACGAGCTCGGTCGAGCCGCCGCCGATGTCGAAGACGATGGCGTAGGGCTGACGGCGATCGAGCAGCGGCGCACAGCCGGCGACGGCGAGGCGCGCTTCCTCGTCGGTCGTGATCGTCTCGATGGCGATGCCGGTCGTTTGCCGCACGCGAGCGAGGAAATCATCGCAATTGGCGGCTTTGCGGCACGCTTCGGTCGCGACATACCGCGCCCGCGTCACGCCGCGATGGGCGATCTTGGCGGCGCACACCTTGAGCGCCGCGAGCGTGCGCTCCATCGCCGCCTCGGACAAGCTTCCGCTGGCGCCCAGCCCCTCGCCCAGACGCACGATACGCGAGAAGGCGTCGATGACGCGAAAGCCGGCGCCGGCGCCGCGCGCGACGAGAAGGCGGCAATTGTTGGTGCCGAGATCGAGCGCCGCATAAACCTCGCCCCAGCCGCGCCGCCGCAGCGCCGGCGCCTCGACGGCGGCGATCGCCGCTTCGGCCGGCGGCGCCGCCTCGCGGGGAAATAAATCCGATGAAATGGAGGATGACATTCCGCGACCCAAACCCGACTGGACGCCGTCCGACCCCGGCACGCCCCTGCGCGATGTTATCGGGGAAACGCGCGGCGTGAAAGCGCGGCGAGGCGCGCGCCCGTGCGGGTGGCTCCAGCGCCGCATCGCGCTACACATCGGACAGCCGATGTGCTATCTAGCGACCGCCTCGCCGGCCGCCGAGACCTCGTCTCGGCCCGCTCGCCGACCCGCTTGGGGGATCGTCTAACGGTAGGACAGCGGACTCTGACTCCGCCAGTCTAGGTTCGAATCCTAGTCCCCCAGCCAAAACAATCACTTAGTGCAACATCCCTCGCCGCTAGACTGACCAATTTGGGGTTCAGGGTACCACGCGGGGTACCACCGTGCAGGTGCAGTCCCGCATGTGCCGATTCCAGAAACTGGCTCGCGCCGCTGCTGATGATGGTGATCCTCGTAGACCGTTGGCCGCCATCAGAGAGGGCGATCGCTGACGATTGCGCCGTCGAAAGAAGAAATACGGTTGTGATGTGTTCCCAAGACGACCCGCGACCTCTCCAGCGTAATCCTGCCGGCGCCATTGTGCGACCTCCAGGCAGTTGCTGCTGGCAGGGAAAGCCGCTCTGCCTCGGCCTTCTACTCAGATAATTGTTGAGCTTTGTTCAACCGAGCGCTTGTGCCTCGTCAGAGAGTTCCTGCGGGACCGGAGGCTCCAACTGGGTTCCAGCCCCTTCTCGCGCAGCCATGCGAGCATTGATCCATTGCGTTACTTCTCGGAAGCTCCAACCCACTGCTGCCCGCTTCCCAACTCCAAGTTTGATGCGCTTTGGGAAAAGGCCAAGCTTCTCAAGCCGCCTGACATGCATCGAAGAATACGGCACGAACTGGGAGAGTTCCCTCCAACGTATGATGCGATCCAGCGGCATCTGTTAGACCGTAGCTCGACTCGGGGCTAGTTCGAAAAAATGCTTACAACCATTTGGTGAATTGTCAGTTAATAGAACTAGCAGGCGCCACTTATGAGCAAGCGGGTCGAGAAATTCGCTGGCGCTCTTCCGGAACTCGGGAAGCGGATCGAAAGCATGTGGCGCGGCAGCCGATTCCTGCCGGCAGCGCGAGGCTGCGTCTGTCATCGGGATTGGAGGAGGTCGAGAGCGCTGGGAGTTGCCTCGACAGCCTTCTGGTTGATGGCGAGCGGGCAAGCTGACGGAGCGACATCATTGCGACTGCACAATTCGCTGTTTGTCGACTTGATGTCGCGACACATGGGCCATTGCATCAAGCTCTCATCGGCCTCGACCACCCGATGCGTGATCAGTTCGTGACTGTTCTCGAAATTAGCGTTCTCAGCGTGGTGATGGCGGACGCGAAAGCCCCGCCCGAGTGATCGGGCGGGGCGTTGTGGCGGGTGTGGCTCACTCGCCGTTGGCCTTTCGGCCGCGCGACCAGATGAGGGTGTAGCCTTCGCCGTCCTCGTCGTCGAAGAGATTGGCGTAGATCGGAGCGGTGAAGCTCGGGTCGTCCAGCTTGACCGAGAGATAGTCGCGGCCCTCGTTGGAGCGCTTCGACCAGGCGGCCCCGATCTCGGCGCGGCCGACATAGACCCGGTGGCTCGGAGCGTTGTCGTTGGCCCGGTTGGTCTCGGGGACGATGCGGACGCCCTTGGTCTGAACGCTGAGCGTGACGATCTCGCCCTGGAACTCGCTGCCCGACTTCTTGAAAGAACCGATGTTCGCCATGTCACTTCTCCTTAGCTGTTTCGAGCCCGCGACCACCGCGGCCTCGATGGCGATCTGGAGGCCGGAGGCGATCGACGACGCATCCGCTCGCGGACCGCAGCGCAGCGGAGGATGGCGGCGGTGAGGCTTTCTTGACTCGCGAGGAATGGGCGAAGCCCAGGGGAAGAAAGTCGCACCGCCGCCGTTGCGGCTCAGGCGATCGAGGCGTCGCCGCCCTCCGGCCAGATCAGGCCATGAGAGGCAAGGTGCTCGCGGGCGCATCCATGGGAGAAG
>JBGPOZ010000350.1:0-3199 GCA_041488295.1 Allostellaceae bacterium
GAGAGCGGCGCGGGCGCGACCTCGACATCGCCGATGAGCTCGACCAAGACGCCGCCGGCGCCGACCATGACCATCGGGCCGAATTGCGGATCGCGCTTGACGCCGAGGATGAGCTCGAGCCCGCCCGCGACCATCTCCGAGACGACGCAGTCCTCGGCGACCGGATCGAGGGTCTTGAGGTTTCGGAATATTTCGGCGAATGCGGCCTCGACGGAAGCGCGATCGGCGAGGCCGAGCCGCACGAGTCCGGCATCGCTCTTGTGCACGACCGTGCGGCTGACGCCTTTCAGCACGACCGGGTAGCCGATCGCGTCGGACGCCTTGCCGGCCTCCGCGACGCTGCGCACGCGACGCTCGCGCGTCACCCGCAGCCCGAAGGCGGCGAGCAGCGCCTTCGCCTCGGGCTCGCTCAGATAGCCTGAACGCGGGAGGCTCGGCGCGGCGGGCGGCGTCGGCGCGATCGACCGGGGCCGGTGATCGGGCCGGTACGCAAAATAGGCCTGCAACAGGCGGATGCCGTCATCGAGCCGGTCGCAATAGGAAATGCCGCGCTCGCGGATGATCCCGCGCACGCCCGTCGCGACCGAGCCCGGCGTCACGACGAAGAGCCCCGGCTTGCCGCAGGCGCGCAGCGCATCGGCGATCGCTGTGACCGAATGCTCGAAATTCGGGATGGTCGTGAGCGGGATCAGGATCAAGTCGACATCCGGATCGCTGGCGACGGCCGCGACGAGCAGGGGCGCGATGGCGCCACCTTCGCCCGCCTCCTGCCGGCGTGCTCCCATGTCGACGGGGTTGTCGAGATGGTCCGGCAGCATCACCGCCGACAATGCGCCGCGCGTCGCGTCGCCGAAGCGCGCGAGGCGCAAGCCGCGATCGGCGAGCCGATCAGCGACGATCCCGTTCATGCCGCCCGATGATGACACGATGCCGATGCCGTCGCCGCGGCAGGGTCCGTTGCCGAGCAGGAACTCGGCGACGAGCGGCATCACATCGGGATCATCGACCAGCACCGCACCCCTGTCGCGACAGACCGCCGCAAACACCGGGTAGGCGCCGGCGAGGCTCGCCGTGTGCGAGCGTGCCGCCTCTTCGCCCTGCACGCTGCGCCCCGTCTTCAGCACGATGACGGGCTTGCGCGCCTCGCGCGCCCGGTCGAGCAGGTCGAGCAACCGCCTTCCGTCCTGCAAGCCCTCGATGTGCAGGCAGATCGCTTTGGTGACCGGGTCGGCGATCATGTGCTCGAAGAAGTCGCAAACCTCGAGATCGGCCTGGTTGCCGACGGAGACGAGCTGACTGAACCCGATCCCCTGGTCATGGGCGCGATTGTAGACCGACAGCATGAGCGCGCCGCTCTGGGAGACGAGGCCGATATGGCCCGGGATGATCTTCTCGACATCGAGCACGCGGGCCGAGGTGAGCGCCATGCCGTTGCGGAGGTTGATGAGGCCGAGGCAGTTCGGCCCGACGAGCCGCATGCCGGTCTCGGCCGAGATCCGCGCGAGCTCGCCCTGCACGGCCGCGCCCTCCGCGCCAGCCTCGGCGAAGCCCGCCGTGATGATGACGCAGCAGCCGACGCCGGCGGCCGCACAATCGCGGATCGTCTGCGGCACGATCGCCGCCGGAACCGCGATCACCGCGACGTCGATCGGCGGCGCGTCGGCGATGCGCGCATAGCATTTGCGGCCCTGCACGATCTCGCGGCGCGGGTTGAGCGGCACGACCTCGCCGGCAAAGCCGTGGAGCGCGAGATAATGCATGATGCGCCCGCCCCATTTGCCGCGATCGTCCGAGGCGCCGAAGACGGCGACCCGGCGCGGCGCGAAGATCCGTTCGATGGTGAGGCGGGGAGATGCTTTCTTCGACATGGGCGTTTGCCTCAGCTTCCCTTGAACACCGGTTTGCGCTTCTCGATCATGGCGCGGATGCCCTCTTTGGCGTCATCGGAGCTGCTGATGACGCGGTGCCAGCGCTCGGTCAGCAGCATGGCGCGGTCGGGCGAATCGCGATATTGCGCGCGGACGCTCTCCTTGATCGCCCGGATCGGCAAGGGAGCGCCGCCGGCGAGCTTGTGCGCAATGCGCGCGACCTCCGCATCGAAACTCTCATCGGGAAAGACGCGCGTCACGAGCCCCCAATCATAGGCTTCTTGCGCCGTGATGTCGTCGCCGAGGAGCGCGGTGTCGAGGGTCCGGTTGCGGCCGAGAAAATGGACGAGGCGCGCATTGCCGAGGCCCCAGCTCGGCGCGAGGCCGAGATAGATGTCGCCGGCGCGGAACTTGGCCGATGCGGCCGCAAGGCGGATGTCGGCGGGCCAGGCGATCGCGGTCCCACCGCCGATGCACCAGCCGCGCACGGCCGAGATGACCGGCTTCGGATGCTCCTCGATCAGATCGATCATATGCATGCCGATGTCGCGCGCGGCCGTGGCGCTCGCCGGATTGGTCTCTTCCCCGCTCTTCAGATCGGCTCCGGCGCAGAACGCCCGCGTTCCGGCGCCGGTAAGAACGATGGCGCGCGTCTCGTCGCGTTCCCTCAGCATCTCGAGCGCGGCGACGATCTCTTCGAGCAATGAGATCGTCATCAGATTGAGGGGCGGGCGGTTGATCGTCAATGTCGTGACGCCGGCATCGTGGGCAATCAGAAGATCATCGCTCATGAGAGTGCCCTCGCTGAATTATTGCGACGTCTGCCGGCGGAGCCCGCCGAGCAGGTTGACGGCAACGAGAACCGCGAGCGAGATCAGGACCACCAGCGCCGAGACGGCGGCGACGGTCGGATCGATGCGGTCCGACATGTAGCTGTAGATCCGCACGGGCAATGTCTGCAGCCCGGGGCCGGTCATGAAGATCGTCGTCGTCACTTCCGAGAAGGACAGGAGAAAGCAGAAGAGGAACGCGGTGACGAGGCCGCGCGCGCACAGCGGCAGGGTGATGCGGATGAGCGTGCCGGCCCGGCTCCTGCCGAGAATCATCGCCGCCCATTCGAGCTCCTCGGGCACCGCGCGCAAAGTCACCTCGAGCGAGCGGATCGCGAAGGGAACGACGAGCACGACATGCGCAAGGACGAGGCCGGCGAGCTGATTGTAGAGCCCGATCCGATTGACGAATTGCAGCATGGCGATGCCGAAGACGACGGCCGACACGAGCAGCGGCGCGGTAAAGAAGGCCCGGAGCGCGGCGCCGCCGGCCGGCCGATA
>JBGPOZ010000351.1:0-3199 GCA_041488295.1 Allostellaceae bacterium
ACGATGCCGGGAGGAGCGACACGTGACCAGCCTTCCGCAAGCGGTGCCGGGCGGCAAGAAGCTCGGCCTCGTCATCGATCTCGACACCTGCGTCGGCTGCCATGCCTGCGCCGTCAATTGCAAGGAATGGAATGCGAGCGGGCATTCGGCGCCGCTCCCGGATTTCAACCCCTACCAGGCCGATCCGACCGGCGTGTGGTTTAACCGCATCCACAGTTTCGAGACGGGCGAGGGAGCGGAGGGGCGGACCGTCCACTTCCCGAAGAACTGCCTTCATTGCGAGACGCCCGATTGCGTCACCGTCTGCCCGACCGGCGCCTCGTACAAGCGCGCCGAGGACGGCATCGTCCTCGTCAACGCCGATCTCTGCATCGGCTGCAAGCTTTGCTCCTGGGCATGTCCCTATGGCGCGCGCGAGTTCGACGACGATGCCGGGACCATGAAGAAATGCACTCTCTGCATCGACAAGATCTACAACGAGAACCTCGACGAGGTGGACCGTGTCCCGGCTTGCGTTGCGACCTGCCCCGTCGGGGCACGGCATTTCGGCGATCTCGGCGATAGCGCCTCCGCCGTCTCGCAGCTCGTCGCCGAGCGCGGCGGCTACGCGCTCATGCCCGAGATGGGCTACCAGCCGGTGAGCCGCTATCTGCCGCCGCGTCCGGGACGGAAGAGCTGCGGCGTCGCCGGCGCGCCGGAGCGCTTGCAGCCGGTTGCCGAGGAGGGCGGCAACAAGCTTCTCCGCTGGGTCGACCGCGTGCTCTCGCGCTGACAATCCGCCATGCACCCGTCATTCTCGATCATTCTCTTCACCGTGTCCTCGGGCGCCGGCTACGGGCTCCTCGCTCTCTTCGGCCTCTTCATCGCTCTGGGGCTCGCGCCCGCCGATGCATCCCTCGGTCTTTGCGCGCTGCTCCTCGCGCTCGGCCTCGTCTCCATCGGTCTTCTCTCCTCGACCGCGCATCTCGGCCGGCCCGAGCGGGCGTGGCGTGCGCTCAGCCAATGGCGCTCCTCCTGGCTCTCGCGCGAAGGGATCGCCGCGCTCGCGGCCTATGTTCCGGCGCTGCTGCTGGCGCTGGCGCTCGTCACCGGCGCGAGCGGCGGCGCCGGCATGGTGCTCCTCGGCCTCCTCGCGGCGCTGACCGCGGCGGTCACGGTCTATTGCACGGCGATGATCTACCGCTCGCTGAAGCCGATCCATCAATGGCACAACGACCACGTCGTGCCGAACTACCTCGCGCTCGCGCTCGCGACGGGGGCGCTCTGGCTCAATGCGCTGGGGCACCTCTGGAACGAGCCGAGCACGGTAGCCGGGATCGTCGCGCTTCTTGCCGTCGCATTGGCGGGGTTCCTCAAGCTGCGCTATTGGCGCTTCATCCACGAGACGACCAGCCGCTCGACCATCGCCAGCGCCACCGGGCTCGGCGCGATGGGGCGCGTGCGCATGCTCGATCCGCCGCACACCGAAGAGAATTACCTCTTGAAGGAAATGGGCTACCGCATCGGCCGCAAGCATGCGACGCGGCTGCGCAGCATCGCCCTCGGCGCCGCCTTCATCGCTCCCTTCTTCCTGACCTTGCCGACCTTGTTCGGCGACGGCCTCGCCCTCGCCGTCCTTGCCGTCGCAGCGCTCGCGCTCGGCATGTTCGGCGTTTTCATCGAGCGCTGGCTCTTCTTCGCCGAAGCAAAGCACACGGTGCAGCTCTATTACGGCGCCGCGACGGTTTAGGGCGTGAACTCACAAACATGCCGTTGGACGCGCTATGAAGTCTGCTATGGCTCTGATGGCCGCCGACGTATTGCAGCGCAGCGAAACGGCGCGATGTGCCAGGAGCAGTCATTCGATCACATCGTCGGCGGCGATGAGGAGAGACTGCGGCACGGTGAGGCCAAGCGCGTTCGCTGTCTTCATATTGATCACCAGCTCGAATTTGGTCGGGGCTTGCACCGGCAGATCGGCAGGCTTGGTGCCCTTGAGGATGCTGTCGATGTACCCGGCTGCTTGGCGGAACTGTTCGACGTAATCAGGACCGTAAGCGATCAGGCCGCCGGATTGCACAAAATATGCAGCAAAATAGATCGCCGGGACGCCGTAGCGGGCCGCCAGCGCACTGGTCAGTTCGCGATTTGTGTTGTTGAAAAAGGACGGCATCACGATAAGGCCTCCCACGGGATCACGCGCTTGCGCGGCGATAACGCCTTCAATCTCATCCTTCGCGTGAACCGTCGCGACGCTCAGCTGGATGTCCAAAGACGATGCGGCGGTTTGAATGGACGGGAGGAAGAATTCGAGCGAGGGGCCGTTCGGGTTATAGAGGAGCGCCACGCGCCCGATACCCGGCGCAATCTCCTTCAACAGCTGTACCCATTTGCCGCCCAGCGCGGGATTTTCAACGGTGAAGCCCGTGATGTTGCCGCCGGGATGCGCGAGGTTCGCGGCGAAGCCGCTGCTGATCGGATCGGATACGGTCACGAACACGATCGGAATGGTCCGCGTCTCGTCGGCAAGGGCACTTATCATGAGTGTCGTCTGACCGAGGATCGCGTCGGGCCGCAGAGCGACCAGCTCTTTTGCCAGCGGCTTGATCCTATCGGTATTATGGCCGCCCCAGCGAAGTTCGATGCGGACATTGCGGCCTTCCGTCCACCCCAGCTTCCGGAGCGCACCCCGGAAAGCTGCGACCATGGACTGCGCGATCGGATCGCTCTCAGCAAAGCCCATCAGCACGCCGATCAACCGTATCTCGTCCGGCTGCTGCGCACGTGCCGCAAGCGGCGATGCAGCCGCACCGCCAAACAGCGAGATGAACTCTCGCCTCGTCAACCTGTCGGAATGCATCCGGCTGCCCCTAGCCAGGGTGACATCATAGCGGATTGGCGAGGATCAAGCCAGGGGCTCGCCGCAATGCGAGATTTCGGTCCGGCCAATGTCGGCTTGGGGTCAAAGTGCGAGCATGCGAGCATCCGCGCCATGTCCGCCTGACCGCGGACGCCGGAGGTGCGGACGGCGCTTCGCACGTTCATGAGTTCACGACCTAGTCGCCGAAAGGACAGGTTGCGCCGTTTCACGACGTCATGATCCCGGATTTCGTGCAACGAGCGGGTTGCGTGACGCACTCGAACAGTTGCAGGCTGAAGCGAAGGCGCGATCGACGGCCGTTGCGCGGCGCTTCCGGGAATTTTGCGAAACAGAGGCGAT
>JBGPOZ010000352.1:0-3193 GCA_041488295.1 Allostellaceae bacterium
CCGCCATATCGTTCCATGTAAACTCTCCGATGCGGAATCGGCATCCGAAATCGTAGCACCGTCGGGCATCGATTTGGGTAACTCAGATTATCGACCTTAGCTCAGTGGCCCTGGAAATCAGGCTGTCGTGGATTTTCTGTCGTGTTGGGCGGCTGCCACCAGGTGGACGCCATCACATGTACCGGTCAGGTGACAGTAACCGAGGACGACCGCTTTTCACCCCACTGCGGTCGATCCTCTTGCGCATGCGGAATGACGGCTTCGGGTCAATCGCGCCGCTTCGACCCGGCAGTGAGCCCGTCCGCTTCTGGGTAAATGAGCGGACCTACCTGGCACCGACCGGCTCTTCTCCGATGTGCCAATTGCGGACATGGCACGAATCGCGCACGAAGCCGGACACCGCGTCTCCCACATGAGAGGAATCGCTTGGCTCACGAAGGCACGGTGGCCGCCGCTGCGACCAGCACTGGGGTCAACGCAGCGCGGCGGTCGGCTGCCGCTTCGAGCCAGCCGACTTGCAGCTCCGGCACACAGGCGAGCAGCAGCTGTGTGTAGGGATGGCGGGCGTCCTCCAGTACCGCCCGCGTCGGGCCCTGCTCTACGATTTCGCCGTGACGCATCACGAGGACGCGATCGGCGAGGTGCGCCACCGTCGCGAGATCGTGGCTTATGAAGACAATCGCCAAGCCGAGCCGGTCGCGCAGATCCTCGATGAGGCGGATGATCGCGGCGGCAACGACCGTATCGAGGGCAGAGGTAATCTCGTCGCAGATCAGCACCTCGGGATCGGCGGCGAGGGCGCGGGCGAGGTTGACGCGCTGTTTCTCGCCGCCGGAGAGCTCGCTCGGCCGTCGGGCGGTGTAGGTCGGCGGCAGGCGCACCATTTGGAGCAGCTCGCCGATGCGGCGACGATGCTCCGCCTTCGGCACGCGGCCGAAAAAGGCGAGCACGCGGCCAAGGATGCGCCCGACGGTGTGCCTGGGATTGAGCGCCGTGTCGGCGGTCTGGAACACGATCTGGATGCGCCGGCGCTCGTCGAGGCTGCGGCGCACGACACTCGGGGCAAGGACCCGCCCCGAGAGCCGGACCTCGCCCGCACTCGGCGGATGCAGTCCGGCGATGACCTGGGCCAGCGTGCTCTTGCCCGAGCCCGACTCGCCAATGATTGCGACGACCTCGCGCGCGGCGGCGGAAAAGCGTGCGTCCTGGACCGCCAGCACGGCGGGATGGCCGCTCGCGCGATTGCGCGCACCGAAGCCGGCGGTGATCCCGATGATCTCGAGACGCGGCGGTCCGGCTGGCGCGGGCTTCGTTTCCGCGGCGGGCAAAAAGCGAGCAGTGCTCCAGCGCCGGCAGGCGGCGACCAGCTCTCTCGTATAAGGCTGTTGCGGCGCCGAGAGGATCTCGCCGGTCACGCCTGCTTCGACGAGCTTGCCGCTGCGCAGGACGAGGATGCGGTCGGCGATCTGCGCCACGACGGCGAGGTCATGGCTGACGAATAGACCGGCGGTGTTGCCGTCGCGGATCACCGCTTTCAGCGCCTTCAGAACCTCGACTTGCGTGGTGACATCGAGCGCGCTGGTCGGCTCGTCGCAGACCACGAGCTCCGGGCCTTCGATCAACCCCATCGCAATCATGAAGCGCTGGAGCTGGCCGCCGGACACCTCGTGCGGGAAGCGCACACCGATGCACTCGGGCTCCGGCAGGTCGAGCCGACCGTAGAGCGCATGCGCCTTGGCGAGCGCATCGGAGAGCGGCCGCAACCGGTGCACTAGCGACGGCTCGGTCACCTGGATGTCGAGCGAGAGCGCCGGATTGAACGACGCCGCGGCGCTCTGCGCGACATAGGTCACGCGACGGCCGCGCAGATCGCGAAGCGCGTGCTCGCCGGCGCGCAGCAGATCGGTGGCGCCGAGCCGGACCCGGCCGTCGCGGACGGCAAGGCCGGGGCGGACATGGCCGAGCGCGGCGAGCGCCAGCGTCGTTTTACCCGAGCCGGACTCGCCGATGAGCGCCAGCACCTCGCCGCGCCCGATCGACAGCGAGATGCCATCGACGACTGGCGCGCCGCCGGATTGCGGCGCTACCACCAGCCGGTCGACGGCAAGCACGTACGTCGCGTGCGCCTCACTCATCGCGCGCTCGCACCGCTTGGCGGCGGTCGCCGATCGCGTCGACCAGCAGGTTGAGGGCGATCGCTACCGAGGCGATGGCGAGGGCCGGGACGATCGGCGCCCAGGATCCGGCGGACAGGCCCGAGAGATTCTCGCGCACCAGCCCGCCCCAATCGGCGCGCGGCGGCTGGACGCCGAGGCCGATGAAGCTGAGGCTGCTCATGAACAGGATGGCAAAGCTCATGCGGATCGCGAAATCGGTGGCGAGCGGCATGATGACGTTGGGCAAGATCTCGCCGAAGAGCAGCCAGAGCGGCCCCTCGCCCCGCGCCCGCGCAGCGCGCACGAAGTCGAGCACCGAGATGTCGGCGCCGAGCGCGCGGGCGATGCGGAAGACGCCGGCGGCATAGACGATGCCGGCGATGGTGATGAGGACCCCGACCGAGGTGCCGACTGCGGCGACGACGACGAGGCCGACGATGATCTTCGGCAGGGACAGGATGACGTCGACGGCGCGGCTCAGCACGGCGTCGAGAAGCCCGCCGTTGATCGCCGCCAGGAGGCCGAGCGTGCCGCCGAGGAGATGCGCCAGCAGCGTCGCCGCGAAGGCCATGGCGAGGGTGAGTTGCGTCCCGCCGATCAGGCGCGAGAGCAGGTCGCGGCCGAGATAGTCGCTGCCGAGCCAGGAGGCGGCGCTCGGCCCGGCGAAACCGTCGTCGGAGACGAAATCGGTCGGATCATGTGGCATCAGCAGCGGCGCGAAGACGGCGACGAGCGCCCAGGCGATGAGGATGCCGGCGGCGCTCCAGAAGAGCCGGTTGCGGCGCCGGCGGACCGGCTGCGGCGGGGCGTCGCTCGCGGCGCTCATCCGCGCGCTCCGCCGGGTTCGATGCTGCGCCGCAGGCGCGGGTTGAACAGCACCGCGAGAAGGTCGGCAACGAGGATGAGGACGACATAAGCGAAGCAGAACACCATGGCGCAGGCCTGCACCACCGGCAGGTCGCGCGCCTGCACGGCATCGACCATCAGCCGTGCGACGCCGGGGAAGGCGAAGATCGTCTCGACGACGACGATGCCGC
>JBGPOZ010000353.1:0-3166 GCA_041488295.1 Allostellaceae bacterium
AAGGAGAGCGCGCGGCTCTATGAGGAAGCGTGCAAGTCGCTGCCCGGCGGCAACACGCGCAGCGTCCTCTATTTCGACCCGTTCCCGATCATGTTCGCGCGCGGCGCCGGTTGCCGGCTTTGGGACGTCGACGGTTTCGAATACGCCGACTTCCTCGGCGAATATACGGCCGGGCTTTACGGCCATTCGCATCCGGTGATCCAGGAGACCTTGCGCCGCGTCCTCGATGACGGGCTCAATTTCGGCGGCCACACGGCGCTCGAAGGCAAGCTCGCCGCGCTGGTCTGCGCGCGCTTTCCGTCGATCGAGCTCGTGCGCTTCACCAATTCCGGCACCGAGGCCAACCTCATGGCGCTGACGGCGGCGCGCGCCGCCACCAAGCGCGAGGAGATCCTCGTCTTCGAGGGTGCCTATCACGGCGGCGTCCTCAATTTCGGCGCCGGCATCGCCGCGATCAACGTGCCCTTCACCTTCGTGATGGCGCCCTACAACGACCTCGCCAAGACGAGCGAGATCATCACGGCGCACAAGGATCGCCTTGCCGCCATCATCCTCGAGCCGATGCAGGGCGGCGCCGGCTGCATCCCGGCGGAGACCGAGTTCCTCAAAGGCTTGCGCGCGCTCGCGAGCCGGCACGGCATCACCCTCATCTTCGACGAGGTGATGACCTCGCGCCTCTCGCCCGGGGGCTTGCAAGAGGCAACGGGCGTCATCCCCGACATGACGACGCTCGGCAAATACATCGGCGGCGGCATGAGCTTCGGCGCCTTCGGCGGCAAGGAGGAGATCATGTCGCTGTTCGACCCGCGCAAGCCCGATTTCCTCCCTCATGCCGGCACCTTCAACAACAACGTCCTCACCATGTCGGCGGGGATTGCCGGCCTCACGAAGGTCTATACGCCCGAGGCCGCGAACGGCCTGAACGAGACCGGCGAGAAGTTGCGAAGGAACCTCAACAAGATCGCACAGAGCCATGAAACGAATGTGCAATTCACCGGCCGCGGCTCGATGATGAACATTCATTTCACGCGCGCGCCGATCAAGGCCAAATCCGATGTGAAGGACACCAATCCCGACCTTCCCGGCCTCTTCTTCTTCGACCTCCTCGAACGCGGCGTCTACGTTGCGCGGCGCGGCATGATGAATCTGTCGCTGCCGATCGGCGCCACGGAGATCGACGCGCTGACCGGCGCCTTCGAGGAGTTCGTGACGGTGCGGGGCAGTCTGCTGCGGTAGTGCAGCAAGAATATTTGAACCACCAAGGCACCAAGGACACCAAGGGACCGAGTTTGCGCGAAGCGCGGATCTTTCGCCGCGCTGATCGAACGCGCGGTCGACGAGGATTCCTGGGCGCGGCGCGCCCGAAGAACTTGGTGTCCTTGGTGCCTTGGTGGTTTACTTCTCCAATACGGCGAGCGCCCGGCAAGGCGCGACACCGTGTTTAGCGCCTGGAGGAACCACCTTGACCGATTACCAGATCTTCGACGCCGGCGACGTCGTCCTGCAATCCGGCTTGACCTATCGCGGCGCGCGCCTCGCCTACAAGACCCATGGCAGCCTGAATGCCGACAAATCGAACGTCATCGTCTACCCCACCTCCTACAGCGCGCAGCATGGCGATCTCGAATGGCTGATCGGCGCCGACAAGATCCTCGATCCGACGCGGTACTTCATCATCATCCCGAACAAATTCGGCAACGGCCTCTCCTCCTCGCCGAGCAACACCCCGGCGCCCTACGATCGCGGCCGCTTCCCCAATTTCACGATGACCGACAATGTGCGCATCCAGCAGCGGCTGTTGCGCGAGGTGTTCGGCATCGCGAAGGTGGCGCTCGTCTACGGCTTCTCGATGGGAGCGCAGCAGGCGTTCCATTGGGGCGCGCTCTTTCCCGACATGGTCGAGCGGATCGCGCCGGTCTGCGGCTCCTCCAAGACATCGCCGCATAATTTCGTCTTTCTCGAAGGGGTGAAGGCGGCGCTTACCGCCGATCCCGCCTGGCAGGATGGCTGGTTCGCGACGCAGCCGGTGCGCGGCATGCGCGCCATGGGCCGCGTCTATGCCGGCTGGGGCCTCTCGCAGGATTTCTACCGCGAGGAGCTGTGGCGCAAGATCGGCTATTCCTCGCTGGAGGATTTCCTCGTCACCAACTGGGAAGGCGGCTTCGGCCGGCGCGACGCCAACGACCTTCTCGCCATGCTGTGGATGTGGCAGCACGCCGACATCAGCGCCAACGAGCTCTACAAGGGCGACCTCAAAAAGGCGCTCGGGGCCATCCGCGCCCGCGCCATCGTCATGCCGTCGGAGACGGATCTCTACTTTCGCGTCGAGGACAACCGCCGGGAGGTGGCTTCAATGCAGAACGCCGAGCTGCGGCCGATCCCATCGATCTGGGGCCATCGCGCCGGCAATCCGGCGCAGAACCCGGAAGATTGCGCTTTCCTCCGGCAAGCCGTGCGGGATTTGCTGGCGCGGTGAGAGAGATCTACCCCTCTCCCCTTGCGGGAGAGGAAGGGGCCCATCGCGAAGCGATGGGAAGGTGAGGGTAAATCGTTGCGTAGCAACGATTTGAGTCTCTCGATAGGCCCCCACCCTCCCCATGCTCCGCATGGGTCCCCTCCCTCGCCCACAAGGGGAGAGGGCGTTAGGCGAATGGCCTAAAATATGAGGTGCGCCGCACGAGGTGATCAGGCTTGTGAGCCCTTGAACCGCCTTGTCCATACAATGAGATCGGGCCATCATACTCATGGATCTTAGCCATCCAGGGCAGATCGGCTCGTGACATTCCGATCAAACGAACACGCTGTTAAAGAGGAACCCTTATGCCCGCACCATTTGTCGTGACGCCCGGACGCTCACCCGCTCCTTTGAACATCGTCGGCGAAAAAGTCACCGTGCTCGCTTCGGGTGCGCAAACGGGGAGCTACGAGATCTTCCTGCAAGTGGGGCCGGAAGGCAGCGGACCCCCGCCGCACAATCACCCGTGGGACGAAGCCTTCTACGTTACCAAGGGCGAGATCGCATTCGGCATCGACGGAAAAGAGATGGTCGCTTCGCCTGGTACGCTCGTCCATCTACCGGCGGGAACGACGCATTGGTTCCGCTTCGGCAAGGGCGGCGGAGAGATGGTCTCGATGACGTCGCGCGAGGGTGCATCGCGCATGTTCG
>JBGPOZ010000354.1:0-3154 GCA_041488295.1 Allostellaceae bacterium
GGAGCCGCCCCGCCGTGTCGATGAGGAGGATGTCGGCACCGTCCGCCTTCGCCTCGGCGAGCGCGTCATAGGCAAGGCCGGCGGCGTCGGCGCCTGGCGGCCGCGTCACCACCTTGCACCCCGTCCGCTCGCCCCAGATGCAGAGCTGCTCGACGGCGGCGGCCCGAAAGGTGTCGCCGGCGGCGAGGACGACGCTTCGGCCCTCGTCGCGATAGTGCTTTGCGAGCTTGGCGATCGTCGTCGTCTTGCCGCTGCCGTTGACGCCGACCACAAGCACGACATGCGGCTTCAGCCCGGGATCGATCACCAAGGGCTTCGCCACCGGCTCCAGCAGCCGCGCCAGATCGGCGGCGATGGCGCTCTTGATCTCCTCGGGCGTTACGTCCTGGCCGAAGCGGGCGCGGCGCAGATTGCGCGTCACCTCGGCGGAGATCGCGAGCCCCATATCGGTGGCGATGAGGAGCTCCTCGAGCTCGGCGAGCGATGCATCGTCGAGGCGGCGGCGCGTGAAGATGCTGCCGATCCCTTCGGCGAGCTTCGATGACGAGCGCGACAGCCCGCGCTTGAGGCGCTGCAGCCACGACGTCGTCTCCTCGCTCACGGCGCCAGCGCCTCGCCGATCAGCATGTCGCCATCGAGCGCGGCAAGGCGCGCGGTGACGATCGAACCCTCGCGCTCGGGCAGTGCGAGCTGGACCAGGGCATAATGCTCGCTGTGGCCGCGCCCGCCCTCTTCGACGAGGATTCGCGCGGTATCGCCGATCTGCCCCGCGAGCCATTCCCGGTGGCGCGATTGTGCCGCCGCGCGCAGCCGTGCGGCGCGCTCGCGAATGACGGGACCGGGCACTTGCGGCATGCGTGCCGCCGGCGTGCCGGGGCGTTGGCTGTAAGGGAAGACGTGAAGGTGCGTGAGGGCGGCTTCTTCGGCGAGGGAGAGCGTGTTCTGGAACATCGCCTCGCTCTCGGTCGGAAAGCCGGCGATGAGATCGGCGCCGAGCGCGACGTCGGGGCGCAGCGCCCGCGCGCGCCGGCACGCGGCAAGGGCGTCGGCGCGCAGATGGCGGCGCTTCATGCGCTTCAGGACGAGGTCGTCGCCCGCCTGGATCGAGAGGTGGAGATGCGGCATCAGGCGCTCCTCCTCGCCGAGGAGACGCCAGAGCGCGTCGTCGATCTCGACCGGATCGAGCGAGGAGAGGCGCAGGCGCGGCAGCTCGGGGACGCAGGCGAGAAGCCGCCGCGCGAGCCCGCCCAAGGTCGGGCGGCCGGGGAGATCGGCGCCGAAGGCGGTGAGATCGACGCCGCTCAGCACGATCTCGCGGCAGCCCGCTTCGACCAGCGCGCGCGCTTGCTCGACGATGGCGCCGATCGGCACCGATCGGCTGTTGCCGCGGCCGAAGGGAATGATGCAGAAAGTGCAGCGATGATCGCAGCCCTGCTGGACCTGCACGACGGCGCGCGTGCGGCCCGTGAGTCCGGCGACGAGGTGCCCCGCCGTCTCCTCCACCGCCATGATGTCGGCAACGGCGACGCGCGCGGGCATCGCCTCGTAGCTCGCGCGGCGCAGCTTCTCCTCATTGCCGATGACGCGGTCGATTTCGGGCATGGCGGCGTAGCGCTGGGGATCGATCTGCGCTGCGCATCCGGTGACGATGATGCGCGCCCCGGGCCGCTCGCGCCGCGCCCGGCGGATCGCCTGGCGTGCCTGCCGCTCAGCCTCGGATGTGACGGCGCAGGTGTTGACGATGACCGTGTCGGTGAGGCCGGCCGCAATTGTCTCGCGCCGGATGATCTCGGTTTCGTAAGCGTTGAGGCGGCAGCCGAAGGTGATGATCTCGACGCCCGGCATCGTCAGGGGTCCGCTCATTGCCTCAGGCAAGGAGGCTCGGATCGATGGTGCCGGTGAAGCTCGTCGCGATCGGCCCGGTCATGAGGACGTGGCCGTCCTCGCACCACTCGAGATCGAGCGCGCCGCCATCGAGCACGATCTCGACCTTACGCCCGGTGAGGCCGCGGCGATGCGCCGCGACCGCCGTGGCGCAGGCGCCGGTGCCGCAGGCCCTGGTGATGCCGACGCCGCGTTCCCATACGCGCACGCGCAGCCGCGTCGGACTGACGATTTGCGCCACCTCGATATTGGCGCGTTCGGGAAAGATCGGGTGATGCTCGAGCACCGGGCCGAGCGCCGGCAGGTCGATCGCCGCGGCATCCTCGACGAAGAACGTCGCGTGCGGATTGCCGATATTGGTGCAAACGGGATCGGCAAGGGGGCCGAGCTGCAGCGGCACGTGCAGCGTGTCGCAGGCCTCGCGCAGCGGGATCTCGTTCCAGTCGAGCCGCGCCGTCCCCATGTCGACGCTGATCCGATCGCCCGCCGCCGGCCGGGTCACGAGGAGGCCCGCATTCGTCTCGACGACGAGACGGTCCGTCCCTTTCTCGGCCATGACCAGCGCCGCAACGCACCGTGTCGCGTTGCCGCAGGCATCGACCTCGCCGCCATCGGCATTGCGGATGCGCATGAAAATATCAGCGCCGGGATCGCTCGGCTTCTCGATGATGATGAGCTGATCGCAGCCGATGCCGGTGCGCCGATCGGCAATGGCGCGCGCGCGCTTTGCGTCGAGCGGAAAAGGGGCGCGGCGCGCATCGAGCACGACGAAGTCGTTGCCGAGGCCGTGCATCTTGATGAAGGCGGGCGCGTTCATGGCTGTGGCTTATATGGCGCGCAGCGGCGGCCTGTCCAACGGGATCGCACGGCGAGCCTGGCGGCGGCGCAAAAGAAGCGCCCCGCCACGAGGGCGGGGCGAGTGTGGGGGAACCATCCGAAGGGCGCGTGAAGCGTCCCTTCCGACGCGGGCATCATCGGCGAGGCGCGATGTCGGCGAGGTTGCCCGCGCATTACAAACCGTTCATCAAAGCGGCGGCGACCCGGCCGGCCGCCCTCCGGATCATCCTTTTTCAGCGGCGCGGGCGATGGCGTTGCGGATCAGCGCGCTGGCGTCGTCGGGCCCGACCCAGCGCACGATCGTGACCCACTTGCCTTTCTCCAGATCTTTATAGTGCTGGAAGAAATGCGCGATCTGATCGCGCAGGATCGCCGGCAGATCCTCATGCGTGCGAACCCCGGTGTAGTACGGGTGCAGCGCATCGACGGGGAC
>JBGPOZ010000355.1:0-3123 GCA_041488295.1 Allostellaceae bacterium
GACGTTCAGGCCGCAATCCATACCGACACCATCAACGAAGCCGGATTTGTCGAGGACACCATCGCCGCCATTGCCGGACGCGCGATCCACACTTATCACACCGAAGGCGCGGGCGGCGGCCATGCGCCCGACATCATCAAGGTCTGCGGGCTGCCCAATGTGCTGCCCTCCTCCACCAATCCGACGCGGCCTTACACGGTGAACACGCTCGATGAGCATCTCGACATGCTCATGGTGTGCCACCACCTCGACCCGAAAATCGCCGAGGATGTGGCCTTCGCCGAGAGCCGCATTCGCCGCGAGACGATCGCCGCCGAGGACATCCTCCACGATCTCGGCGCCTTCTCGATGATCTCCTCGGACAGCCAGGCGATGGGGCGGGTCGGCGAGGTCGTAATCCGCACCTGGCAGACTGCGGACAAGATGAAGCGCCAGCGCGGGCGGCTGCCCGAAGAGCGCGGCGACAACGATAATGTTCGCGCCAAGCGCTACGTCGCGAAATACACGATCAATCCGGCGATCGCCCAGGGCATCAGCCGGCACGTCGGCTCGGTCGAGATCGGCAAGCTCGCCGATCTCGTCCTCTGGTCGCCGGCCTTCTTCGGGGTGAAGCCCGACCTCGTCTTGAAATGCGGCAGCATCGCCGCGGCGCCGATGGGCGATCCCAACGCCTCGATCCCGACGCCGCAGCCGGTGCACTACCGAGCGATGTTCGCCGCCTTCGGTCGCAACCTGCAGGCAAGCGCGGTCACCTTCGTCAGCCAGGCCGCGGCGGCGTCTGCGCTCGGCCGGTCGCTCGGCCTTGAGCGGCCGCTCGTCGCCGTCGAGAACACGCGTAGCGGCATTTCGAAGGCGAGCATGGTGCACAACGCCGCGACGCCGCGCATGGCGGTCGACCCCGAGACTTACGAGGTCCGCGCCGACGGCGTCATTCTGACCTGCGAGCCTGCGAAGGAGCTGGCGATGGCGCAACGTTATTTCCTGTTCTGATCATGCGGCGGGCGGCGCGATTGGAGCACAAAGGGCAGTGGCCGAGCGAAGCCAAGCGAGGCAGCGTCACCTTGGCCTATGACGAGCGGCACCGCCGGCGCCTGCGCCTCGTCACCGATGCGGGCGAGGCGTTCCTGCTCGATCTCGAGCGCGCGGCGGTGCTCGAGGAGGGCGACGGGCTCGCCCTCGACGACGGCTCATGGATCGAGGTCAAGGCGGCGGCCGAGCCCCTCGTCGAGATCACGGCTGCCGATCCGCATCTGCTGGCGCGTCTCGCCTGGCATCTCGGCAACCGCCACCTGCCGGCACAGTTCCTCGCCGATCGCATCCTTATTCGCGAGGATCACGTCATCGTCGAGATGCTGACGGGACTCGGCGCGACATTGCGCTTCATCGCGGCGCCCTTCACGCCCGAGCGCGGCGCCTATGACATCGGCGCGGCGCACCATCACCATGACTGACCTCGCGCTCTATCGGCTGATGACGTGGCTGTCGCCGGCCTATCCGATCGGCAGCTTCAGCTACAGTCACGGCATCGAATATGCGGTCGAGGCGGGGCTGATCGGCACCGCTGCGGACCTCTGCGACTGGATCGCAACGGCGGTGAGGCACGGCGCCGGGCGCAGCGATGCCGTGCTCTTCGCGGCGGCGTGGCGGGCGGCCGCGGCCGAGGACGACGCCGAACTCGATGCGGTCGCCGATCTCGCGGCGGCGTGGCGCGGCACGCGCGAGACGGCGCTCGAAAGCGCGGCGCAGGGCGCGGCGTTTCTCGCGACGACGCGCGCCGCCTGGCCGCACCCGGCGCTCGAGGCGATGGCAGCACGCCGTGGCGGGGCAGTGGCGTTTCCGGTCGCCGTCGCCATCGCCTGCGCGGCGCACGGCGTTCCGATCGGTGAGGCGCTCACCGCCTATCTCCACGCCTTCGCCGGCACCCTCGTTTCCGCCGGCATTCGCCTTATCCCGCTCGGCCAGACCGACGGTCAGAAGATCTTGGCGGCGCTGGCGCCGGTGATCGCGGAGGCCGTCGCTTCCGCGCTTGCCGCGTCGCTCGACGACGTCGGCACCGCGACGCCGCTTCTCGATTGGTGCTCGATGCGTCACGAAACTCAATATACGAGGCTGTTCCGCTCATGAGCGTGTCACCCCACGGACCTCTTCGCGTCGGTATCGGCGGGCCGGTCGGCTCGGGCAAGACCGCGCTCGTCGATCGCCTCTGTAAGCATATGCGCGAGCGGCACGACATCGCAGTCGTGACGAACGACATCTACACGAAGGAGGACGCGCAGTTCCTGACGCGCTCGGGGGCGCTGGCGCCGGAGCGAATCGTCGGCGTCGAGACGGGCGGCTGCCCGCACACCGCGATCCGCGAGGACGCCTCGATCAACCTCGCCGCCGTCGCCGAGATCAGCCAACGCTTTCGCACTCTCGACATCGTCTTCATCGAATCGGGCGGCGACAACCTTGCGGCGACTTTCAGCCCCGAGCTTGCCGACATCACGATCTACGTCATCGACGTCGCGGCCGGCGACAAGATCCCGCGCAAGGGCGGCCCCGGCATCACGCGCTCCGATCTCCTCGTCATCAACAAGATCGATTTGGCGCCGCTCGTCGGCGCCAGCCTCGAGGTGATGGACCGCGACGCCCGCAAGATGCGCGGCGAGCGGCCGTTCCTGTTCACCAACCTCAAGGAAGGCAGGGGTGTCGCCGAGATCGCGCGATTCATCGAGACGGCAGGCGGGGTCGGCACCCTTGGGGCGATGTAAGGTTCCACCCATCCTCTGACGCGCATAGCCGGGCGCGAGATCCGATCCGCATCGAGGTGCGGCGTCTTCAGGCTCGGACGGGCGCCCACCAAAGGCGGCAGGCGCCCCACTTCCAAGGTTCACCTGCAGCCTATTGCGAACCAGTTCAATCGGCGCCGAGATACGCCGTCTCGCCATGGAGCGCCTCGTCGAGCCCGCGCTCCTCGTCGGTCTGCACCACCTTCACGGGGGTCACGCGATCGATCAGCCAGAGCATTACGTAGGTGAAGACGAAGGCCCAGACCGACGACAGAACGACCGCCACCAGCTGCTTCACCAGAAAGGCGGGGTTGCCGCCGAAGAGGCCGTCGGTCCCCTCGGGGTTGAAGGC
>JBGPOZ010000356.1:0-3122 GCA_041488295.1 Allostellaceae bacterium
AAATGCCGATGCCAGGAGGAGGCGTCCCGCCAATGCGAAGCTCAATCCAATCTCCACGCGGTTGAGTCCCATCTTCCTAGACTCAAATAAACGAAACGTAAACCAACGGCAAGGCTGGCGTGGAAAGGAGCGCCGGCGAGCACCCGCCCGCGGAATTGACTCGTTTCCCCGGCCGTGGGAGCTTGCGCCGATCAGTCGAACGCGCTGGCGAACAGCGGTCATCCGCGATGCGGGAGGAGCATGACGTCGACATCTCGGAGGCGCCGGTAATGGCGCCGCCGCGCCAACGGGTGCTCTACGGCCATGCCGAGCTCGCCCGGCTCATCGATCCGACATCGATTGCCGTCATCGGCGTCTCCGCGAACCCGGGCGGGTTCGGCTCGCGCACGCTCGCGAACCTCGCCCACTTCGCCGGCCGCGTCTACGCGATCAATCCGAAATACGAGACGCTGCACGGCACGCGCTGCTACCCCGCGCTCGCCGCGCTCCCCGAAGTGCCCGATTGCGTCGTCATCGCCCTGCCGCGCGAGCGCGTCGAGGCGGCGGTCGAGGATTGCGCGGCGCGCGGCGTCGGCGGGATCGTCATCTATGCTTCGGGTTATGCGGAGACCGGTTTGGCCGCGCGCAAGGCCGAGCAGGAACGGCTTGCCGCCATCGCCGCCGCCTCGCACGGGATGCGGATCGTCGGCCCCAATTGCTTCGGCATCGCCAACAATTTGACGCGCGCCGGCGCGCTCTTCATCCCGCGCCATGCCGAGATGCCGCATCGCACCGGGCCGGTCGGCATCGTCTCGCAATCGGGCGCTCTCGGCTACACGATGGTGCAAGGCGGCGAGCGCGGCATCGGCTTCAGTCACTATCTGGCATCCGGCAATTCCTGCGATGTCGATGTCTGCGATTTCGCAAGCTACCTCGTCGAGGATCCCGCCTGCGGCGCTATCGCGCTCTGCTTCGAAGGGGTCAAATCGGGGTCACGGCTGCTCGAGCTCGGCGACAAGGCGATGGCGGCCGACAAACCCATCGTCGTCTACAAGGTGGCGACCGGGAGCGCCAGCGCCGCGGCCGCGCTGTCGCATACCGGCACGCTCGCCGGCGCGGATGCCGCCTACCGTGCTGCCTTTGCCCGCGGCAGTTTCGTTTCCGTCGACGATCTCGAGGCGATGTTCGAGACCACGAGCTTTCTCGCCAAGGCTGGCCGGCCGAAATCGGCGGGCGTCGCGGTGATGGCGACCTCAGGTGGTGCCGCCGTCATCGCCGCCGACATGGCGGAAACCTTCGGCGTACCGATGCCGCAGCCGGGGGAAGCCGCGGCGGCGGTTCTCAAATCGGCGATTCCTGAATACGGCTCGCCGCGCAATCCTTGCGACGTGACGGCGCAAGTCATCAACGATCAGGCATCCTTCATCGCCTGCAGCACCGCGCTTCTCGACGATCCGGCCTTCGGCGCGCTCGTCATCCCGCAAGTCATGTCCGTTCCGGAATCGACGCCGGCGCGCGCCCCGGTGATGAGCGAGCTCGCGCGAAGGGCCGGGAAGCCGGTCTGCATGCTGTGGCTGACCGAGTGGCTCCAAGGACCGGGCGCCGCCGAGTACGAGAACGACCCGCGCGTTGCGCTCTTCCGCTCCTCGCGCCGCTGCTTCGCGGCGCTGGCCGCATGGCACGCGCGGGAGGCAAGGCGCCGGGCGCCGCCCCCGCACGGCAAGCGCCTCAGCCCGCCCGGTGCCGCCGATCGCGCCGCGGCCGAGCTCGCCGCCGCCGGCGAGAAGCTGACCGAACGCGAGGCGAAACGCATTCTCGCCTGTTACGGCGTGAGGGTGACGGGCGAGCGTCTCGTGCGCAGCGCGGAAGAGGCCGCCTCGGCTGCATCGGCGTTGGGCTATCCCGTCGCGCTCAAGCTCGAAGCGCCCGACATCGCCCACAAGACCGAGGCCGGCGTCATCCGGCTCGATCTGCGCGACGGCGACGCGGCGCGGCGCGCCTATGATGAGATCTTGTCGGCGGCGGGGCGGGTCCGCCCCACTCCACGCGTCAACGGCGTCCTCGTCCAGCCGATGGCGAGGAAAGGCGTCGAGCTCGTCATCGGTGCGCGGGTCGATCCGCAATTCGGTCCGCTCATCCTCGTCGGTGCCGGCGGCATCCTCGTCGAGCTCTTGCGCGACAGCGTCGTCGAGCTGGCGCCGGTCGGAACCGAGACCGCGCGCGCGATGGTGCGGCGCCTCAGAATCGCGGCATTGCTCGACGGTTTCCGCGGCAGCGCGCCGGCCGATCTCGACGCCGTCGCCGAGCAGATCGCCCGCGTTTCGGAGCTCATTGCCGACCACGCCGCGACGATCGCCGAGATCGACGTCAACCCGCTGATCTGTCGCGCCGACGGCGTCGTCGCCGTCGACGCCCTCATTCTTCGTGCGCCACCATCATGATTTTTCACCTCGAAACCGGGAGACCCGCATGAGCGTCTCATATGCCAAAGAGGGGCCAATCGCGATCCTCACCATCGACAACCCGCCGGTGAACGCGCTGAGCGTCGCGGTACGGCAAGGCCTTCTCGACGCGCTTCATCGCGCGCTCGCGGACAGCGCCGTCGCCGCCATCGTCCTCATCGGCAAGGGCAGCGCTTTCATCGCCGGCGCCGACATCCGCGAATTCGGCAAGCCGCCGCAGCCGCCGCGCCTCACCGCCGTCATCGACGAGATCGAGGCGAGCGCGAAACCCGTCATCGCCGCGATCGGCGGCGTCGCCTTGGGCGGCGGCCTCGAAGTGGCGTTGGGTTGCCATTTCCGCATCGGTTCGCCGCGCGCGCAAGCGGGCTTGCCCGAGGTCAAGATCGGCATCGTGCCGGGTGCCGGCGGGATCGAGCGGCTGCCCCGCCTCATCGGTATCGAGCCGGCGCTCAAGATGATGGTGTCGGGCGACCCCGTGCGTGCGCCGAAGGCGCGCGAGCTCGGCATCCTCGATGCGGTCGTCGAGGGCGATCTCCTCGCCGAGGCAGTCGCCTATGCTCAGCGGATCGTCGCCGAGAAGACGCCGATCTGCCGCCTTAACCAGATGCCGGTGCCCGGCGCCGACGGCGATTGGCGGAAGCTCTTGGCAGCGCAGCGTACCGCGGCGAACAAGCAGAATCG
>JBGPOZ010000357.1:0-3120 GCA_041488295.1 Allostellaceae bacterium
CATCACCCGGGCGGTCGGCACGAGCGAGGATCTCGAGCTCGACAAGGTCTCCGACCGCCTCGCCGCCGACGATCTCTTCCTGTTGTGCAGCGATGGGCTCTCGAAGATGGTCGCCGAGGACGAGATCGCCGGCATCTTGCGGCAGACGCCGCTCGAGGCGATCCCGCAGGCGCTCATCGCGGCCGCGCTGGAGCGAGGCGGCAAGGACAATGTGACGGTCGTCGCGATTCGAATCGGCGCGCCGCTCGAATGAGCGGAGGAACCCTTCGGCTCAGGGTAATCGGGTGAAGCAAGAAAACTCCAACACGGAGGCACAGAGGGCACGGAGAAGAAGGAATTTGGCCGCAAGGCGGCTCCAAAAAACCTCCGCTTCTCCGTGCCTCTCGCGGTTTCATAGAAACCGCTGGCGGCAGCTGTTTCTTCGAAACGGCGAGAGCCCTCCGTGTCTCCGTGGTAATTCTTGTTCAATGGCGCTTCACCCGATAGCCCTGCCCCTCGGCTGCGACGATTGACAGCCGGCGCGAAAGCCGCCCTAGATGGTTGCGAATACGCATTTTGTTGCGGCAGAAGCCACGGCTCCTTGCCGCAGGATTGGAGGCTCACATGAAGCGAAGTTCAGCATCCCTCGCCCTCGTTCCGGCGATCCTTTTCGCGCTCGCCGGAACCGCCGGCGCCCAGCAGGTCAAATCACTGGGCGCCAACCCGTCATCCGATCAGCTGATCCAGGCCCTGACGCCGGAATCCGGGACGCCGCCGCTGAAGTTCCGCGGCATTCGTCTCCTCACCGCGAAGCCCGCCGGCGAGGCCGAGGCACGGGCGCCGGCCGTCGCCCTCGACGTCAAATTCGCGATCAACTCGGCGGAGCTCACCCCCGAGGCCAAGGAGACGATCAAGCAGCTCGCTGCGGCGATGAAGTCCGACCAGCTCACCGCCTTCCACTTCCTCCTCGAGGGGCATACCGACAGCTCCGGACGGCGTGATCACAACATGGAGCTTTCGAAACGCCGGGCGGAATCGGTGCGCGACTATCTCGTCGCGAGCTACGGTATCGGCGCCGATCGCTTGGCGACGGCCGGCAAGGGGCCGGACGAGCCCCTCGACAAGGCAAACCCCGCGAGCGCCGTCAATCGGCGCGTGCAGATCGTCAATCTCGGCCAATAGATTTTGGTGAGGCCGCGCTTGGCGGCGAGGTTCGAGCGGTCGAATGCACTGACCGCCTGAATTCCGATCGAGCGGCGGTGCCGCGATCCCTGGGGGATGCGTCTGCGACGAGAGCATATCGCCATCATTGCCGCAGCGCTCATCGGTGCCGGCGCCGGGGCGTTCCTTCTTTTTGAGGCAGGCCCAAGGCGGGCACCGGTCCCAGCGCCGGCTCTGGCACCCGGACCCGCACCGGTCGCGGCGCCGCACCAGCCGAACGTCCCCACCGCAATCGCCTTGCCGCGGCTGGAGCGGATCGATTGCTGGTTCGCGATGCCGCCGGGCCGCTCGGCGCGGTGCGGCAGCTTGCTGGTCGCCGAGCAGGCCGGCAGCGATGCCGGGCGCGCCCTGCGTCTGCGCTTCGTCGTCTTCCCGGGCAAGGAGGGCACGCAAGCGGCGGACCCTGTCATCTATATCAGCGGCGGTCCGGGCGAGCCGGCGCAGATCGATGCCGCGACGATCGCGCGCTGGTGGTCGTGGATCGCGCGGGCGCCCTGGCTCGCCGAGCGCGAGATCGTCGTCTTCGATCAGCGCGGCGTCGGCGTCTCCGAGCCCCAGATGAATTGTCCGGAGATCGCCGACGCCGGGTATCGCATCTTTCCGCAGGCCCTCGCCGAGGCCGATGAGGCGCGGCTGTGGACCGACGCCGCGCGGCGATGCCATGACCGGCTCGTCGCCTCCGGCCTCGACCTCGCCCAATACAATACCAAGGCGATCGTCGCCGATCTCCGCGCGCTGATCGGCGAGCTCGGCTTTCGCCGCTGGAATCTCTTCGCCGTTTCCTACGGCACGCGCGTCGCGCTCGAATTCCTGCGCGACAACGCCGCGGGGACGCGCGGCGTCGTGCTCGACTCGACCTACCCGCCGGAGGCGCGATCCTACGTCGACGGCCCGCGCAACGGCGCGCGCGCCTTCGAGGAGTTGTTCAGGGAATGCGCCGCCGACGCGCATTGCGATGCCGCTTTTCCGCGCCTCGCGGAGAGTTTCGAGCGGGTCGTCCGCCGCGCCATCGCGACGCCGCTCGATCTGACGCTCGCCGATCCGCGCACCGGCCAGCCCGTTCCGGTCAAGCTCGATGGCGCGCGGCTGGTCGAGACATTGTTCTACGGCCTCTACGAATGGCGCGAGACGCAGCAGATGCCGGCGCTGATCGCCGCGCTCGATCGCGGCGATGCGCAACCCCTGTTGCCGCTCGCGGCCGCCGCCTTCGCGACCTATGCGTCGGTCAAGGAAAGTCACGGCTTGTACCTTTCGGTCGAGTGCCATGACGAGTTTCCGTTCAACGACCGCGCGGCAGTGGCGCGGGCCGCCGCCGAGATGCCGCTCTTCAAGGATTTCGCGCTGACGACGCTTCCCCTCATGGCGTGTCCCGGCTGGCCGGTCGGCAGCGCCGCCGCCGCCGAGCGCGAAGCCGTCTCGAGCGACGTCCCGATCCTGCTCCTCGCCGGCGAGCTCGATCCCGTGGTGTCGCCGGATTGGGCCAAGGAAGCCGCCCAGCTTTTGCCGCATGCGAGCCTCATCCGCTTCCGCGGCATCGGCCATGGCGTCGTCGCCGCCCATGCCTGCGCCGATCTCTTGATCGCCCGATTTCTCGCCGATCCCGCGAAGCCGCCTTACGACGACTGCCTCCTCGCGATCGGCACGCCGCAATTCACCCGCGCGACGCTCGGGCCGTGACGGCAGTGCTGTCCTAATTCGGGCGACTGTGCACTACTTGCTCTCACCGAACCGGGAGAGCCGATATGGCCCGCGCAAAACAGCCCAAGCAAATCCGCCAGATGACGATCTCCGAATGCGTGCGCCGCCTATCTCGTTGGGCACCGCTGGCCGGACGGCGTTTCTTGCCCCCGTTGCGGCAACGTCAAGGTCTATAGCCTTCCATCGCTTCCCTGGCATTGGCAATGCACGGCATGCGCGCCG
>JBGPOZ010000358.1:0-3107 GCA_041488295.1 Allostellaceae bacterium
CAAGGTGCTGGGCCGCCATGACGGCGTCGTCAATTTCACCGTGGGCCAGCGCCGCGGCCTCGGCATCGCTGCCGCCGAGCCGCTCTATGTTCTGCGCATCGAGCCTGAGGCTCGCCGCGTCGTCGTCGGGCCGAAAAGCGCCCTCGGCCAGCAGCTTGTGCGTCTTGGCGGCATCAATTGGCTCGGCGGCGAGAGTGTCCGGGCAGGCAAGCGCAGGGTCGCCGTCAAGCTGCGATCGGCTCAGCCGCCGGTCCCGGCGCGCCTCGTCCTCGACGGCTTGGGCAGGGGCGAGGTCGAGCTTGACGAGGCGGCATCGGTGGCCCCCGGTCAGGCTTGCGTCTTCTACGATGGCGACCGCGTCCTTGGCGGGGGTTGGATCAGGCGCGAGGCGGCTGCCGCTGCCTGATGCGAAACGCTGCAGTTTCGTGATATGCTGCGATTTACGCCCTTCGCATCAAGCGAGCCGGCGGAAGTGAAAACCGGGTCGGCTGGTCGACGAGGGGAGCGCCGCGATGCCCACCGAGGAACAGCACTCGTGGCTGCAAACGGCGCTGGGCGTCGTCGGGGATTTGACGCAACGGGCCGAGGACGCTGCGAGCAGCGATGCGCAGACTGCGGATAGCGCCGCCTCGTCGGCGACTGACGCCGCGGCGCCCGTCCAGACTCAGGATGACACTGCCGCCTCTGCGATTGCGCAAACGGCCGAGAACACCGTCTCCGACGCCGTCGCGAGCGTGGCGGGTACGGTGTCCGAGATCGGCCAGGCGGCAAGCGACGCGGTCTCGACCGTCGTCGGAGCAATCGAGGATACGGCGAGCAGCTTGCTTCAACAGACGGCGGGTGCCGGCCAAAGCGATGCGGGCAGCGGCGATGCCGGCGCTAGCGACGCCGGTGTCGTCGAAGCCGGAGCCGCCGATGGCGGCGTCGATGCCGGCGGTAGCTCTCCCTGCGGCGAAACGCCGACATTCACGACAAGCTCTCCGGTGCCGGTCGATGTCCTTGCCGACAGCGTCAGCGAATTCAACAACAAGATGAATGCCGCGCTCGGCGGCAATCCGCATATGCAACCCAAATTCGGCTGGAATTTCGAGTTCGACCAAAAAGGCCTCGTCAGCAAGGCCAATTTGACGGTCGATACCCAGATCGTGCGGCCGCGCTGGTCGGGCGGGCGCCCCTCGGACACAGAGCGGGCGCTCATCGTCAAGGCTGTCGAGCTGATCAAGGCGCATGAGGAGCGTCACCGCGACATCGCCAAGGACTCGATGAACATCGCCGTTTGCGCGACGCACGGCAAGACGGAAGCGGCGGCGACGAAGGCGTTGAACGACGCTTTCAAGAAGATGGACGCGGCCCAGGCCGCGCTCGACGCGCGCGAAGGGCAGATGAGCATCGTCCTCGACGGCAACGGACAACCCTCCGATGTCCTCCTGGTCGGCGTGAAGTCGCCGTAAGGCGCGGCCGGCGCGGCGCAGGTCCAACAATCGGGGCGCAGCAACACTCGTGATGAAGCCGGCCGGGCACGTTCGGCGGCCGATCCGCGCAATTCAGCGCAATTGAGGTTGCGCTGAAAAATTGCGCCGTCTAATAATCCCTTAAGTCGATGTCTCTGGGAGGAAATGCGACCATGAAGCACTCTATCACCTTCGGCGCGGTCCTGTTCGGCCTTTGCCTCGGCACCGCACTCGCCCTACCCACGGCGCAAGCGGCGGACGACACGATCCAAGTCGTGAAGGCAACCGCAGGCAAAATGAACGTCACCGCCGACGTCAAGAAGGTGTGCGAGGGCAACGCGAGCTGCTTGCTTCCGTCGGCCAAGGGATCGCTCAAGGTGTCGTGGACCTGCGGCGGGCACCCGGCCTACGGCACCTTCCCCGAAGGCGGATTGGCGGCGATCAGCTGCAAGGTCTCGCAGTAGCAAGCGGGAGGCGCCGTGCGAGGTCGGAGCAACTCCGACCCCGCTTGCCGACCGGACGATCGTCGGCGCCCCCAAGGATTTTGATCGGTTGGAAAGCGACCGCCACCGCTATTGTCGTGGCGCGGTCCCGCGGCGTTGGCTCGTTGCGAGCCACTCTCCCCTTCCTTTGGCGAAGCCAAGCTGGTAGGAACTGCCGCGCCAACCGCGAAGACCCGAGACCGCGATTCATGAAGATCACCGCCATCGACATCAAGCCCGGCAACGTGCTCGAGCACGGCGGCAAGCTATGGCTCGTCATGAAGCGCGAGCTGGTGCAGCCGGGCAAGGGCGGCGCCTTCGCACAGGTCGAGATGCGCGATCTGCGCGCCGGCAATAAGACGATCGAGCGCTTTCGCACGCAGGAGACTGTCGAGCGCGTCGTTCTCGACGAGAAGGAGATGCAGTTTCTCTATTTCGAGGGGAATCAGGCAACCTTCATGGACAACGAGACCTTCGAGCAGACGATCGTCGAACGCGACATGATCGGTGAGCCTGCCGATTTCCTGCACGACGGCATGGTGTGCACCGTGCGGCTCTACGAGGGCGCGGCGCTGTCGGTCGAGCTGCCGCAATCGGTGACGGTGGAGGTCGTCGAGGCCGATCCGGTCGTCAAAGGCCAGACCGCCTCCTCCTCCTACAAGCCCGGCAAGCTCGCAAACGGCCGCCGCGTCATGATCCCGCCGCATATCGCCGTCGGGACGCGGATCGTCGTCAACACTGCCGACGGCAGCTATATCGAGCGCGCCAAGGACTGACGCGCCGGCACCTTACGCCACTTCTCGCCGCACCAATTCGACGTCAAACGAGGCCGATGGCCGTTCGCTCCCCCACGATCAACGTGATGACCGCCGCAGCGCTCAAGGCGGCGCGGGGGTTGCTACGCGATTTCGGCGAGGTCGAGCAATTGCAGGTCTCGGTCAAGGGGCCGGCCGATTTCGTCTCGACCGCCGACCTCAAGGCCGAGCGAACGTTGCGCCAGGAACTCGGCAAGACGCGCCCCGGCTTCGGCTTTCTCATGGAGGAATCGGGCGAGAGCGCCGGTACCGATCCCCGCCACCGCTGGATCGTCGACCCGCTCGACGGCACGAAGAATTTCCTGCACGGCATCCCGCATTGGGCGATCTCGATCGCGCTCGAGCGCGACGGCGAGATC
>JBGPOZ010000359.1:0-3096 GCA_041488295.1 Allostellaceae bacterium
CACCTTCGAGGGCGGACCGGTCCATGCCGGCGCCGTCATCGTGCCGGCCGTGCTGGCGGCGGCCGAGCGCTTCCGGCTCGATGGCAGCGCGGCGCTCCTCGGCATCGCAATCGGCGTCGAGACGATCTGCCGCTTGAGCCTCGTCGCGCCGCGCCTCGTCCACAAGGCGGGATTCCATCCGACCAGCGTCTTCGGCGCACTCGCCTCAACCGCCGGCGTCGGCGCCGCGCTGCGGCTCGACCCGCGCCAGCTCGCCTGCGCGCTCGGCATCGCCGGGAGCATGGCGAGCGGCATCATCGAATACCTCGCCGACGGCTCGTGGACGAAGCGGCTGCATCCGGGCTGGGCGGCGCAGGCGGGGCTGCGCGCGGCGCTCCTCGCGCGGCAGGGTTTCGTCGGCCCCCGCACCGTCTTCGAAGGGACGCACGGTCTCTTCAACGGCTTCGCGCATACGCGGGACGGCGATTACAACAGACTTCTCGGCGGGTTCGGCACGGCATGGGTCGGCGAGAGCCTCGCCTTCAAGCCCTTCGCCTGCGGCACCATGACCCATCCCTATATCGATTGCGCGATCCGCCTCGCCGCGCGCGGCATCGCCGCCGAAGAGATCGAGGAGATCCTTTGCGAGGCGGCCGAGGGTACGGTCCACCGCCTGTGGGAACCGCTCGCCTTGAAGCAGGCGCCGCCCAACGCCTATGCCGCGAAATTCTCGACGCCCTTCTGCATCGCCGTCGGCTTCGTCACGGGCGATGCGGGCCTCGCCGCCTTCACTGAGGCGACGGTGCGCGATTCGCGCATCCGCGCCCTTGCCGCCAAGGTTCGCTTCATCGTCGATCCCGACAATTCCTACCCCGTCAACTACACCGGCCATCTGCGCGCGCGATTGCGCGACGGGAGGATCATCGAGGAGCGCCAGCCGCATCTGCGCGGCGGCGCACATGAGCCGCTCTCCGCGGCGGCGATCGAGGCGAAATTCTTCGCGAATGCCGCGTTCGGCGGCTGGCCCGGGGATCGCGCGGCGGCGGCACGCGATCTCGCTCGCGACATCTTCGCGGGGCCGATGGATCTCGCCTTGCTGCGGGGATAACCCGATTTCGAGTTGGCGTCCTTGTGTTCAAACTCTGACAATTGGTGTCGCGGTGGACGGGTTTCCGGGGACGAGCAAATTCTTTGCCTCTCCCCTTGCGGGAGAGGAAGGGGCCCATCGCGAAGCGATGGGAGGGTGAGGGGTAAATCGTTGCGAAGCAACGATTTGAGTCTCACGATAGACCCCTCACCCTCCCCATGCTCCGCATGGGTCCCCCTCCCTCTCCCACAAGGGGAGAGGGATATGGTGAACAGCGCCAAACGTCAGAGCCGGAACACTAGAACCCAAAAGATCGCTGAGCCGGGGGCGGCGGCTCGACATGAACGCCCTCCAGCTCGAGCATGCGGATCTTGGCCGCCGAGCCGCCCGGCGCGGAAAAGCCGCCGACCTTGCCGCCGGCCGCCAAAACCCTGTGGCAGGGGATGATCAGCGCCACCGGATTCTTGGCCATGGCTTGACCGACATCGCGCGCGGCCTCCGGCCCGGCGCCGAGTTCTTTCGCGAGCGCTCCATAAGTGGTCGTGCGGCCCCATCCGATCCGTCGCGCCGCGGTATAGATCTGCTTGAAGAACGCGTCCTGCCCATCGAGGTCGAGCGTGAAGCCGGAAAAGTCCGTCTCCTCGCCCTCGAAATAGCGCTTCACGGCGGCGACGGCCTCGGCGATCTCCGGCGTCGGCGTGCCGGGTTCTGCGCCCGGCACCCGGCGCAGCAGAATTCTTTGGGTCGCTTCGAGGCTCTTTGTCGGCAGCTGGAAGCGCATGATGCCCACATCGTTCCAGGCGATGCCACAGAACCCGCCGGCAGTTTCAAATATGAAATAGTGGTGCGCTGTCTGGCCCATCACATGGCCCTCGCATGTCGATCTATCATGAAAATCGTCGGGCCAAGGCGGAAATTCAACCCGATTCCTGCGAGCGAATGCGCTCCCGCCGCTAGCCCATGAAGAGGCCGCCATTGACGTGGATCACTTGGCCCGTGACGTAGCTCCCGGTCGGCAGCCATAAGGGGCGGACCATCGCGGCGACGTCTTCGGGGACGCCCTCGCGGGCAACGAGCGGCGTCTGGCCGTGTCCCAAGGTGACGGCGGCGCCGGCGGTCTTGCTGCGCTGCCCGCCGATATGGCCGGGGACGACGCAATTGACGGTGATGCGGTGCGGCGCGAGCTCGAGGGCAAGCGCCCGCGTCAAGCCCTCGATGCCGGCCTTCGCCGTGATGACATGGGCGCGGTTGGCGGCGCCGGTATGCGCCGAGATGCCGCCGATATTGACGACGACCCCGCCCGCCCCGCCCTTCACCATGAGGCGGAGCGCCGCCGAGCTGACGATGAAGGTGCCATCGAGGATGGTCCCGGTGATGGCGCGCCATTCGGCAAGGCTCATCTCGAGAAACGGGGCCTGCGCCCGGATCGCCGCGTTGTTGACGAGGATGTCGAGCCGCCCGAACCGCGCTTCGATCTCCGCCATCATCCGAGCGACCGCGGCCTCCTCGGTGATGTCGGCGAGGCAGACGAGGCTTCGCCCGCCCATGCGCTCGACCTCGGCGGCGACGGCGCGCGCCTCGGCCTCGGAGCTGCGCACATGGACGACGATTGCGGCGCCGTCCGCGGCGAGGCTGAGGGCGATGGCGCGGCCGATCCGCCGCGCCGCCCCGGTGACGAGGGCAACCTTGCCGGCAAGCGGTTTCTCGCCTGGCTCAGTCAGCGACATGGCTCCTGCTCCCTCTCCGATCCTCCGACGCGTTGCGCCACGATCATAACGTGCGGCGCGGCGAAGGTGGCGCGAAAATCCCGGGCTTCTCGCTGCCCGCCTCTCGTGCCAACATGCCGGCGCGCTATTCGGCCAAGAAACCCAAGGGGGAGATAGTCATGGCAAGTTCGCCCACGGTGACGATCGCCGCGCGTCTCGATCGATTGCCGCCCTCGCGCCGCGTGCGGAAGCTCATCACCCTCATCTCGTTCGGCGGGTGGTTCGAGTTCTACGACCTCTTCTTCACGGCCTATGTCGCGGTCG
>JBGPOZ010000360.1:0-3089 GCA_041488295.1 Allostellaceae bacterium
CGCGACATGAGGAGCGCGGCGATGAGGAAGAGGTTGAGAAAGATCGAGGTCGCCGCGGTCGCGGCGAAGCGCTCGACCGAATTGAGGACGCCGCCCTGCAGCGAGACGAGCGAGATGAAGAGCAGATAGGGAAAGGTGATGCGCGTCAGCGCGACGGTGAGCGCGAATTTGCCGGTCTCGCCGGAAAAGCCCGGGGCAATGAGCTGGATGACCCAGGGCATGGCCGCCTCGCCGACGAGGACGAAGAGCAGCAATGCGGCGAGGAGGACGGCGAGCGCATCCTCGGCGAAGATTTTCGCGGCGACCCGCCCCTCCGTCGCGATCATCCCGGCGAACAGCGGCACGAAGGCGGCGCTGAACGCGCCCTCGGCGAAGAGCGAGCGGAACATGTTGGGCAGGCGCTGGGCGATGAAGAACGCATCGGCCGCCGGCCCGGCGCCGAGGAACCACGCCGTCAGGATGTCGCGGACGAAGCCGAGTACACGACTGGCGAGGGTATAGCCGCCGACCGTGGCGACCGAGCGCAGCAAGGCCATGGGCGAAGCTGTGTAGAGGAAATCGCGCGGGGCGAAAAGGGCGAGGTATTGTCGCCCGATTGCGCCGCCGCCGGGATCGGCTGCGAGGGGATCGTCGTCGCACCCGCCATGGCGATGGCGAGGATCGCGAGCAATCCCAGGAGCACCAGGACACGCGAGGCCGGAGCCGCGCGCGCATCGCGATCGGCATCGTGCGTCGCTGGTTTTCGGCCGGTCAGCATGGCGGTCACCAGATTTTCGCGGTGGAGAAAGCTTTCGACCACGACGCCGGCAAGGTGGATTCCAGCCAGCACCAGGATCGTGTTGCCCAACAATTTGTGGATCGCGCCAACCGACCGCGCCGTCGCGATCGGCAGGACCCAGCTCAGCGGGCCGGTTCCCCCGCTGACGCCCTCGGCGAGGAGGCCCGTCGCGACGAGGAGCGCCAGCAGGATCAGCATCAGGACGATGACCGCCGCGCCCGCCGGATTGTGCCCGAGATAGCGCGGCGCGTTGCCGTGGAGAAGCGCCTTCAGGTAGCCGAACGCGCGGCCGGGTCCGCGCACGAAATCGGCAAAGCGCGCATGCGCGCCACCGATGAAGCCCCAGGCGAGGCGGAAGAGGAGCAGCAGGACGACGATGTAGCCGCAGGTGACGTGAACGAGGAAGGTCGTCCCCGCCGGCCGGCCCGAGCTGACGAGATAGGCGGTCGCCGCCAATGCGACGAGCGTCCAGTGGAAGACGCGGGTCGGCAAATCCCAGACGGTGATTCGACGCATGACTTCTCCATGGCGATCGGGCGGCGCGAAACCGCGAGGCCATGGGGACATGGCGCGGCATCGTCAAAGGTCAAGGTCGGACGATCCAGCGCAGCACCACAGACCGATTTCACGCTTGTCAGCAATGCCCGGTGCCGCCTACCGTCGCTAACCAGCGAGGAGAGAGCCATGAGCACAACGCGAATCGGCGTCGTCGGTTGCGGCGGGCGCATGGGCCGCATGCTGATCGCGGAGATCGCCGCGACCGAAGGCTGCATCGTTTCCGGCGGTGCCGAGGCGCCCGGCAGTGCGGCGATCGGTCGCGATCTCGGCGAGCTCGCCGGGTTGCCGCCCCTCGGTCTTGCCGCCGGCGCCGATCGTGCCGCGCTCTTCGCCGCGAGCGAGGTCGTCATCGACTTCACCGTGCCGGCCGCCACCGTCGCGCATGCGGCGCTCGCCGCCGAGCATGGCCGTGCCCTCGTCATCGGCACGACCGGACTCGATGCGTCCGAGAGCGCCGCGATGGCGCAAGCGGCGCGGCGCGTCCCGATCTTCTGGGCACCCAATATGAGTCCCGCCGTGACGCTGCTCACCGATCTCGTCGAGTCGGTGGCGCGACGCCTCGGACCCGAATACGACATCGAGATCCTGGAGATGCATCATCGCCACAAGATCGATGCACCCTCCGGCACCGCCCTCGCGCTCGGTAAGGCGGCGGCGGCGGGACGCGGCGTCGTGCTCGATGGGGTGGCGCAGCGCGTGCGCGACGGCCACACCGGCCCGCGCCGAACCGGCGATATCGGCTTTGCGACATTGCGCGGCGGCGACGTCGCCGGCGAGCACACAATCATCTTCGCCGCGGCGGGCGAGCGGCTCGAGCTCAGCCATCGCGCGACCAGCCGGCAGGTCTTCTCGCGCGGCGCGGTGCGCGCGGCGCGCTGGATCGTCGGCAAGCCGCCCGGCCTCTACGACATGAAGGATCTGCTCGAGTTGCGCTGACGCTGGAGCGGCAAGGCCCAGCTCAGCGCGCCGTCAGCGCCGCCCGCCAACGGGCGAGCGCCGTCTTCAGAGTGTCGGCGAAATGCCGCCGCTCGCCAGCTCCAAGAAAGCTGCCGAGCACGAGCGACTTCCCATGCGAGGTGACGAGGAGGCGGTTGGTGCCCTCGTCCTTCTCCTCGAAGACGATTCGCAGCCAAAAGGGTTGAAAGATCCAGTGCCGCCGATCGCCGCGCACGCCGATGCGCTCGACGGTGAACGCATCGTCGGAGAGCCGCACCCGTTCCTGCCGCCGGGCGCTCCGGTAATTGACGCGGAACGCGAGATAGACGAGCGCCACGTCGAGGCCGAAGAAGCCCATCACCGGCCAAGCGCCATTCAGCACGAAGACCATGCCGGCGCAAAAGCTGCAACCGCCGAGCACCGCCATCACCGCGACGAAGCCGGCGGGCGGCAGGCTGCGATGCGGCGCGAGCACGGCGTCGAGGAAGACGGCCTGCTGCTCCGTCATGGGAGCTGGCTCGATCATGCGGGCACGATAGGACGTGCGGCACGCCGCCGTAAAGCGCGTACCGGGGCTCAGCGGTCACTGCGACGCGTCGAGAGGGCGGAACGGGCCGGTCGGTCCGACGAGGTTACGGATCGCGTGATGATGGGGGAAAATTCACCACGGAGGTCACGGAGGACACGGAGGTTTGATCTGCGCGCGCAGCGCGGGTGTCTCCCCTCCGTGTCTTCCGTGCTCTCCGTGGTGACCTGACTTCAGTAGACCATGTGGGTGAACGGTGCCACATAGGCCTGCAGCATCACCAGAATGCCG
>JBGPOZ010000361.1:0-3068 GCA_041488295.1 Allostellaceae bacterium
AATGCCCATTCATCGTGCAAGGTCCAGACGAGTGGGCACTTCATGCGAGGAAGGGATTCTGGCGTCGCGAATCCGCCGCAGATCCAGTGCAGATTGACGATGTCGGGCGCGGCGTGCCGCACGTCGTGCGCGATCGGGCTCGGCAGCCAGGCGGGCGAGATCGGGGTGATCGCTTGCGTGCGGAGGAGGTGTCGCGGCAGATCGTCGAGATAAGGCGTCGCCTTCCGCCAGATGCGGTGCCAACTCGCCTCCGGCTGTCGCGGCGAGAGGAGGACGTCGGGATCATCGCTCGCCTTGTGGCGCACCAGCATCCGCGAGCTCAGATCGAGGCGGCGCAATCCGACATGCAATCGATACGCGGCACGCGACGCGCCGCCAGAGATGTCGAAGGTGCTGAGATGCAGAACCGAGGGGGTTCCTTGCATCATGGAAGCTTGCGAAAGATGGCAAGGTGGTTCTCCCCGCCGATCCGCGCACGATCGCGCGAAAAGGTGAAGGACGCGGTCGCGGCGAGAGCATATCGCTTGAGCCGATTGGCGAGCTTCGCCGAGACGCTTTGCCCGGGGCGCAAATGGCGCAGACGAAAGTGTCGGTGAAGCGCGCGCGAAAGCGGCTCGATGCGGTAATCGACGAGGGCGAAACCGAAAAGCCGTGCGGTCGCCTCGAGCGTCGCGCGCCGCCATCGCGTCGCATGGTGCGGCGGCAAGTTGAGGAAGTCGCCGTCGATCACGCCGATGGCGCCGTCGTCATTGGGGACCGCCACGGCCAGCAACCCGTCCCGCGGCAATTTGGCGCGGCATGCCGTGATGAAACCAGCGGGATCGGCGAGATGCTCCAAGACCTGAAAAACGACGATCGCATCGGCCGGTTCGGCAAGCTCGTCGATGCGCTGGTTGACGACCGGCAATCCGCGCTCCTGGGCTTTCCTGACCGCCGCCTCGTTGACTTCAAGACCAAGCACGCGCGTGAAATGAGGCCGGGCGCGTGCGAGGAATTCGCCCGTCCCGGCGCCGATCTCGACAAGATGGCGGACGCCCGCGGCCTTGAGGATCTCGATCGCGATCGGCCATTCCCAGGCGTCCGCTCGATAATAGGGCGGCCATTGCTCCAACGCAGCATAGAGCGAGGGGCCGCCGATCAGATCCGGCTCGTACCAGCCCAGACCGCATGCAGCACAGCGCCGCGCGGCGAGGGTTTGCGGCAGATCCGGAAATTCGCCGGCGAGGTCGCACCCGAAACCTTTCCAGTAACGGACAATGGCGGCGATCGCTATTTCGGCGCCGGCGACGATCTCCGCGCTTCGGCACAGCCGGCATCGGGCGTCAGCCATGCTCGAGATAGTCGACCTCATCGCCCGACGCCCAGCGCGTCCATCGACCGAGATCGCCATTGCGCTTTGCCTCGTCGAGCGATTTTGCGACCGTCACGAGATTGTGGTCGAGGGGATGGCTTCCGGTCGCGCGATAATCGAATTGCGATTTGAAGCTCGCCATGCGCCAAGGCCGCAGGAGGAACGCCGCATGGGCGTGACGACGCGCGCGGAGCCTCGCCGGTTCCGCCATCGACGGCAGGTGGTGAAGCCCGGCAAGCCGCCCGAGATATTCGCCGGCATCGGCCGAATCTACGGTGAAGCCGAGACCCGAATAGCGGCCGGTTCCCGCCGTCAATGTCGGTTTGCCGAAGCATGGCAGCTCCATGCCGCTGGTGCCGCGCACGGTGACGCCGTAATCGGTGAAAGCGAAGAGCGACAAGGTCGAGATCTCGGTGTCGGGAAAAAGCAGCTTCACATGAGGCGGCAGCGACCCGAGTCGCTCGCGGATGAGCTTCAGCTCGGAGAATTCGCCCTCGGCGCCGTCGCGCGCGCGCTTCCAGAGATTGGCCGGGTGCAGCTTGACGAGCCAGTTGAGCGCCGGATTGGCGGCGGCTTCCCGCACCGTCTCGACGAACCATTCGCCGTAGTCGGCAAAGAGATCGTCGCCGTAGAAGAGGTTCGCATCCCACAGGATGTGCGAGAAGACGGTCGCACTCTTCTTCGCCGGGTCGAGGCCCAGTTGCCGGCGGATCGCCGCCGCGTCGGCGAAATGGGTCCCCGGCTGATTGCGCGCCTGCAGGAACCATTTCCCGCCGTAGCGATCGGCGAAGAGTTGATCCAACGCGGCATCGTCGGCGGCGTTCCACGGCTGGAGCAAGACCCGCTCGAACGTCGCGGGCGAGATCGAGGAGGGGTGCATCCGCCGTGTCTCTGGTGTGAGGCGCTTGAAAGTGAGCGCATCGTCGCGCCAGGGCTGGATCACTTGAACGACGTTGGTGCCGGCACCGATGAGACAGTCGACGATCGGCCCGTTGATCGCGTAATTCGCCTCGATGACGAGGCCGAGATCGGCGCGGGCGGCTGCGGCGATCCGCTCCGCCGCCATGACGCGCAGCAGCACGCGCGGCAAGAGATCGGCGATCTCCTTGCGCGTCTCGGGATGGGCGGGATCGGGCGCGCCTTCGAGCCGCGCGCGGGAGACCGTCGAGAGGATCTGTGGCCCGATCCACGAACCGGCGAAGCTCCACGCCTTGACCGCCTGAAAGGAGAGAGAACCGGCGAGGAATTCTTCGGCTGCTTCACGCGCGCGTGTCGTCTCGGCCGGCAACGCCGGAAAATCCTCGAGATAAAGGAAATCGGTGATGCCGAAAGCACCGAAATAGCGCTTGGCGCGCGTGTTCGTGCGCGCGTTCGTGAGCACCACCGGTCGCCAGCCCTGCAGCCGCAGCGCAGCGCCGAGCATCGCCTCGAGCTTCAGCTGATAGACCATGTCCGAAAGCGAGACGATGAGGAGCCGCTTTGCCGTCGGCGCCGGCTCCGGCGTCGCCGCGCGCAGCCAGGCGAGCTCCCGCGCGGTCTTGCGATAATCCGCCTGCACCGCGCGCTCGGTCGTGGGATCGCGCAGGCTGCGTGCCAGATCGACGATCGCCGGGCCGATCACCGGCAGGCGCGCGACGCTACGGCGCATCGACGCCTCTGCGCGCGCTCAACAGCAGCTCGGCGAGCGCGAGGTCTTCGGGCCCGTCGATATCGAGCG
>JBGPOZ010000362.1:0-3061 GCA_041488295.1 Allostellaceae bacterium
CTTTCTCGCCGGCGACCGCGCCTACAAGCTGAAGCGCGCCGTTCGCTTCTCCTACCTCGACTATTCGACGACCGCGCTGCGCGAACGATATTGCCGGGCGGAGCTCGAGCTCAATCGACGGACGGCCCCGATGCTTTACCTCCGCCTTACCGCGATCACCCGCGAGGCCGACGGCAGACTGGCCCTCGACGGCGACGGCACGCCGATCGATTGGGTGGTGGAGATGCGGCGCTTTGCGCAAAGCGATCTGTTCGACCGGCTCGCCGATGCAGGACGGCTTACGAGCGCATCGATGCGCGAGCTGACGGATGTCATCGCCGCGTTTCATCGGGCGGCCGAGATCACTTTTGAACAAGGTGGACGAGCAGGCATCGCGCAGACGATCGCCGGCAACAACGCCAACCTGATCGAGGCATGCCCTCCTCTCGATCGCGGGCCGGTCGATGCGCTCCATGCCGCATCGATGGCGAAGCTTGCGACGGTCGCCCATCTCCTCGACACACGCCGCAACCGCGGAAGGGTTCGGCGGTGCCACGGCGACCTCCACCTCCGCAATGTCTGCCTTGTCGAAACCCGTCCGACGCCGTTCGATTGCATCGAGTTCAGCGATCAGCTCTCCTGCATCGACGTGCTCTACGATCTGGCATTTCTCTTGATGGATCTCATCCAAAGAGATCTGCGCCATCTCGCCAGCGTCGTGTTTAACCGTTACCTGGATCTCACGGGCGATGTCGACGGCCTTCCCGCGCTTTCCCTTTTCATGTCCGTACGGGCGGCAGTCCGCGCGCATGTCCTAGTTGCCCAGACTCGACAGAACCCTTCGATGAAGCCGCTGAACGATCCGCGCTCGTACCTGTCGCTTGCCGGCACGCTCCTTCAGCCGCATCGGCCGCGCCTCATCGCGATCGGCGGTCTGAGCGGCACAGGGAAATCGACAATGGCGCAGGCGCTGGCGGGCGACTTCTCGCCGGCGCCGGGGGCGCGTGTCATCCGCAGCGACGTTCTGCGAAAGCGCCTCTTCGATGTCGCTCCGGAAACACGGCTTCCTTCATCGGCCTATAGAGAGGCAACGACGGAACGCGTCTACCGATGCTTGTACGATGAGGCCAGGGCATCGCTGGACGCCGGATACACGGCGATCGTCGACGCGACTTTTCTGCGCGAAGATGAGCGACGACACATCGCCGCCTTGGCGGCGCGGGCCGGCGTTCCGTTTCTCGGGCTTTGGCTCGAAGCACCGAGCGAGGTGCTTGACCAACGCCTCGGCGCCCGCCGCAGCGACGCATCCGATGCCGATGCGGCAATTCTGCGGCTACAGCTCAAAATCGACGCCGGAGCAATCCATTGGAATCGCATCGACACGAGGAGGGATAGAGCAGCAAACCTCGCAGTGATGCGGGCTTTGATCAATGCCGATCCGTGATGACGCCTCTCTCAGTCGGTGCCTGATCGTCTGCGGTCAAGCCTCCGACGATGGTAGAATTTCCGTGGGGCAGGCTCGAACCGCTCCAACGATGATGCGGCATCACGGAGCGAGAACATAACGGCCCGGCGCATCGGCGAGTGCGGGATAGCCTTTCTCCGGTGCGCCAACGGGCGGCGGTGCCGTGACCGCGGTGGAGTGCTCGCCGAGCCAGTTTGCCCAAGCCGGCCACCATGACCCGTCGCTGACCGGCGTCGCCGCCGCCCAGGTCTCGGGGTCGACGTAGCGATCGGCTGCTTGTCGATGGGTGACTTGATAGGTGCGGCCGGGATGTCCGGGTTCGCTGACGATCCCGGCATTGTGACCGCCCGAAGTGAGTACGAAACTCAGCGGCGCCTCGGTCAGCAAATGGATCTTGTAGACCGAGGTCCATGGTGCAACGTGATCCGTGCGGGTCGCGACGACGAAGATGGGTACGCGCAGATCGGTCAAAGCGATCGGGCGCCCCTCGACGCGGTATTGACCCTCCGCGAGCTCGTTCTCGATGAAGAGGTGGCGCAAATATTCCGAGTGCATGCGGTAGGGCAGGCGCGTCGCATCGGCATTCCACGCCATCAGATCATTCTTCGGCGCGCGCTCGCCCTTGAGGTACCGGCGTACCCCTTGCGACCAGAAGAGGTCGTTCGACCGAAGCAATTGGAAGGCACCGGACATCTGGTGCGTATCCAGATACCCCTGCTCCCACATGATGTCCTCGAGGTAAGCGACTTGGCTGTCGCCGAGGAAGAGCGTGAGCTCGCCCGCCTCCGTGAAATCCGTCTCGGCCGCGAAGAGAGTGACCGTCCTCAGGCGATGGTCACCGTCCCGCGCCATGGCCGCGGCGGCAATCGCGAGCAAGGTGCCGCCGAGGCAGTACCCGCAGGCATGGATCGGTTGATCCGGGCAGATGGCGCCGACGGCGGCGAGTGCGTCGGCGATCCCCAGGCGACGATAATCTTCCATGCCGAGATCGCGTTGCTCGGCGGTCGGATTACGCCACGAAATCATGAAAACGGTGAAGCCATTCGCGACGAGATGACGGACGAGCGAATTTTCCGGCGACAGGTCGAGAATGTAGTACTTCATGATCCAGGCCGGCACGATCAGCACCGGCTCTGGATGAACCGCGGTCGTGCTCGGCGAATATTGAATGAGCTCGATGAGCTCGTTGCGATAGACGATTTTCCCCGGGGTGGTGGCGACATCGCGCCCGACCCGAAAGGCTTCCGTCCCGATCGGCTTGCGGCCGGCGATGGCGCGCTCCCAATCCTCGATGAAATATTGCGCGCCGCGTAGGAAGTTCTGCCCGCCTTCAGCGATGCTTTGGCGCAAGATCTCCGGATTGGTGAAAGGGAAATTGGTCGGCGAGAAGACGTCGAGAATCTGGCGCATGGCGAAGGCGACGATGCGCTCATGTCGTGGCGAGACGCCGCGGATACCGGTCATGGCGTTGTGCCACCATTGCTGCTGCAGCAAGAACGCCTGATAGATCATGCTGAAGGGAGGCTGTCGCCACGCATCGTCGAGAAACCGCTTGTCCTGCGGCAAGGGCTCGATGCAGGCCGGGCAATCGGGATGGGCCGCTGCCCGCGACAGATA
>JBGPOZ010000363.1:0-3036 GCA_041488295.1 Allostellaceae bacterium
GGCGGCGCGCTCGCCGGCGGCATCGCCGTCGAAGCAGAGGATGGGCTCGGGCGCCAGGCGCCACAATTCCTCGATCTGCGTCTCGGTGAGCGCCGTCCCGAGCGGCGCCACCGCGGTGCCGAAGCCGGCACGATGCAGCGCAATCACATCCATGTAACCTTCGGTGACGATCGCCGAGGGCTGTTGCGCGGCAGCCGCGCGAGCCGCCGCCCAGCCATAGAGGACGCGTCCCTTCTGGAAGAGCGGGGTATCGGGCGAATTGAGGTATTTCGGCTGGCCCTCGCCGATGACGCGGCCGCCGAAGGCGATGATTCGGCCGCTGCGGTCACCGATCGGGAAGATGACACGATTGCGGAACCAATCGTAGCTCGTGCCTCCACCCTCCGGCCGCCGCAACAACCCGCCTTCGAGGAGGAGCTCCTCCGGGATTTGCGGCCCGAGGGCGCGCTTCAGCGCGTCGCGGCCGTCCGGCGCGAAACCGAGGCGAAAGCGGCGGATCGTCGCCTCGTCAAGGCCGCGCTGGCGCAGATAAGTGAGGCCGGCGGCGCCGCGCGGGGCCCAAAGCTGCTCGGAGAAGAAGACGCAGGCCGCTTCCATCGCCCCTTGGAGATCGAGCTGGCGCTGCGCCTTTTGCATCTCCTGCGGCGAGGCGCGCGGCACTTCGAGCCCTGCCTCGGCCGCGAGGCCCTCGACCGCCTCGCGAAAACCGAGATTGCCGTGCTGCATGGCAAAGCCGATGACGTCGCCATGCGCGCCGCAGCCGAAGCAGTGGAAGAAGCCCTTGTCCTCGACGACGTTGAAGGAGGGCGACTTCTCCTTGTGGAAGGGGCAGAGCCCGACATAGTCGCGCCCGCGCTTCACCAGCCGCACCTTTCGCGAGACGACCGCCGCGAGGGAGAGGCGGGCGCGCAGCTCGTCGAGGAAGGCGGGGGTGAAGGACATAAAGCGCGAACCGGGGACCAGGAGCGGAGTTTCAATCAACCGACGCAAAAGTGACGCCGCAGCGGGCCGCCTTTCATTTCTTTGGAAGCTCCGGCGAGGGTGCCCCGCGCAACAGACCCTCGGTACTCAAATCTTCGTCGAGATCGGGCCAATGGATACCATAGCCGGCGCCGGCGACCTGCCAATTCTGAAGTGCTTCAGGAGAGGCGCCAGCAAGGCGCGGATACCAGGCGAGCGGAACGCTGATCGTCCGGCCATCCATGAGATCCACCGTCAGCAGGTCATCGCCGATTCGGACCAGTTTGACCCGTTCATCGGCCTTCAGCGCCAAAGTACCCATTCCAAGCCTCCTCGAAGCGCTCGTGCTCCTCACTAATTTTATCACGAAGACGTCGCAGCTCTCGTGCCGAGTACCCATGGTTACGCGCCAGTGAGACCGGACGGAGCCAAAACTTGGCCGATGATGCTCCACGATCGACGTGAATATGCGCCGGCTCGTTCGGCTCGTGGCTGTAGAAATAGAAACGGAAACCCTCCCAGCGCAGGACGGTCGGCATCGGCCACCTCTACCCCAACCGCTTCTTCGCCGCCGCGCCCGCCTTCGCGAAATCGATTTGCCCTGCATGCTTCTCGCGCAACAGCGCCATGACGCGGCCCATATCCTTGGCGCTTGCCGCGCCGGTGGCGGCGATGGCGTCGGCGACCGCGGTGTCGAGCTCCGCATCGGAGAGCTGCTTCGGCATGAAGCTCTCGATGACGACGATCTCGCCCTTCTCCTGCTCCACCAGCTCCGGCCGGTTGCCCTGCTCGTAAAGCACGATCGATTCGCGGCGCTGCTTCACCATGCCCTGCAGCATCTGCTGAATCTCGGCTTCGCCGATCCCGGCATTGTTGCCCTTGCCGCGCGCCGCGATGTCCTGATCCTTCAGCTTGGCGAGGACCATGCGCAAGGTCGAGACGGCGCGCGCGTCACGCGCCTTCATCGCCGATTTCAGCGCATCGCTCAATCGCGTCCGCAGCATCCTGCCACCCCGTGCCTAGGGAAAGCGATGATTTTATCGCACTGGGTCCTGGTCTGGCAAATTTGAAATAGTCCAAGTAATTGAAAATATTAGTGCTTGACCGGGCGGCTAACGCTTGACGCTGTGCCTGCGACGGATTATCCCATCGCCGGTAGCCCGAACATGGAATATGAGGCGCGCCGCTGGCTTTTGCCGGCGCTCGCCGCGACGCGGGCGGACGGCGAAGAAGGATGGCAGCCTCGATGACTCTCGGCCCGACCGCGCCCGCGCCGGTGCGTCCGCCCGACTGCAACGCCGCGCTCATGCTGGGAGATGGCAGCCTGTGGTGGGGCAAGGGCGTCGGCGCCGAGGGCGTGGCGCTCGGCGAAGTTTGTTTCAACACGGCGATGACCGGCTACCAGGAGATCATGACGGATCCTTCCTATGCCGGCCAGATCATCGCCTTCACCTTCCCGCATATCGGCAATGTCGGCGCCAATCGCGAGGATATCGAGACGACGACGCCGGCGGCGCGCGGCCTCGTCATCCGCGCCGACATCACGGAGCCCGCCAATTGGCGGTCGATCCAGCATTTCGACGCCTGGCTCAAATCCCATGGGCTGACCGGCATCGCCGGCATCGACACGCGGCGCCTGACGCGCCGCATCCGCGATGGCGGCGCGCCGAACGGCGTCGTCGCATATCCCGTCCGCGACACGGCGGAGATCGCGCCGCTCGTCGCCAAAGCGCGCGCCTGGCCCGGACTCGAAGGTATGGACCTCGCCAAGGAGGTGAGCTGCCGGCAGAGCTATACGTGGGACGAAACGACCTGGCGGCCTGACAGCGGTTACGGCAGGCAGGACCGGCCGAGCTTCCACGTCGTCGCCATCGATTACGGCGCCAAGCGCAACATCCTGCGCATGCTGGCGCGGCAGGGCTGCCGCGTCACCGTGGTGCCGGCGACGGCGACCACCGCCGACATCATGCGCCACAAGCCCGACGGCTTGTTCCTCTCGAACGGCCCGGGCGATCCCGCCGCCACGGGCACCTACGCCGTGCCGGTGATCCGCGATCTCATCGCCTCGGGCAAGCC
>JBGPOZ010000364.1:0-3031 GCA_041488295.1 Allostellaceae bacterium
AGTGTCGGTGCCGGTCGCGGCCGGCTTCTGCGGCGCGGCCGTGCTGCCCGCAACCGTCTTGGCCTTGCCGGTCACGGCGCCGGTCTTCTGCTCGTCCGGGTGATTCTTCACGACATGCTGCGTGCCGGCCTTGTCATGCGCCGCCTTCTTCTCGGCAGGCGTCATCTTCATCGCGCCGGGCTGCTTCGCGGTCTTGCCGGTCTCGATCCTGTCCGGCGTCGCGGCCGCCGTCGGCGCCGGCGCGGCGGTGCTGGGTGCGGTGGTGGTCGCGCCGCTTTGCGGTGCGCTCTGCGCCAGAGCGATGGTCGCCGCGAAGGGCAACGCCATGCCGGCGATGAGAAGGGTCTTCAATTTGCTGGCCATTTGGGGGTCCTGATGTGGTTGGGTCTCGGTTGCGAGACGCCGATAGAACGGGGCCCACTCCCCCGAAAGTCCGTGGAGAACTCGTGGTATTGTTGCGGCGGAATTGAGGCAGCTTGGGCGCGATCCCAGGCGCGCGACCTCGATCTACCGAGGCGTTGACAGGGGCGGGCCTCGGCCTTACCTTCCGTGCCGCTTCTCTCGAAGCACCGTCTTTGCCCCCTCTGGGGGACACGCCAGTCCGCGAGTGTCGCGCACTGGCGTTTTTGCCTTTGCCGGAGTTGGACCGCCGCCGCCATGTTCGAAAGCCTGAGCAGCCGTCTCGGCGAGGTCTTCGACCGCCTGCGCAAGCGCGGGGCGCTGAGCGATGACGATGTCGCGACGGCGTTGCGCGAGATCCGCGTCGCACTGCTCGAGGCCGACGTCGCGCTTCCGGTCGTCAAGGATTTCGTCAACGCCGTCCGCGAAAAGGCGGTGGGCCAGGAGGTCGTGCGCTCGGTGACACCGGCGCAGATGGTCGTCAAGATCGTCCACGACCATCTCGTCGAGACCTTGGGCGGCGCCGCGGAGGTCGGGCTCGATCTCAACGCCGTGCCGCCCGTCGTCGTCATGATGGTCGGCCTCCAAGGCTCGGGCAAGACGACGAGCGCCGCCAAGATCGGGCTCCGCCTCAAGAACCGCGAGCGCAAGAAGGTGCTGCTCGCGTCGCTGGACGTGCAGCGCCCGGCGGCGCAGGAGCAATTGGCCGTGCTCGGCCGCCAGACCGGCGTCGCCTCGCTGCCGGTGGTCGCCGGCGAGAAGCCAGTCGCGATCGCGCGCCGCGCGCTCGACACCGGACGGCGCGAGGGCTACGACGTCGTCATCCTCGACACCGCCGGCCGGCTCCACGTCAATGAAGAGCTGATGCTCGAAATGGCGGCGGTGCGCGATGCGGCGCGGCCGACCGAGACCTTGCTCGTCGCCGACGCCATGACCGGCCAGGACGCGGTCAACGTCGCGAAAAGCTTCAACGAGCGCATCGGCATCACCGGCATCATGCTGACGCGAATCGATGGCGATGCGCGCGGCGGCGCCGCGCTGTCGATGCGCCAGATCACCGGCAAGCCGATCAAGTTCGTCGGCACCGGCGAGAAGATCGAGGCGTTGGAGCCGTTCCACGCCGGGCGCATCGCCGGCCGCATCCTCGACATGGGCGACGTCGTCGGCCTCGTCGAGAAGGCGGCCGAGACCATCGATCAGGAAGAGGCGGCAAAGCTCGCCGCCAAGATGCAGAAGGGGAATTTCGACCTCGACGATCTCGCGGGCCAGCTCCGCCAGCTGCGCAAGATGGGCGGGATGAGCAGCATGATGGGCATGCTCCCCGGCATCGGCAAGATCAAGAAGCAGCTCGCCGAGGCGAACATCGACGACCGCATCATCAAGCGCCAGGAGGCGATCATCTCGTCGATGACGAAAGGGGAGCGGCGCAATCCGAAGCTCCTCAACGCCTCGCGCCGGCTGCGCATCGCCGCCGGCTCCGGCACCTCGGTCCAGGACATCAACCGCCTCCTGAAGCAGTATCAGGACATGGCGCATATGATGAAAAAAGCTTCCAAGCTCGGCAAGAAAGGCATGATGCGCCATGGCCTTGCCGGGCTGCTCCCGCCGGGTTTCGGTGGTGGCGGCGGCTTCGGCGGCGGCTTTCGCGGATGATTCCCCCCTCGACAACGCCCCCTTCCTCAACAACGAAAGGAGACCCATGTCCCTCAAGATCCGCCTGACCCGCGGCGGCGCCAAAAAGCGCCCCTTCTACTCGATCGTCGTCGCAGACACGCGGAGCCCGCGCGATGGCCGCTTCATCGAGAAGGTCGGCACCTATAACCCGATGGTCGACAAGACCCATGCCGAACGCCTCGTCATCAAGGAGGAGCGCGTGAAGCATTGGCTCGGCGTCGGTGCCCTGCCGACCGACCGCGTCGCGCGCTTCTTCGGCGAAGCCGGCCTCGTCGAGAAACCGGCGATCCGCGAGACGCCGAAGAAATCGGCACCCAAGGCGAAGGCGCAGGAGCGGGCGAAGGCGGCCGAGGTAGCAGCGAAGGCGGCGGCGCCCGAGGCGTAAGGCGGGTCGTGGCGGCGGAGCGCGCGTCGCGCATTTGCCTTGGCGCCGTCACCGGGGCTCAGGGCGTGCGCGGCGCGGTCCGCATCAAGCCCTTCACGCAGCGCCCCGAGGATGTCGCAGCCTACGGCGCGGTCGAGGACGAGGATGGGCGCCGCTCCTGGACGATCCGCCTCGTCGGCAAGGCCAAGGGCGTCGTCATCGGCAAGATCGCCGGGATCGACGACCGGGACGCCGCCGAAGCGCTGAAAGGGGTCCGTCTCTACGTGGCGCGCAGCGCGCTGCCGCCGCCGCAAGAGGAGGAGTACTACCACGCCGACCTCCTCGGCCTCGTTGTCGAGCTGCGCGACGGAACGATGCTGGGGCGGGTGCGCGCGGTCCATGATTTCGGTGCCGGCGACAGCATCGAGGTCGAGCGCGCCGCCGGCGGGACGGTGCTGGTGCCGTTCAGCAAGGCCGCCGTCCCGGTGGTCGATCTCGCCGGCGGACGGCTCGTCGTCGATCCGCCGGAGGGTCTCTTCGACGGGGAGGCGGTGGAAGAGGAGCCCTCTCCCCTCGGGGAGAGGGAGGGACCCG
>JBGPOZ010000365.1:0-3027 GCA_041488295.1 Allostellaceae bacterium
GCGAATGACCGACGCCGCGCTCGCCCACAGCCTTGCACTCGCCCTGGCCGCGGCGACTGCTGGCCTCGCCTTCGGACTCGCTTATTTTGCGGTGTTGCGCCGGACGACCGATCTCTATGGGGCCGGCGGCAGCCGCTTCGTGCCGGCAGCCCTCACCCTTGGCCGTGTCGCAGGCGCCATCCTCTTTTTCGGCTTTGCCGCGCGGCTCGGCGCGCTGCCGCTGCTGGCAGTCTTTGGCGGCTTTTTGCTGGCGCGCTCGCTCGCATTGCGCGCGGTGCGGACAACCGCGTGATGGCAACCTCGCCGCTCGCCAGCACGATCCTGTTCCATCTCGGACCCGTCGCCGTTACCCGCCCGGTGGTGACAACCTGGGCGATCATGGCGGCGTTGACCCTTGCTTCGCGGCTCGTGACGCGGCGGCTCGAGCTGCATCCGGATCGGCGCCAGGCGGTTGTGGAACTGATCGTGACTGGCATCAAAGGCCAGATCGAAGAGGTCATGCGCAAGGAGGCGCGCCCGTTTTTGCCACTGCTCGGGACGCTGTTCATCTTCCTGGTCGCCGCCAATCTCTCCGGCGTATTGCCGGGCGTGGAGGCTCCGACCGGGAAGCTGGAGACGCCCGCGGCGTTGGCGCTGATTGTCTTCGTCGCCGTGCATTTCTTCGGGGTGCGCGCCCAGGGACCGCTCGGCTACCTCGCGAGCTTCGCCAAGCCGAAGCTGATCATGCTGCCGCTCAACCTCGTCTCCGAGGTGACCCGCACCTTCTCGCTGATGGTGCGGCTTTTCGGCAATGTAATGAGTGGGGAGTTCGTGATCGCGCTGGTGGTGGCGCTCGCCGGGTTGTTCGTGCCGGTCCCGCTGATGGCGCTCGAAATCCTGATTGGCCTGATCCAGGCCTACATCTTCACCATTCTCGCAAGCGTCTTCATCGGCGCCGCGGTCGACCGGGTCGAGCAAGGCTGAGGAGGTTCAATGGATACCATCAAGCTCATCAGCATCCTGGCCGCGGCGCTCGCGGTATCGATTGGCTCGATCGGCCCGGCGCTGGCCGAAGGCCGCTCGGTCGCGGCGGCGATGGACGCGATTGCCCGACAGCCGGAAGCGGCGGGCACGATCTCGCGCACCCTCTTCGTCGGCCTCGCGATGATCGAGACAATGGCGATCTACTGCCTGGTGGTGGCTCTGTTGCTCCTCTTCGCCAATCCTTATGCCACGTGACCAATGCATTTCGACTGGTCCACCTTCGCGCTGCAGACGGTCAATTTCGCGGTTCTAGTCTGGCTGCTGCAGCGGTTTCTGTATCGGCCGGTGCTGCGGTTGGTCGATGCGCGCCGCGCCGAGATCGACAAGCAGTATGCCGAAGCGCGTGCGGTCGAGACCAAGGCGAAGGAGCAGCTTGCCGCAGTCGAGGCCAGCCGCGCCGGCATCGCGGTCGAGCGGGACGCGGCGCTGAAGGAAGCGGCGGCCGAAGCGGAAGAAGAGGCGGCGGTGGGGCGCGTCCGGGCGGAGAACGACGCGGCCGCGCTTCTCGACGGTGCACACAAGACCTTGGCCATGGAACGCGAACACGCGCTGACCGAGGTGCGGCGCGCCGCGCTTGGCCTGGGAACCGAAATCGCAGGCCGCCTGCTCGCCGAGATGCCGATGAAACTGCGCGCCGAAGCGTGGATCGAGCGCATCGAGCAATACCTGGCCGGGCTGCCGCGGCCGGAAGTCGATGCCCTTGCCCAGCAGCTTCCCGACAGCGTTCATCTCATGGTCGTGACGGCGTCGCCGCTGCCGGTCGAAACCGCGCAGACCTGGCGCCTGCGGCTCCAGCAAACCCTGGGGGACCGCATAGCCGTCGATTTCGCCGTCGAGCCGAAACTCGTCGCCGGCGCCGAACTGCATTTTCCAAACGCGGTGCTCCGCTTCTCCTGGCAGAGCGCGCTCGCCGCGATGCGCGCAGAGATCGAGGCCGATGACGACGCTCGCTGACGATCTGCAGGTCTGGCTCGGCCAGAGCCGGCGGCGCATCGCCACCGTCGCGCTGGCGCCGCGCCTCGAACATATCGGCCGGGTCGCCCAGCTGGGTGATGGGGTGGCGACCGTCATCGGTCTCCCCGAGACGCGGCTCGACGAGCTGTTGGTCTTCGAAGGTGGGGTGCGCGGTCTCGCGCTCGATCTCGGCGAGGCTGCGATTGGCGTTGTGCTGCTCGGCGACACCGGTGCAATTGGCGCCGGAAGCATCGTTCGCGGCACCGGCGAGGTGGCGCGCGTTCCGGTGGGCGAGGCGCTCCTCGGCCGCGTGGTCGATGCGCTTGGCCTGCCGCTCGACGGCGGCGAGCCTGTTGCTGCCGAGGCGTTGGCTCCGGTCGAGCAGCCGGCGCCGGCGATCGTCGACCGGGCGCTGGTCACGCGTCCGCTGGCCACCGGGCTCCTGGTGGTGGATGCGATGATCCCGCTCGGCCGCGGCCAACGCGAACTGATCATCGGCGACCGCGGCACCGGCAAGACCGCGATCGCCGTCGATGCCATCATCAACCAGCGCTCGAGCGACGTGATCTGCGTCTATGCCGCGATCGGCCAGAAGGCGTCGTCGGTCGCGCAGGTCATCGAGGCCGTGCGCCGTGACGGCGCCCCGGAACGCTGTCTGTTTGTCGTGGGCGAGGCCGATGCGGCCCCAGGATTGCAGTGGCTGACACCGTACAGTGCCTGCACAATGGCCGAGCACTTCATGGCGCGCGGCCGGGATGTGCTGCTGGTCATCGACGACCTGACCAAGCATGCCGCCGCCTATCGCCAGATCTCGCTGCTATTGCGTCGGCCGCCGGGACGAGAGGCCTATCCGGGCGACATCTTCTATATCCACTCGCGCCTCTTGGAGCGGGCGGCGAAGCTCGCGCCCGAGCGGGGCGGCGGCTCGCTCACGGCGTTGCCGATCGCCGAGACCCAGGCCGGCAACATCAGCGCCTATATCCCGACCAACCTGATCTCGATCACCGATGGGCAGATCTATCTCGACCCGCGGCTCTTCTACGAGGACCA
>JBGPOZ010000366.1:0-3024 GCA_041488295.1 Allostellaceae bacterium
GGCGAGGGGGCGCACGGGATCGATCGCGGTCGTCGCCGTGGTGCCGACGGTGGCGACGATGGCGCATGGGCGCATGCCCGCGGCAAGGTCGGCGTCGATCAGCGCCTCCAGCGCGTCGGCGCGCATCGCGTATTCGCCATCGGACGGCACGAGGCGCAGATTGTCGCGCCCGAAGCCGGCGAGCAGTGCAGCCTTGTCGACCGAGCTGTGACTGTGCGCCGAGACATAGATCGCGAGCGGCTCCGCCTCTTTCTGCATTCCGCCGCGCGCCAGCGCGTATTGCGTCTTGCGCTCGCGCGCGCAGATGAGGGCGACGAGCGTCGAGGTCGAGGCGGTGTCCTGGATGACGCCGCTCCATGCTTGCGAGAGGCCGACCATGCGGCGCACCCAATCGGTCGCGACTTCTTCGATCTCGGTCAATGCTGGGCTCGACTGCCAGGACAGGCCGAGAACGCCCAAGCCGGTGCTCACCAGATCGCCGAGGATGCCCGCGGGCAGGGCATTGGCCGGGAAGTATCCGAAGAAGCGCGGATGTTGCCAATGCGTGAGGCCGGGCACGACGACGCGGTCGAGATCGGCGAGGATCGCCTCCATCGACTCGGGATCGCGCGGCGGCTCCAGCGGCAGCATCGCCCGGATGGCACCGGGCTGGACCGGCGGCATCACCGGATGCCGTTCCATCTGCGTGTGGTAGTCGGCGAGCCAATCGATGAGGCGGTGACCGTACTGGCGGAATTCGTCGGGAGTCATGCGCGCTGGGCCCTTCCTCGGTCGCTGGCACCTTGATGTCGGACCAGCTTAGCCGAGGCATTGCGAGGCTCCCAGCAACTCGCATCAACGGCCATTCGCCGCGAGCGCCTCCCGTGCCCGGTTCCGCAAGGCTTCGTCGGCGCCGGCGAAAACGGTGTCGGGGGCGAAAACGGCTGGCGTTGCCGTTCGCGCCCGCTATGATCGAGACCAGCACCGGGGCGGGAGACGGATCGTGACGCGGCTTCTCATGGGCGTCTTGGCGGCGCTCGCAATCGCAGCGGCTTGGCCGGCAGCCGCGGACCAGATCGGCGTGCTCGAGATCTGCCGCCTTCCTGGACTCGAAAGCGCCTATGCCGGAAAGCCGATCGACATCCCGGCGGGGGCCCGCTTCGGCACCTTCGTCAGCATCAATACGGCCGGCCAGTCGACGGGCAGGTTGATCCTGACCGAGCTCGTCGAGGGCGGCTCGATCATCGCCGACGCATTTTGCGTCAAGGTGAAGGCCCGTCTTGTCGGCGAGGAGCGTTCGCCGTTGCGCGTCGCCGATCAGCGGCGCCTCGGCCCAGCCGGAATGCGACAAGGCAGCGATTGGCCGACCGATGTCGACCTGGTCGCCACCGTCGCCGCCGATTTCCGCTAACTTTCGTCACCATTCGTCGCATGTGGGAGCATGACGGCCACATCGGGCCTTCATGTGCCCTAGTATAAAACCTGAAAACCCGGAGAATTTCATAAAATTGACATTTTATAGTTTAATCAATAAAAACTGTCTTTGTTATGATTGATCTTAATCTTGGTGTTTTACGAATTATTCAGCGAGTTTCTGTATCAATGGCCACCTGACGAAGAGGTGGTTCATGCGGAAACCTGCTCGTACAGCCTCGGCCCTCGGCTCCGTGCTCATTGCTCTGGCCGCTGTCCTTCTGACATCCCGGGCGGTTGGCTACCCGGCCAGCCAGCAGCGTCCAGAAATCGCCCAAACGCTCGATGCCAAGCGTCTCGTCATTGCCAAATCGCAAGTCGAGATCCGCCGCGTCGCTCAACGCATGCTGCTGCGCTGATCGGGACCGCGGCTTAGCCGCCGGCCGGGTCCTCGCCGTCGAGTGCGTTCGCCGGGCCCGCGAGAGGCGACGTCATTAACGCATTCTTGTCGAAGAGATCCGGCGGGTCGGCGAGACGCGCCGGTGCCAGGTTTTCGGCGCCGATGCCGACCAGGCGAAAGCTCGTCCCGTCGATCTCGCGCTCGAGCAGGGTTCGCGCCACACGGAACAGATTTTCCGCAAGCTGCGTCGGATCGGTGAGACGGCGCGCGCGCGTCCGCACAGTGAAATCGGCGGTCTTCAGCTTCAGCGAGACGCCGGTCGCCGCAAGTTCCTTCCGCTGCAGCCCGGTCGCGACCTGCTCGCAGAGCGGCCAAAGCTCGCGGGCGATCTCGTCGCCCGAGGATTTGTCGCGAGCGAAGGTCGTCTCGGCGGAGACGCTTTTCGTCGGCGCGTCGGGCTCGACGCGGCGCTCGTCGACGCCGCGAGCGAAGCGGGCGAGGCGTCGACCGATGGCACCGTAGCGCGCCGCCAGCTCGACCTCCTTGATCTCCTGGAGTTGTCCGATGCGCGTGATGCCGTCGCGCGCAAGGCGGCGCTGGAGCGCGGCGCCGACGCCCCAGAGGAGTCCGACCGACCGAGTGGCAAGAAACGCCATCGCCTCGCCGCGGCCGATGATGGCGAAGCCGCGCGGCTTGTCGAGGTCGGAGGCGACCTTGGCGAGGAATTTGTTGTAGCTGAGCCCGATCGAGACGGTGACGCCGATGTCCTGCTCGATCCGACGCGCAAGGCGCGCGAGGATGCGCGCCGGCGGTTCGCCATGGTGGCGGCTGCTGTCCGAGAGATCAAGGAAGGCCTCGTCGATGGACAGCGCCTCGACGAGCGGGGTCGTCTCTTGCATGTAGGCGCGGACCTGCCGTCCGACCGCGCGATACTTCGCCATGTCCGGGCGGATGACGACGGCGTCGGGGCAGGCCTCGAGCGCCTTGAACATCGGCATTGCCGAGCGGACGCCGTAAAGCCGCGCGACGTAGCAGCAGGCGAGGACGACGCCGCGCTGCCTGCCGCCGACGATGACCGGCTGTTCCGCGAGATGCGGGGCGTCGCGCTTCTCGACGCTGGCGTAGAAGGCATCGCAATCGAGGTGGGCGATGGCGAGGTCCGAGAGTTCCGCATGCCTGACGAGCCGCATCGAGCCGCAGCCGCGGCAGCGCGGCTCGGACGCCTCCGCGCC
>JBGPOZ010000367.1:0-3017 GCA_041488295.1 Allostellaceae bacterium
CCGCTTGCTTCGCGCTCTTGATCGTCAGCTTGTTGAACATGACGGTCGCCGGCTTGCACATGAGGTTGGGGCCGATCACGGCGAGAAGACCTTTGACGCCCTCGCGCTGGCTCGTCAGCGCCCGGCAGAACGAGGCCTCGGCGGCGCTGCCGCGCGGTCCCATGATGAGATCGATATGCGCCACCTCGTCGCCCTCGCCGACCAGCGCCTCGCCGACCAGCACCTTGGTAATCTTCGGCATCTCCATCCCTTCCAGCGCTGCACGGCGCCGCGCCAATCTACGCGAGCGCGGGTCGGGACGAAACCGGTGTTGCCGGCGAGTCAGGATTGTCTAGACGGCAGAGACCGGTTAGCATTCGTCAATTCTCTTCACGGCGGTGTCGTCGAGCGAAGGTTCGCGCGACCGTCACCGGAGGGCGCGCAAAAACTTGGGAGGGCGTGTGATGACGAGTTCCGATTGGCGCCTCAAGGGCGAGTGGATCAAGAATTGCAACTGTGCCTTCGGTTGCCCGTGCGACTTCAACGCCCGGCCGACCCACGGGACCTGCAAGGGCCTTGCAGGCATGCATATCGTTAAGGGACATTTCGGAGCCGTCCGGCTCGACGGCCTGAGTTTTTTCGTCACCGTCGATTTTCCGGGTGCTCTGCACGAGGGCAACGGCACGCTTCAGCCGATCATCGATGAGCGCGCGACGCCGGCGCAGCGCGAGGCGCTCTTCAACATCCTCTCGGGCAAGCATTCCGCCGAAGGCACCATCTTTCACATCTTCAGCCTGATCGTCAGCAAGATGCTCGACCCGATCTTCGCGCCGATCACGTTCAGCTTCGATATGCCGGGCCGGCGGGCGAAGGTCTCGATCCCCGGCGTGCTCGAGACCGAGAACGAACCCATCCGCAACCCGGTGACCGGTGCCGAGCACCGCATCCAGGTCGTGATGCCCGAGGGTTTCGAGCATCGCGCCGCGGAAATATGCAGCGCGCGGATCAAGAGCACGGGCGGCATCCGGTTCGAGGTTCCGCAAGGGCACGGCTCGCTCGCAGTGGTCGAGCAGACGCCGAAAGGCGTCGCGGCCTAGACGCCGCCTGTCACGACGGCGATAGGCTCGCTGCCCCGGTCCCATTGTTTCCTTCGTGTCGGAGGTCCGGCATGACCGCCGATCTCTTTGCCGCCGCGTTGCGTCACGACCGCGCGATCGTCATGGCGGGGCTCGTCGCCGTCATCCTGTTGGCCTGGACCTACCTCCTGCTCGGTGCCGGCATCGAGATGGAGGCGATGGACATGGGCGGCGGCCAGATGATGATGATGGCGCCCGAATGGACGCCGGGATATGCCGCAATCATCTTCGCCATGTGGGCGATCATGATGGTGGCGATGATGCTGCCCGGCGCCGCCCCGACCATCCTGCTCGTCGCCAAGGTCATGCGAGAGCGCGCGAGCGCCGGCGGCGCGGTGCCGGGCACGGCCGCGCTCTTCGTGCTCGGATACGTTCTCGTCTGGACCGGCTTCAGCCTCGCGGCGACGCTCCTGCAGTGGGGACTCGACCGATCCGGATTGCTGACCGACAGGATGGCGGCCGGGAGCTCAGTCTTCGCCGGCGCAATCCTCCTCGCCGCGGGCCTCTATCAGTGGACGCCGCTCAAGGAGGCGTGCCTGCGCCACTGCCGATCGCCGCTCGACTTCCTGCTCTACCACTGGCGCGAGGGCGCCTGGGGGGCAGCGTGGAGCGGCGTCCGACACGGTCTCTTCTGTCTCGGGTGCTGCTGGATGCTGATGGGTCTGCTGTTCGTCGGCGGCCTCATGAACGCGCTGTGGATCGGCGGGATCGCGCTTCTCGTCCTGATCGAGAAGACGATCCCGTGGGGCGGCCGCGTCGTCGCCCGCGCGACCGGCATCGCCCTCGCGGCGGCGGGCGCGGCGATGCTCGTCGCGGGAGCGTGACGGCGCGCCGGAGCGAGCGCGCCCTTTCGTCCGGCATCTCCCCGCCGCTTGCGGCAGACGCGCGACCCGAGCGTCATCGTAACAGGGAACGGAAAACGCCGATGTATTCGGCGGCCGCTAAGGGTCGCAGGTTGCCGACCTCGGTAAGCCGATGCCATTTGATTTCGGTATGCTCGTCGTTGCGCAGGCGAGGCTCGCCTGCCCATTCCCGGACTTCGAAGATTCGAAGCTCCGCTTCGCGATTGCCATCCATGAAAGTGAACGCCGAGAGGAACCGCGACGCCGTCGGCGTGATACCGATCTCTTCCTGAAGCTCGCGAACGAGGGCAGCTTCGGCCGTTTCGCCGTCTTCGACATGGCCGCCGATGATGTCCCAGCACCGCGGAGAGGAGCGGTGCGGCGCGCGCAATCCCAACAGCACCTTTTGATCCCTGAGGATGAGAGCGCCGACGCACAGTACCATTCGCGAATTCCTGATCTTGCTCGTTGCTCCAAATACCAACTTCCGAGACGAGCGAAGCTGCTCTCCCAGCCGGTCCAGATGCGCCGCCGTGCCACGCTCGCGCGCGGCCATGCCGTCGAGATCGACCGCCTGCTCGATGCCGCAGGTCCGCACGCGTCCGACGCCGTTTCAGCCCAGCTTCTCGATCTCCGCCGCGCTGCCGACGGTCACCTCGAGATCGGTGACGAGCCCGTTCGCGATCGAATAGACCCAGCCATGGACGCTGATCGCCTGCCTGCGCGCCCAGGCGTCCTGCACGAACACATCGGATGCGACGTTCTTCACCTGGCGAACGACGTTGAGCTCGCAAAGCCGGTCGAGCCGAGCGCGCCCATCCGGGATGCCGCAGAGCTCGTGGCGATGCGCATGGTGGAGCTCGCGGATCGGATGCAGCCAGTGATCGACGAGGCCGCGTCGGCGGCCGTCGACCGCCGCGGCGACGCCACCGCAGCCGTAATGGCCCACGACCAGGACGTGCTTCACTTTGAGGACGTCGACGGCGAACTGCAGAACCGACAAATAATTCGCGTCCTGCGGCGGGGCGAGGTTCGCGACGTTGCGATGCACGAAGAGCTC
>JBGPOZ010000368.1:0-3009 GCA_041488295.1 Allostellaceae bacterium
AATCGCCGAAGCCCATCAGGTCGGTCTGCCCCGAGACGAGCGCGCCGATCGTCGTGGCGTCATCCTCGAAGCGCAGGATCTGCGCTTCCTTCGGGGCATATTTCGTCAGGTAGGAATCCTGTAAATTGCCGCGTGTCACGCCGATCTTCAGCCCCTTGGTCTCGGCAAGGCTCTTCACCTCTATCTTCTTCGGCCCGACCAGTACCGAGGTGAAAGCGAGATAGGGATCGGAGAAGGCGATGGTGAGCGCGCGTTGCGAGGTGATGCCGAGGGTCGCCACCACGAGATCCACCTTGTTGGTGAGGAGATAGGGGATGCGGTTCGGCCCGGACACCAGCACCTCCTCGAGCTCGACCCCCATCTCCTTGGCGATGAGCTTTGCGACATCGATGTCGTAGCCGATCGGCTGATGGTTCTCGTCGGTCTGGCTGTAGGGCGGCACCTCGTTCTGGATGCCGATGCGAATCTTCTTCGCCTTGACGATGTCGTCGAGCGCGTCCGCCTTGGCGGCGGGCGCCGCGAGGGCGAGGCCGAGCGCCGCGCAGCACGCCAAGGTCCAGCCCGTCAGTCGCGAGAGTGTCATCGTTTCCTCCTCCATCGTTCTTGGTCGCACGAAATCGCTTTATCGCTTGATCTGCAGCCGCTGCTCCAGCGCGCGGCTCCAGCGCGACAGCGGAAAACAAAGCACGAAATAGAGCGCGCCCACCACGCCGAAGACGGTGAGCGGCTGGTACGTCGCGTTGTTGACGATCTGCCCCGCCCGCGTCAACTCGATGAAGCCGACGATCGAGGCGAGCGAGGTGCTTTTGACGATCTGCACCAGCATGCCGATCGTCGGCGGGATCGCGATCGGCACGGCCTGCGGCAGGACGACGAGACGGATCTGCCGCAAGAAGCCGAATCCCAGCGCCGCCGCACCCTCCCATTGCTGGCGCGGCACCGCGACAAGGCAACCCTGCCAGATATCGCCGAGATAGGCGCCGGAGAAGAGGATGAGCGCGAGGCTTGCCGCGGCGAGCGGCGTCAGCTCCAGCCCGAACAGCGAGAAGCCGAAATAGATGACGAAGATCTGGATGAGAAGCGGCGTCCCCTGGAAGAGCTGGATATAGCCCATGGCGAGGAACGGCGCCGCGCGGCCCGGCGCCACCCGCAGGATCGCGGCACCAAGGCCGAGCGCGCCGCCGCCGGCGAAGGCGATCGCCGAGAGCGCCGCGGTCCAGCGCAGCGCCGCCATCAAATAGAGAAGCTCGCCGCCGTTGAAGTTGCGGATCATGCCGCGCGCCCCGCCATCCGCGCCGCGCCGTCGAGAAAGCGGAAGCAATGGTGATGGATGAGCCCGAACGCCGCGCGAAAGAGGAGCGCCAATGCGAGATAGATGACGAGAACCGCAGAGTATATCTCGAAGCTGCGATATGTCGCCGATTGCAGGATGTTCGCGGCGTAAGTGAGATCGCCGGCCGAGATCTGCGAGACGATGCTCGAGGCGAGCAGCATGAAGATGAATTGGCCGGCGAGCGCCGGGTAGACGGTGGCGAGCGCCGGCAGCAGGACGACATGGCGGAAGATCTGCAGGCGCGAGAGCCCCAGCGCGGTTCCGGCCTCGATCTGTCCCCGCGGCACCGCCTCGATGCCGGCGCGGACGATCTCGATCGCGTAGGCTCCGACATTGATGCTCATCGCCAGCAGCGCCGCCGGATTGGCGTCGAGCCGAAGGCCAAGGCTCGGCAGGCCGAGGAAGACGAAGAGGAGCTGCACCAGGAAGGGCGTGTTGCGGATCGCCTCGACGTAGAGGTCGACGATCCACCGCACGGGCCGGGCGCGCGACGTCTTGGCGAAGGCGCCGGCGATGCCGATGACGAGACCGATCGCGACCGCCGCCGCCGTCAGCTCGACGGTGAGCCGCGCGCCGGCGAGGAGCGCGCCGAAATTGTCGATGACGACGCCGAACTGGAAAGTATAGCTCACGCGGCCCCGCCGCGCCGCGCCGCTGAACCTGGGGTTTCATCGAAGGGGGTGCCGCGGCGCATGATGGGATCGAGATTAACGGCGAGGCCACGGCCATCGTCAAGGCGCTCCGGCGCCCATCTGCGATTTACCCCGCGGTGCCGGCGAAGGACGCCGTCGTCATCGGCCGCACGGCCGCCACCGAGGATCGCATCTCGATCTCGGCGCTGCCCGCGACCGCGAGCCCGATACCCTCGAGGCGCAGCGGAATGCCCGCCTCGGCGAGCGCCGCGGCCGTGACGATCGCATCGGCGGCGCCGACCGGCTCGCGGCGGAAGATGCGGACGATCCGCCAGCCTTCCTTGGCGAGCGCGAGGCATCGCCCGCGCGCGCGATCGCGACCCTCGGCCGAGGCGGGAACGCGCTCGACATACCGGGCACGGCCGCGGACGCATTCGACGAGGATCTGCGGCAGCCCGGCATCGCACAGCACGGCGTCCGCGTTGCGCAACGCCGGCGCCGCCAGCGCGGCATCGAGCGCCGGGTCGGTCAGCTCCATGCCGAGCAGCCACACCGTGCCGGGCGGCAACTCCACCGGCGGAGCGCCAGCGAAGGCGGCATCACCTGCCGCCGCCGGTGCGCGGTGAAGATTCGCGAGCGACCCGATGTGGCTCATCTTCCCCTCCTCGGGAGGTCGGCGACGGACCCGCTCCGCGCCGCCTCTAAAATACGAATCGGAAACGCATTCCAAATATATATAACAAGATAAAAAATGCAAATCTATATCTAATAACATCATAATAATGTATTTTCTTCGATGAGACTCCCTTTTCCGTTTGCCGCGCCGCAGCAAAACCGCTATGTCCGGCGCCATGAACGAGACACCGCACCCAGCGCTCCTGCCGCTCGGCCTGCGCGACCTCTTGCCGCCCGACGCGGCGAACGAGGCGCTTGCCGTCGGCCGCATGATGGCGGTGCTGGAGAGCCACGGCTATCAGCGGGTGAAGCCGCCGCTCGTCGAGTTCGAGGAGAGCCTCTTCCATGGCGCGGGCGCCGCCATGGCGA
>JBGPOZ010000369.1:0-3001 GCA_041488295.1 Allostellaceae bacterium
CGAGCCAGCGCAGTGGCTTCAGCTGCGACATGCCGCCGAGCGCGACGAGAAGCGCGAAAACGAGGCTGATCGCGATGACGACGATCGTGAGCTCGATCGTCATCAGGAGACCGGCGAGCAGCGGTCCAAAATTGGCGACCGCGATTTCGAGATTGAAGAGTTCCATCGCGGCGGGTCAGCCGGGGCGCTCGGCGCCCCGGCTGAAGCGGCTTTCAGGGATTGAGCTTGTACATCACGAGATTGCGGTCGCTCAGACCGTACTTCTTCAGGATGGCGCTGACATGTCCGTTGGCGCGCATCTCGGCGAGCGCCTGGGTGTAGGCGGAGCGCAGGCCGCAATCCTCCTTGCGCATCGCGAACCGCGCCATGCCGTAGCCGCCGCCATTGATGATGTCGGCCGGCGCTGCAATGCTCCACAGCGGCTCGAGATTGTGGTTCTGGTTCGTCTTGGCGAATTCGAGGTAGACGAGGTCGTCCTCGAGTACCGCCTGAAGGCGTCCCTGGTTGAGGCTCTGCAGCTCGTCGATCTCGGTCTTGAACGAGGTCGGGGTGACGCCGATCTTGCGCAGATAGAAATCGGCGGCGGAGCCGGAGATGTCGCCGACCTGCTTGCCCTTGAGGTCGTCATAGGATTTGACCCCCAGCGGGTTGCCCTTGGCGACGACGATGACGGGTCCGTACCAGTAGGCGGGGCCGGAGAAGCTGATCACCTTGTCGCGCTCGGCCGTGTGGTGAATGTTGCCGGCGATGACGTCGGTGCGCTTCGAGAGGAGCGCCGGGATCTGCGATTCCCACGGCATCCATTCGATCTTGACGTTCTTGACGCCAAGCCAATCGAGCGCCGCCTTGTTGATGTCCCAATCGATGCCGTTCGGCTGCTTCGTCGTCTCGTCGAGCCAGGCTTCGGGCGGATTGACCGAGAAGCCGAGGGTGACTCCGTCCTTTTGCGCCTTGGACAAGGAGGCGTCGCCGCAATTGTCGAACATCGGCTGCGATTCGTTGAAGAATTGCTGCTGCGCCAGCGCCGGGAGAGCGGCGAGCGAGCCGGCAAGCCCCAAGGCGAGTGCCGTATTTCGTGCATGGTTCATGGACTTCCTCCTCTCGATTGTCGCGCGGCCGCTCCGTTTCGGTGCGACCTGTCGCCGTTACCGTTCCGAGACCGTAGGGTCTCGCAACCAGAAACGTGCTGAGCAATCGTGCACGGGCTCGTGAAAACGATAGCACGCCACCGCCGTTGGCAATAGGCGAGCCGACGCGCCCCCATCATGTGCGGCGACCTTCCGTCGCCGCCCGCATCGCCTCGAGGCCGGATCGGAGTGCATTGCCGAGCAGCCAGATGTCGCCGAGATACGTCACGAGCCGGAACCCGGCCGCGATCCATTGCCGCCCGGCTTCCGGCGTCGGAACGAGGCAGCCGGCGGACTTCCCGTGCTTCCGGCAGGCGGTCGCGACGGCATCGCGCGCGGCGATGAAGCGGGGGTTGTCGAATTGCGCGGGGATCTGCAGCGAGACCGACAGATCGGTGTGGCCGACGAAGCCGACATCGACGCCGGGCACGCTCATGATCGCATCCGCGTTTCGGACGCCCTCCTCGGTCTCGATCTTGACGATGACGAGAATACGCTCGTTCGCCTCCGCCATTGTCGCGGCGACGTCGCCGGCGGCATAATCGTCATGGGCAACGCCGAAAGCGGAACCCCGCGTGCCGACCGGCGGATAACGCGTCGCCCTGACGATGGCCTCGGCCTGCGCACGCGTCTCGACGACGGGGATCATGAGACCCAGCGCACCGAGATCGAGCGGGCGGCCGATGAATTCGCGCGCATCGCTCGGCGGATTGACGATCGGCACGAGGCCGGCGCCGTGCGCATGTGCGATCTGGCGCTTGATCGTCTCGACGCCCCAGCCGCTGTGCTCCATGTCGAGGATGATGAACTCGGCCCCGGCCCCGGCGACGATGCGCGCGAGGCCGGGACTGTCGAACTCGAAGACCATCGTGCCGAAGACGGTCTCCCCGGTTTGCAGCCGGGATTTCACAGGGTTCTTGCGCATGGTGCGACCTCCTGGAACGCGATCGGGTCAGCTCCGCACGAGGTACTTCTCGATGATCGCCATGTTGGGCTCGACGCCGAGCCCCGGCTCGGTCGGCACCTTGGCGATGCCGCCTTCGATCTTGATCGGGTTCCGCGCGAGGCTCCGCGAGATCTCGCTCGGTTCGACGCAATATTCCATGATGAAGGCGTTGGGGATCGCGGCGAGGAAATGGAGCGAGGCCGCGGTGTTGATGTCGGTCGTGAAATTGTGGTTGATGCACGGGAGACTGCGCTGTTGGGCGAGGGCGGCGATCTTCATTGCCTGCGTCAGCCCGCAGCGCGTCATGTCGATCTGCGCCACGTCGATCTTGCCGATGTCGAGAAGACGCGTGAAACCGGCGATCGTGCACTCCTCTTCGCCCGCGGCAATGCGCGTCTCGACCGCGCCCGCGACCTTCGCATAGCCGTCGAGATCGTCGGGATGGAGCGGCTCCTCGATCCAGGCGAGGCGGAAGGGCTCGAAGAGGCGGGCGCGGCGGATCGTCGTCTTGGCGTCCCAGACGAGACCGACATCGAGCATGATGTCGACCTTCTCTCCGACCGTCCGGCGGATCGCCTCGAGAAATCTGAGATCGGTCTCGGGATCGCGCCCGAACGGCTCCCAGCCGAATTTGACGGCAGTGTAGCCTTCATCGACCGCTTTCTTGGCGCGCGCCGCCGTCGCCTCGGGCGTGAACTGGAACATGTTGCTCGCATAGACGCGGATTTGATCGCGGAAGGCGCCGCCCAACAGCTGATACACGGGCTGCCCCAGCGCCTTGCCCTTGATGTCCCAGAGCGCGAGATCGATGCCCGCCATCGCCTGGATGACGGCGCCCTCGCGGCCGTAATAGAGCGTGCGGTCGTACATCTTCTTCCACAGCCGCGCGATGTCGAGCGGGTTTTCGCAGACGAGAAGATCGCGCAAG
>JBGPOZ010000370.1:0-3000 GCA_041488295.1 Allostellaceae bacterium
CCCGCCCTCGCCGTCGGCGCCAGCTACCTCATCCTCGGCGAGCTTCTCGATTGGCAGGCGCTGGCCGGCGGCCTCGCGACCTTGGCCGGCGTCGCCGTCATCGTGCTGCGCCGCGCGCCGGCGCCGGCGCGGTAACGAGATGCGTTGACGATGCGCCTTCTCGACCGCGCCTCGCCCAATCATGGGCCGCGTCCGGCGGCGGGCAGCATCGACATCCTCCTCATCCATTACACCGGGATGCCGAGCGCTGAAGCGGCGCTCGGCCGCCTCTGCGATCCCGCCGCCGAGGTCAGCGCCCACTACCTCGTCACGGAGGACGGCACCATCTGGCGCCTCGTCGACGAGGCGCGGCGCGCCTGGCATGCCGGCAGCGCCCATTGGGCGGGGGAGCGCGACATCAATTCGCGCTCGATCGGCATCGAGCTCGCCAATCCCGGCCACGAGCACGGCTATCGCCCGTTTCCCGAGCCGCAACTCGCGGCGCTCGAGCGGCTTGGCCGCGACATCCTCGCACGGCATGCCATCCCGGCCGCGCGAATCCTCGGCCATTCCGATGTGGCCCCGCAGCGCAAGGAGGATCCGGGCGAGCTCTTCCCATGGGAGCGCATGGCGCGCGCCGGGCTCGGTCTCTGGCTGGATTTTACGGCGGTGGGGGCGCCCCCGAACATTGCCGCCGCCCAGCAAATGCTCGCCCGCATCGGCTACGAGACGCCGTCGAGCGGCGTTCTCGATGCCGAAACGCGCGCCGTCATCACCGCGTTCCAGCGCCATTGGCGACCGGCGCACTGCGACGGCGCGCTCGATGCGGAGACGGCGCGGCGGATCGCCATCCGAAGCAGGCATCCATAGCGCCGAAACCGCCGCGGTTTCTCCCAAGATTTGACATAGTGCCGTGTTAGCCAGATATATGGACGTGCCAGACGGCCGGATGGCCGCTCTGCGCCTTCACCGGCGCGGGGAGGAAAGTCCGGGCTCCACGGAAACACGGTGCCGGGTAACGCCCGGCGGGGGCGACCCTAGGGACAGTGCCACAGAAAGCAAACCGCCAACCCCATGGGGGCCCATGGGCCCCAATGGGCGGCAAGGGTGAAAGGGTGCGGCAAGAGCGCACCGCGGCGCCGGCAACGGCGGCGGCACGGTAAACCCCACCGGGAGCAAGACCAAGTAGGGATGGCAGATCCGCCCGGCAACGGGACGGGTCGGGCGCGTTTCCGCGCCGTCATCCGGGTCGGTCGCGTGAGGCGTCCGGCGACGGGCGTCCCAGAGGAATGGTCATCCCCCGCCCGGTTTGGCGGGGACAGAACCCGGCTTACAGGCCGTCTGGCGCTTTCATTTCGACCGCTCCGAGAAGTGTGCTACGAGATGTTGTGGGAACATTTCAAGAACCATACTTTTCTTGGCATCGCAGACCCGGAACGGACGATGATTGATAAAGTCGAGATGCGACTACATGAGATCAGAAAAAAACCAATGCGAACATTGTACTTAACATTTCTTTACTCTTAAATTCCATTGACGCCCACGTAATCCCATGATATCCCATCACCTCCCATCAAGAAGCGTCACATGGGGCGGGTGACGCGCCGTTCGAACCCTGGGAACGGAGCAGCGATGGGGCGCGGTGAGGGGCAGTGGTGGCGTTGTTTCTGTCCACATTCGTCAACAAGGTCGACCGCAAGGGCCGCGTCTCGGTCCCGGCGAGCTTTCGCGCCGCCCTCGCCGGGCAGAGTTTCACCGGCATCGTCGCCTTCCGCTCGTTCAAGAACGCCGCCATCGACGGCAGCGGCATCGACCGCATCGAGGAGATGAGCGCCCGTCTCGACACGATCGACCAATTCTCCGAGGAGTATGACAGCCTCTCCTCGATCTTCGCCGACGCCCAGCAGCTCCCCTTCGACAGCGAGGGCCGCATTCTTCTCCCCGAGGATCTCGCGCGCCATGCCGGCATCACCGAAAGCGCCGCCTTCGTCGGCCTCGGCCGCACCTTTCAGATCTGGGAGCCAGAGGCGCACCGCCAGTATCAAGGCGACAAACGTGATCGCGCCAAGCGCCAGGGCCTGACCCTGCCCGCTTCGCGCACGCCGCCGACCCCGCCGGGAGGCGCGCGGTGAGCGGCGATCTCGCGTCCGGCGCCGCGATGGCACATGAGCCGGTGCTGCTCGCCGAGACGATCGCCGCGCTGGAGCCGCGCGATGACGCCATCTATGTCGACGGCACGTTCGGGCGCGGCGGCTACAGCCGCGCCCTGCTCGAAAGAGCGCGCTGCCGCGTCTTCGCCATCGACCGCGACCCGGCGGCGCTCGAGGCCGGAACCGCCATCGCGCGCGATGCCGCCGGGCGCCTCACCCTCATCGAAGGCCGGTTCGGCGACATGGTGCGCCTCCTCGGCGCGCACGGCGTCACCAAGGTCGCCGGCATTGCCCTCGATCTCGGGCCGTCCTCGCCGCAGCTCGACGAAGCCGGGCGCGGCTTCTCCTTCCGAGCCGATGGTCCGCTCGACATGCGCATGGAGCGGGGCGGCACCTCGGCTGCCGATCTCGTCAACAGCCTCTCGGAGGCGGCGCTCGCCGACATCATCTTCCTTTATGGCGAGGAGCGCTTCTCCCGGCGCATCGCCAAAGCGATCCTCGCCGCGCGCGCCGCCAAGCCGATCGAGCGCACCCTCGAGCTCGCGGCCATCGTGCGCGGCGTCGTGCCGGGCACGCCCAATGGGATCGATCCGGCGACCCGGACCTTCCAGGCGCTGCGCATCTCGGTCAATGACGAGCTGGGCGAACTCGAGCGCGGCCTTGCCGCGGCGGAGCGCCTGCTCGCGCCGGGCGGCCGTCTTGCCGTCGTCTCCTTCCATTCGCTCGAAGACCGCCGCGTCAAGGAATTCCTCCGCCGCCGCAGCGCCAACGCGCCGCGCGGCTCGCGCCACCAGCCCGAGGAAGTCTCGGTCGCGCCGCCGAGCTTCCGGGTTCTGACGCGCAAGCCGATCCGACCCGACGAGAGCGAAAC
>JBGPOZ010000371.1:0-2967 GCA_041488295.1 Allostellaceae bacterium
CGCCGACCGAGCCGACGCCGATGATGAGCAGCGTCTTCCCCGCGATGCTCGAGTTGAAGAGCTGCTCCCAGCGGCCGCGGCGCTGGTTCGCCACCATCTCGGGCAGGCGGTTGTTCAGCATCAGCAAGGCCATGACCGCATATTCGCTCGCCCGCTCGCCGTGGATGCCGCGGCTGTTGGTCAAGACGGCGCCCGGCGGCAGCCAATCGAGCGGCATCAGGTGATTGACGCCGGCGCCGTGCGCGTGCACCCATTTGAGATGCGGCGCCCGCTGCGCCAGGTTCCGGCGGTCGAAATTCCAGGCGAAGATGACTTGGGCCGTCGCGAGCTCGCGCTCGATGATGTCGCCGTCATAGCCGATGGTGACGCGGAGCTTCTGGCCAAGGGCGGGATGCCGCGCCAGCGCCGCCGCGACCCGCTCGCGCGTCGCCTCGAAGACCGGGCCAAGGGCGCGCGCATTCTCGACGTGGAAGTGGATTTGGCTCACGGCGCGGCCCGCGCCTTCGCGTCACGATCCCCGTCGAGGACGCGGTCAAGCACCCAGTTGGCGATGCGGTGCACGGCCGCTTCGTGTCCGGAAAGCCGGCCGGGGCGCGCCAGGGTCGAGCTGAGGCCCGCCTGCTGCCGCTCGGAAATGGCGTTGTCCTCGGGCAGCGCCTTGTCCCAGCGTCGATAGTATTTCGCGACCTTCAGGGCAAAGTCCGGCCGCGCCGCGGTCTCGCCCGGGAAGCACGAGCCGATCACCACCTTGGTGCGGTCGGGTCCCTGCGGGAATTCCTGGAGCCACCACATGCAATCCTGCGTCGTTGCGAAGAAGGTGCTGGGATAGATCACGGTGAAGAAGGTGCCGCCCGCGGGCTTGCCGGAGAGATCGCGAATCCTCGGGAATGCGTCGGCGAGATCCTCCGGCAGGACCGCTATGGTGCGCGGCGACGGCATGAAGATCGCATCCCATTCGCCCCGCTTGTCAGTCTCCAGCGCCGTCTTCTGCAGGCCGATCGATTGTCGATGGACGGTCGGCGTGTGATAGTCCTCCATCGCATTCTCGACATAGATCTTCCAGTTGCAGGCGAGCTCGTACTCCTTGCGCCGGACGCAGACCATGTCGGCGAATTTGTAGGCTGCGAAACGCTCCGGCAGGTCGCCGAGGTGGCTGGCGAGCGGCGGCGCCTCGTCGTCGAAGGCGACGAAGAGGAAGCCCGCCCAGCTCTCGATCCGCACCCTGATCAGTCCGTATGCCGCGGGATCGAAGCCGACCGCGTCCTCCATGCCGAGCGCGGCGACCAGCGTCCCGTCGAGATCGTAAACCCAAGCGTGATAGGGGCAGGCGATCGATCGGCAATGGCCGGATCCGGAAAGGAGGCGGGTCCCGCGATGGCGGCAGGTATTGGCGAAGGCGCGAATGCCGCCCGCCTTGTCGCGCAGCACGATCACCGACTGGCCGACGAGGTCGAAGACGAGATAGTCGCCGGGCTTGGCGATCTCGTCGGCGCGGCCGACGAAGTTCCAACTCTTGCGGAAGATGCGCTCGACCTCGCGCTGGTAAAATTCCGGGGCCGTATAGCACCAAGGCGGCAGCGACTCCGCCTCGAGCGCCGGCGCGCGAACCTTGCGGTAGTGCTGGGGATCGAAGATGTCCGCGATGGTCGACATGGTTGCTGCCCTGGCTGGGACGCCGAGAGGATTCAGAAGAAGCGCAGATACTCGTTCAGCTCCCAGTCCGAGACGTGGGTGTGGTAGCGCCGCCATTCTTCGTGCTTGTAGGCGGCGTAGGCGGCGAACATCTTGTCGCCCATGACTTGGCGCGACAGCGGGTCGGCCTCGAATGCTGCGATCGCCTCGGCGAGGGTCTGCGGCAGGCGGTCGATGCCGCGCCGGCGCCGCTCTTCCCGATCGATGAGGTACATGTTCTCGGTGTTGGGCTCGCCGGGGTCGAGCTTTTCCTCGATCCCTTCCAAACCCGCGGCGATGATCATCGCCGCGCCGAGATAGAGGTTGCAGGCGATGTCGGCGGCGCGGCATTCGATGCGGCCCCCGGCCATCGGGATGCGCAGCATGTTGGTGCGGTTGTTGTTGCCGTAGCACATGAAGATGGGCGCCCAGGTGAAGCCCGACATGCTGCCCTGCGCGATGAGGCGCTTGTAGCTGTTGACCGTGGGCGCGATGACGGCGCAGATCGCCCTCGCGTGGCGCAGGATGCCGGCAATGAACTGATAACCCAGCGGCGAGAGCCCGCAGCCGCGCTTGTCGTTCGCGGCGACGAACAGATTGGCGCCGGTCTCCGTGTTGGCGAGCGACATGTTGTAATGCGCGCCGCTGCCGGTGCGGTCGGCGAGCGGCTTCGGCATGAAGCTCGCGAACATCCCGTGCTTTGCCGCGATCTGCCCCGCCATCAGCCGAAAGAACGTGAAGCGGTCGGCCATGGTGAGGGCGTCGGCATAGGCGAAATCGGTCTCGAACTGGCCGAGCGCATCCTCCTGGTCGAATGAATAGACGTCCCAGCCGAGCTGGTTCATCGCCGCGACCAGCTCCTCGACGACCGGAGCCGAGTTGAGGAGGAGGCGGACATCATAGGCGGGCTTCGCCAGGAAATCGGGCTTGAGCGCCGGCGCGAAGCCGCCATTCTCGGTCGCGCGAAAGAGAAAGAACTCGGTCTCGATGCCGAGATTGGCGATGAAGCCCATCGCCGCCGCCTTCGCGAGGACGCGCTTCAGGATCTGCCGCGAGCAGGCCTCGAAGGGCTGGTCCTTGAGCCAGAGGTCGCTCGGGAACCAGATCGTGTCCGGCTTCCACGGCATGACGATGCCGCGCTCGAAATCGGGGTGTGCGGCGACCTCGTCGTCGTTGACCTCCTGCGGCACGCCGTCGAGCGCGGCGCCCGTGAACAGCTCGGAGCCACGCAGCATCTGCTCGAAATGCGCGATCGGCACCGCCTTGCATTTGGGCCGGCCGTGCATGTCGACATAG
>JBGPOZ010000372.1:0-2944 GCA_041488295.1 Allostellaceae bacterium
AGCCCGTTTCCGTCATCCTGCGGCCGGGCAAGACGCCGGGCGGAACCGAGGTCCGCGCCATCGTCAAGCACGTGGTCCGCCGCATCCGCCGACACTGGCCGAGCACGCGCATCTGCTGGCGCGGCGACAGCCATTACGCCCGTCCCGAGGCGATGGAGTGGTGCGAGGCGAACGGCATCGATTACGTCTTCGGGCTCGCCGGCAACGACGTGCTGCACGCCGAGGTGCGCGCTGCGGCCGACGATCTGTGCGTGCGCCGTGCCGAGGCCGGGCAAGAGAAGCGCCGGACCTGGACCGAGTTTCGCTACGCCGCCAAGAGCTGGGCCAAGCAGCGCCGCGTCGTCGCCCGGCTCGAGGCCTCGTCCAGCGGCTTCGATGCGCGCTACGTCGTCACGACCCTCGCGCACGCGCCCGAGCCCCTCTACGAGACGGTCTACTGCGCGCGCGGCCAGGCCGAGAATCTCATCAAGCTGCACAAGACCCAGCTCGCCTCCGACCGCACCTCATGTCGCAGCCCGCGTGCCAACCAATTCCGGCTCATCCTGCACACCGCCGCCTACTGGCTGCTGCACACCCTGCGCGCCGCCATGCCGGCGACCTCCGCCTGGGCCGTGGCCGAGTTCACAACGCTGCGGCTGCGCCTGATCAAGATTGCCGCGCGCGTCGTCGAGACCGCCGCGCGAATTCGCATCCGCCTGCCCTCGGCCTATTCCGACAAGGCCGTCTTTCGTCTTGTTGCCAGCGGCTTCGCCCCGGCGGGACCTTGACCGACGGGGCGATGTGCCCCGGCCGACCCCGTCCCTCCAACCGTCAACCCACGACAACGAAACCACGATACCGCGCTGCCCGACGCGCCACCCACTGCCATGGCCGCGTCACAAACACCGCCTCTCCAATGCGATCAAGGCTGTCCGTCATGAATAGGTCGGGCTAGTTATCGAGCGCTCGATACGCTTAGTACGATGACGCGGGACGAAGCGGAGAGTTTTCGGCGCTGGTGCGAAATTGACTACCGCACCGCCCGCCGATGGCAATGGCAAGGCAGGCGTATTCCTGTTCAGTGACGCTGGTCGACGACTTCGCGCAAAGCAGTACATCGAATTCAATGAGATCCATTCGCTGGCTTCCATGGGGTTAATGTTCATGTAGGTAACCCGCACGTTAAGGAAAATGACGGCATTGGGAAATTGCGGATTTATGGCTCCGATCTAGAAATCAAAAGGAATCAAGGCGGTAAGCAGTTCACCCAAAAATATTCAGGGCTCCCTGTGCTTCCAGGCCACTTACAAATGACGAAAGTCGGCATCGAGTTGATGCGTCTGGTGAGCGAAAAGCGGGATGAGGTCCTGCTCCGGCTGATCATTGAAGATTGACGAGTTTGGAGTTTCGGTCGGTCGTAAGCGGTGTCGTGCTCCCACCTTTCGGTTGGATGCTGAGGCTGCGAGTGTAAAGATCCCTTGAGGGATCGATTTATGTCTGCGCTTGACCTTACGCTTGAGCCGGAGCCGGTTGGCATCCGTCGTCTCGAGGTGATCACGGGAGTTGGCGGGCGTCGCACGTGGTCGCGTGAGATGAAGGCGCGGATCGTCGCCGAGACGCTTGAGCCGAATCCCAGCGTATCGGCGATCGCGCGACGGCATGATCTGCGACCGCAACGGATCTTCACCTGGCGCCGCCGGGCCCGCGCGAATAGTGCACGGTCCGCCGCGCCGGAGGCGCCGGCCTTCACGCCGGTGATCATCGATCCGCCGGCGATCCGGCAGAGCGCAGCAACGTGCCAGGAGCCGTCCTCAGCCGCGCCGCCTGCCGATCTCGCGCCGATTGAGGTCGAGATCGGTGGCGCCGTTGTCCGCGTTCGCCGGAATGCCGACGCGCGTACGCTCGCCGCGGTCATTCGCGTGTTGAAGAGCAGCCGGTGAACCTCACCTCCGGCCCAATGAGGATCCTTGTCGCGACCAAGCCGGTTGACTTCCGCAAGGGCATGGATGGGCTCACCGCGCTGGTGAAGGCAGAGCTGAGGGCCGATCCCTTCGCCGGGGTCATCTACGTCTTCCGCGCCAAGCGCGCCGACCGAGTCAAGCTGCTCGTCTGGGACGGTACCGGTCTCGTCCTCGTCAGCAAGCGGCTCGACGAGGGCAAGTTCCGCTGGCCGCGCATCGCGGACGGTGTCATGCGGCTAACGCCGGCGCAGCTCTCGGCCCTGATCAGAGGGGCTCGATTGGACGCGCGTGCATGCCCGGCGCGTAACGCGGCCGAGCGTTACCCAATAGGACTGCGACAGATTGAATCAGTCGCGACGATCACGGCTCTCAGCGTGCTGGCGCTGTGGTTCAATGCAGTCGTGTCCCTATCGACCGCATACTTCCCGACGATCTCGACGCGATGCACGCCTTGCTCCTCGCCGAGCGCGTGCGGCACGCCGAGGAGATCGCGGCACGCGAGGCGGCACTCGTCCGCAAGGACGGCGATATCGAGAAGCTGCGGCTGATCATCAAGGCGCTGCAGCGTCATCAGTTCGGCCGTCGGTCGGAGACCTTCGATCGCGATCAGTTGGCCCTCGCCTTGGAAGAGGTCGAGCAGACGATCGCCGCCGCCGAAGCCGAGCAGGATAGGACCGATCGAACCGCCGTGGTGCCGCGGACCGGCACGCGCAAGGTCGATCGGGGCGCCCTCCCGGCACATCTGCCGCGCGCCGAGCTCCTCGTCGACGTCGCCGACAAGACCTGCCCGTGCTGCTCCGGCGCGATGCATGTCATCGGCGAGGACAGGAGCGAGCGCCTCGACATCGTCCCGGCGCAACTGCGCGTCCTCATCGTCCGCCGTGTCAACGGGCGCCGAAGTTTCCCCGATTGTGGGCGCTTAAAATTCCCTAGATTGGCTGCGGATATGGCGCCGAGATGGAGCCATACTGGGGATCGGGCGGTTGCTTTGTCGGCGGCCGGCC
>JBGPOZ010000373.1:0-2934 GCA_041488295.1 Allostellaceae bacterium
GCATCCTCGGTCCGATCGGTGTCGCCGGTGACAAGGTGGATGGCGCCGACCGGTACGCCGAGCGCGTCGGCGCAGATCTGCGAGAGGATCGTGTTCGAGCCCTGCCCGATATCGACGGCGCCGCTGTAGAGCGTGACGCGCGCCTCGCGGTCGATGCCGACGCGCATCGTCGAGGGGTTCGACATCGAGGTGTTGCCGATGCCGTACCACATGGCGGCAATGCCGACGCCGCGGCGGAGCGGCCCCGCCGCCCGCGCATTCGCCGCCTCAGCCGCGGCGCGCGCCGCGCGCCAATGCGGGCGGAGCGCCTCGAGACAGGCGGCGAGACCGGCGCTCGCCGTAAGAACCTGACCCGTCGCCGTGCGGCCGCCGATTCGCAAGGCGTTGCGGTGGCGCAGCTCGAGCGGGTCGATCCCGAGCGCCTCGGCGAGCTCGTCGAGCAGGGTCTCGGTCGCGATGACGCATTGCGGCACACCGAAGCCGCGGAAGGCGCCGGCCGGCGTCTCGTTGGTGTAGATCGCGCGCGCCTCGGCGCGGACCGCGTCCACGGCATAGGGACCGCTCGCATGGACCGGCACGCGGTTCGCCACGGTCGGCCCCCAGGAGGCGTAAGCGCCGGTGTTGAAATCGGCGGCGAGGTCGACGGCGCGAAGCCGGCCTTCGGCATCGGCGCCGATGCGCGCGCGGATGCGCGCCGGGTGGCGCTTCGTCGTCGACATCATCGATTCCGGGCGCGTGTAGACGCAGCGCACCGGCTCGCCGATGAGCCAGGCGGCGGTCGCGATCAGCGGCTGGAGCGAGAGATCGAGCTTCCCGCCGAAGCCGCCGCCAACCGCCGAGGGGATGATGCGCACGCGATCCGGCGCGAGGCCGAGGATGCGCGCCACCTCGTCGCGGTCCATGTAAGGGGTCTGCGTGCAAGCGAAGATCTCGATGCGGTCGCCGACGCGCCGCGCGTACCCGGCTTCGGGCTCGATATAAGCGTGCTCGACGAAGGCGGTCGAGAATTCGCCCGAGACGATCGCGGCGGACCCGGCGAGCGCCGCTTCGACATCGCCGTGCCGGACGCGGCCGGTGATGAGGATGTTGTCGGGGTGCTCCTCGTGGAGGATCGGGGCGCCTGGCGCCAGCGCCGCATCGATGCCGGTCACCGGCGCCTCTTCCTGCCACAGGATCGGCACCTCTTCATCGGCGATCGCGGCGATCGTCGCGGCGTCGCCGACGAGGGCCAAGACCGCCTCGCCGCGAAAGCGCACGAACCCTTCGGCGAGGACGGGCTGGTCCTTGATGTCCGGGTAGATGCCGAAGCTGTTCTTTCCCGGGATGTCGGCTGCGGTGAGGATGCGGATGAGCCCCGGATGTTTCGCGCGAAGCGGCTGAAGGTCGCCGATCGCGAACCGCGCGCTCGCATGGGGCGAGCGGATCGCGCGCAGAGCGAGCGCTCCCGCCGGCGCCGCATCGGCCCCGTAGAGCTCCGTGCCGTTCAGCTTCTGAAGACCATCGACCTTCGGGAGGCGCGCGCCCACGGCGGCGCCGGCCTCGGGCGCGGCGGGCGCGTCGTCGCCTTCGAGATCGAGCACCGCCTCGACGATCTTGCGATAGCCGGTGCAGCGGCAGAGGACGCCGCCGAGCGCGTCGCGCACCATTGCGGCGTCGGGCTTCGGCGTGCGCGCAAGGAGATCGGCCGCCGCCATCAGCATGCCGGGGGTGCAGATGCCGCATTGCGCGGCGCCGTGGCGGTGGAAGGATCGCCGCAGAGTGTCGAAGCGCGGATCGGCGGCGAGCCCTTCGATCGTCGTCACCGCGCGCCCTTCGACTTGGCCGACCGCGACGAGGCAGGCGCAAATCTGCGCGCCATCGAGCAGCACCGTGCAGGCACCGCAATCGCCGGCATCGCAGCCGATCTTCGTGCCGGTGAGGCCGAGTTCGTCACGCAAGGCGGCGGAAAGTCGGCGGATCGGTGGCGCCGCGATCTCCGCCGCGACGCCGTTGAGGGTGAAGGCGATGCGCAGTAGCGGGGTCATCACCCTACCTCCGCCGCGAGCTGCTCTAGCGCTCGCGCGACAATGCTCCGCGCGGCGTCCCGCCGATACGCGGCGGCGCCGCGCACGTCGTCGATCGGCGAGAGCGCGGCAAGGTGCTCGGGCACGACGGCCTTGCCGATGCCGGGCACAAGCGGGCGCCCGCGCAGATCGGCCTCGAGCGTTGCGAGCCTTAGCGCCACCACCGAGCACGCGCCGACTGCGATGCGCGCTTCTTCGATCGTGCCGTCCGGCGCAGTCGCGACGAGCGCCGCTACCATCGCGATCGAGATGACGAGATAGCGCCGCGCGCCGAGCTTGAGGAAGGTCGAGCGCGCGCCAATGCATGGCTTCGGCACGATGATCGCGGTCACGAGCTCGTCCGGCCGCCGCGCCGTCACGCGGTTGCCGCGAATGAAGTCGGCGATGGCGAGGCGCCGCGTCCCGACCGTCGAGTCAAGCTCAACCGCCGCGTCGAGCGCCAAGAGGCATGGGACGCCGTCGGCGGCGGGCGAGGCATTGCAGACGTTGCCGACAAGCGTCCCGGCATTCTGGATCTGCCGGCCGCCGATCTCGCGCGCGGCGAGCTTCAGGCAGTCGAACCAACGCGGCAGCGCCGCCTCCGCGATCTCGCTCCACCGCACCGCGGCGCCGATCCGGACATGCTCGCCGCGATCGTCGATGCCGCGCAACGCGTCGAGAGCGGTCACATCGAGAACGTCGTCCGGGAGCGGTCGGCCGACGCGCACGGGATAGAAGTCCGTGCCGCCGGCGAGGATCGTGGGACGGCGCCTGGCGAGGGCGGCGAGCGCATCCTCGATGCTGGAGGGACGGAAATACATGCGGTTGCGCCGGTCGAGGTCAATCGTTCGTGTACGAATTAATCTTAGCACGACACGACCGCCGATCAACC
>JBGPOZ010000374.1:0-2904 GCA_041488295.1 Allostellaceae bacterium
ATCGCAATGGAGCAAGGCGCGATGGCGGTGGACGAGAGGCGCGAGCGCGGCGATCGGCTGGATGATTCCGGTCTCGTTGTTCGCCAGCATGATCGAGACGAGGGCGGGTTCTGCGCCGCCGGCGAGGAGGGCCTCCAGCGCCGTCTCATCGATGATCCCGTCGGCGGTGACCAGGAGGATTTCGGCGTCCGGGACGGCGCGCCGCACGGAATCATGCTCGATCGCCGAGACGATGATGCGCGAACGCCCGCAGCCGAGCAGCGCCAGATGATTGGCCTCGCTCCCGCCGCTCGTGAAGACGATGCTGTCGGCCGTGGCGCCGGCCAGCGCCGCCACCTCCTCGCGCGCCCGCTCGACGGCGCGCCGCGCGGCGCGGCCCGCCCTGTGCACCGAAGAAGGATTGCCGCCAAGCGCCAAGGCATCGGCGATCGCAGCGGCGACCTCGGCGCGAACCGGCACGGTCGCGTTGTGATCGAGATAGGCGAGGCGGGGTTGTGTCGCCATTTGTTGCGCTCAGCCCGCCGCGGCCGTCGACGTTCGGCCGCCTGTCGCCGCCGTGTCGTCGCAGAGGTTTTTCGATGTCATCGCGCCCGCTGTGCTATCATTCTTGCCCACTCCGGCCGCGATGCCGTGCGGGAAAAGGTCGCAACGCCTGTCGTTTGACGATATAGGAATATCCAGCAAACCGGTCAAGAACAGTGCGGCCTCGAATGAATCAGCAAGATATGCCTCTCCTCGGAGGGAGATCGGAATTGGCGGCCGCCGCAGCGGGGCCAGGCGGACGGAGCCAGGATGCCTGAGGTCATCATCAACGGCCCGGAGGGGCGCATCGAGGGCCGCTACCACCATTGCAAGGCTCCGAACGCGCCGATCGCGCTCCTGCTGCACCCGCACCCGCAGCATGGCGGGACGATGAACAACAAAGTCGTCTACAGCCTCTACCATGCCTTCGTGCGGTGCGGCTTCTCGGCGTTGCGCTTCAATTTCCGCGGCGTCGGCCGCAGCCAGGGCACCTTCGACCGCGGCGAGGGCGAGCTGTCGGACGCAGCCTCGGCACTCGACTGGCTGCAAGGCTACAACGCCAACGCCTCGGCATGCTGGATCGGCGGCTTCTCCTTCGGCGCCTGGATCGGCATGCAGCTGCTGATGCGCCGGCCCGAGATCGACGGCTTCATCTCGGTGGCGCCGCCGGCCAATCTCTATGATTTCAGCTTCTTGGCGCCGTGCCCGTCCTCGGGGCTCATCCTGCATGGCGACCGAGACATGATCGTGTCGCTCGAAGCCGCGCAGAAGCTCGTCAACAAGCTCTCGCACCAGCGCGACATCAAGATCGATTACCGCATCATCCCGGGCGCCGATCACTTCTTCCAGAACCACCTCGACCAGTTGACGGCGCACGCCGAATCCTACATCACCGCCAACGCCGATCGGCGCGGCAGCGGCTCGCGTTGAAAGGTACCACCTCCCATCGTCTTTGCGAGCGCAGCGAAGCAATCCATCGGGACGCACAATCGTCTGGGTTGCTTCGCTGCGCTCGCAACGACGGTGATGGGTCAAAGAAGATCCTCGTACAAATCGCGCCAATCGGGGTTCAGCGCCTCGATCAAGGCGAGCTTCTTCTTGCGCGATCCGCCCTTGATCTGCTTTTAGCGGGCGATGGCCGGAAGCATCTCATCGAAGATTTCATACCAGACGAGCATCTTGCAGCCGTAACGGGAGGTGAAGCCGGGACGAATGCTTCCCGGTGCTGATAGGCGCGTTGCGCCAAGTTCGAGGTGACGCCGGTATAGAGGGTGCCGTTGCGCCGATTTGCCATGATGTAGACCGCCGGCTGCTTCATGCACCCTGTCCCTCCTGTCGCCTTTCCTCCCATCGTCTTTGCAAGCGCAGCGAAGCAATCCAGACGACGGCGCGTCCCTCTGGGTTGCTTCGTTGCGCTCGCAAAGACGGCGATGATGCGTCTCGGTCGATCTTAGCACCGCCCTCCGATCATCTTTGCGAGTGCAGGCGACGCAATCCAGGCGACGGTGCACAAACCGCCGGCAGCGCGCTGATCAATTCGTGAAGGGGTCGCGCACGAGGATCGTGTCCTCGCGCTCGGGGCTGGTCGAGAGCATCGCGACCGGGGTTTCGATCAGCTCCTCGATGCGGCGGATGTACTTGACTGCCGTCGCCGGCAGATCGGCCCAGGACCGGCCGCCTCGCGTCGAATCCTGCCAGCCCTCGAAGGTCTCGTAGATCGGCTCGACCGCGGCCTGCGCGGCGGCGCCGTGCGGCAGATGGTGCAAGGTCTGCCCGTCGAGGCGATAGCCGGTGCAGACCTTGAGCTCCGCGAAACCGTCGAGCACGTCGAGCTTGGTCAGGGCGATGCCGGTGATGCCGGCGACCTTCATCGCCTGCCGCACCATCACCGCGTCGAACCAGCCGCAGCGGCGCTTGCGCCCGGTCACCGTGCCGAACTCGCGGCCGCGCTCGCCGAGGCGCTGGCCGGTCTCGTCGGTGAGCTCGGTCGGGAAGGGGCCGCTGCCGACGCGCGTCGTATAGGCCTTGGTGATGCCGAGGACATAGCCGACCGCGGCGGGGCCGATACCCGAGCCCGCCGCCGCCTGCCCCGCCACGGTGTGCGAGGAGGTGACGAACGGATATGTCCCGTGGTCGACGTCGAGCATCGTCCCTTGCGCGCCCTCGAAGAGGATGCGCTTGCCGGCGCGGCGCGCATCGTCGAGGCGCTGCCAGATCCGGTCGGCGTAGGGGAGGATCCTCGGCGCCACCTCGAGGAGCCGCTCCAGAAGCGGCGCGCGCTCGATCTCGGCGGCGCCGAGGCCGCGCAACAGCGCGTTGTGGTGGAGCAGAAGGTCGTCGAGCTTGTCGCCGAGGGTTGCCCCCTCGGCGAGATCGCAGACC
>JBGPOZ010000375.1:0-2881 GCA_041488295.1 Allostellaceae bacterium
CCGACATCGGGGCCCTGGCGGTTCAAGGTCGTCGGGTCGTGGACCTTCCAGAACGCCTCGAGGAGCTGCTCATAGGTGATCTTGGCCGGATCGAAGGTGATCTCGATGACCTCGGCATGGCCGGTCTCGTCGCTGCACACGTCCTTGTAGGTCGGGTGCGACGTCCCGCCGCCGCTATAGCCGACGGCGGTCGAGACGACACCCGGAAGCTGGCGGAACGCCGCTTCGACGCCCCAGAAGCACCCGGCTCCGAAAGTCGCCTTTTCCATCGCGCTCCTCCTCGAAAATCGAACCCATGATGTGGGGGCGGCGGCCGCGCTCTCAAGAGGGGCGGCGCGCCGACCCGTTCGCGCTCAGCCGAATTTCGGCTGGGTTTTCGCCATGCTGTCGCGCGCCGAGACGCGCTGCCACCAGGCGCTAAGGTGTTGATGCGGCTTCATGAGATCGCTGCTTTCCGGCGTCGCGGTCAGATAGGCGAAGACCGGCGCCAGATGGAGATCGCCGAGGCTCACCGCCTCGCCGCCGAACCACGGCGCGTCGCCGAGTATGCGGGCGAATTCCGAGAGGCAGAGGCGGATTTGCGGCAGCGCGTCGCGGATGACCGCCTCGTCGGGCTTGCCGCCGATCATCGGCGTTACGATCCGTTGCCACACCAGCTTGCCCATGATGCAGGGATAGGCGAAGGAATCGACGATGCTGATCGCCTGGTCCATGCGCGCCAGGCGCTTCACGTCGCTCGGCTGCAGCTTCGCGCCGGCAAAGGCGCGGTCGATGTAGCGGATGATCGCTCCAGTTTCGTAGAGGGCGAGGCCGTCATGCTCGAAGGCTGGGACCTTGCCGAAGGGGTTGCGCTTCAGGAACGCCTCCTGCTTGTGCGCCCCTTGCAAAATCGCCACCTCGACGAGCTCGTAGGCTGCCGGCTTTTCTTCGAGAGCAAGCCGGGTCGCGCGCACATAGGTGCTGAAATTCGGGCCGTAAATGATCGGTTTTGCCATGATTTTCTCCTCGTTCGTCAGGAGCGACATTGTGCGCGGCCCATCCGCGCGCAGGTCAAATGAATTTCCCTTGAGCGCTCATCCGGCGAGCCTTCCGCCGTCGACCGGCAGCGCGACGCCCGTCATGTAGGCGGCGTCGTCGCTGGCGAGGAAGAGGACGGCGGCGGCGACCTCATGCGCCTCGCCGAAACGTTGCATCGGGTGCTTCACGCGAAACGCCTCGGCGCGCGTTTGCCGCGCCGCCGCGTCGCCGGCCGAGGCGATCGTCCGGGCGAGCATCGGCGTCGCGATCGAGCCGGGGCAGACGCAGTTGACGCGGATGTTCTCGGTCGCGTGGTTGAGGGCGAGGCTCTTCGTCATGAGGACGACGGCGCCTTTGCTGGCGCTGTAGGCGGAGATGACGGGCGAGCCGACGAGGCCGGCGGTCGAGGCGAAATTGACGACGGCGCCCCGGCCGCGCTTGCGGATCAAGGGAATGAAATGGCGCGCCGCCAGATATGTCCCGCGCACATTGACGGCAAAGACGCGATCCCACTCCGCTTCGGGACAATCGATGATCGGCACCGCCGGGCCGAGGATGCCGGCGGCGGCGACCAGGATATCGAGCGCGCCGAAGGCGGCCTCGGTATCGCGCGCCGCCGCCGCCATCGCCGCCGTGTCGCTGACGTCGAGGCAATGCGTGCGGAGAGCGACGTCACCGGCCGCCCGGACGGCCTCGGCGGTACCGTCGAGCCCCGCCTTGTCGCGGTCGATGAGGACAAGCCCCGCCGCGCCCTCGCTCGCCATCGCCGTCGCGACCGCGCGGCCTAGCCCCGATCCCGCCCCGGTGATGACCGCGATCTTGCCGGAAAATCTCGTCATAAGGGTTCTCCCTCTGGTGCGGCGTCGAGCCCTGCGCTTTGATAGCGCGAATCGTCCCGCGGGCGGCATCGAGAAAGACGGCGAGCCGAATATGACGACGATCGAAACCCTCCCCCTCCTCCAGCGCAGCATCGGGACGCGGCGTCACCTCGCGCTGCATCGCTACGGCAAGCGCGGCGCCGTGCCCAAGGCCTATGTGCAGGCATCGCTGCACGCCAATGAATTGCCGGCGACGCTGGTGGCGCAACATCTCATCGGGTTGCTCGATGCGGCCGACGCCGAAGGGCGCGTTCTCGGCGAGATCGTCGTCGTGCCTGTTGCCAATCCGATTGGCCTCGACCAGATCATCGACGAGGTGCATCTCGGCCGCTACGAGCTGTCGGGCGGGGAGAATTTCAATCGCGGCTTCGATGATGGCGCCACCGAGGCGGTAGCGCGCGTCAGCGGCCGGCTCGGCGCGGATGCGGCGGCGAACGTCGGGACGATCCGCGCGGCGCTCGGCGAGATCATCGCGGCGCGGCAGCCGGAGACCGAGCTGCAGAGCCTGCGGCGTCACCTCATGCTGAACGCGGTCGACGCCGATTTCGTGCTCGACCTTCATTCTGCCGACGAGGCGCTGATGCATCTCTATTTCGGCGCTGCGCGTTGGCCGGACGGCGCCGATCTCTCGGCCGAGATCGGCAGCCGCGCGACGTTGCTCGCCACGGATTCCGGAGGCGCGCCCTTCGACGAGGTGTTCGGGAACATCTGGGCAAAGCTGCGCCATCTTATCGGCGACGCGCACCCGATTCCGGACGCTTCGATGTCCTCGACCATCGAATATCGCGGCCATGACGATGTGAGCGACGAGCTCGCCGCCGCCGACGCCGCGGCGCTCATGCGTTTCTTCATGCCCCGCGGCCGCGTCGCCGGCGATCCCGGTCCGCTGCCCGCCGCGCAATGCGCGGCGGCGCCGCTCGCCGCGGTCGAGACCTTGCGGGCGCCGGCGGCGGGGTTTCTCGTCTACAAGGCGGCGCTCGGAGACG
>JBGPOZ010000376.1:0-2870 GCA_041488295.1 Allostellaceae bacterium
AGTTGCAACTTCAAGACCACCTGATTTCAAGGCGGCGATCGCCTGAACCGCCGCCCGAGCCCCCGAGACCGTGGTGTAATACGGAATGTTGTTGGTGAGGGCGGTGCGGCGCAGGCTGAAGCTGTCGGAGATCGCCTGCGCCCCGTCCGTCGTGTTGAAGACGAGCTGAACGCCGCCGCTCAGCATCAGATCGACGATGTGCGGGCGGCCCTCCAGCACCTTGTTGACCGTTCCTGCCGGAACATTCGCCGTCTCCGACAGGAACCGCGCCGTGCCGGCGGTGGCGATGAGCTTGAACCCCATCGCGACGAGGCGGCGGCAGGGTTCGACGAGGGCCGCCTTGTCGTGATCGCGCACCGACACGAAGACGACCCCGTCCCGCGGCAGATCGACGCCGGCGCCAAGCTGCGCCTTGGCGAAGGCGCGGCCGAAATCGGCATCGAGGCCCATGACCTCGCCCGTGGATTTCATCTCCGGCCCGAGGATGATGTCGACGCCGGGGAAGCGCGCGAACGGAAAGACAGCCTCTTTCACCGCGACGTGGCCGCGGCCGATCGGCCGATCGGAGAAACCGGCGGCCGGGAGGGCGAACGATGCGAGCTTGTCGCCGGCCATCACCCGGGCCGCGATCTTGGCGATCGGCACCCCGGTCGCCTTGGCGACGAAGGGCACGGTGCGCGAGGCGCGCGGATTGACCTCGAGGACGTAGATGTCGCGGCCCTTGACGGCGTATTGCACGTTCATGAGGCCGACGACGCCGAGCGCGCGGGCGAGCGCCGCCGTCTGGCGCTCGATCTCGCCGACGATCGCGGCATCGAGCGAGTAGGGCGGCAGCGAGCAGGCACTGTCTCCGGAATGGATGCCGGCCTCTTCGATATGCTCCATGATGCCGGCGACGAAGACGTCCGTGCCGTCGGCGAGCGCGTCGACATCGACCTCGATCGCGTCCTGAAGATAGCGGTCGATGAGCACCGGGCTCGTCCCCGACACCTTCACCGCATGGGTCATGTAGCGCGCAAGGGCGTCGGCGCTGTGGACGATCTCCATCGCGCGCCCGCCCAGCACGTAAGAGGGACGGATCACCACCGGGTAGCCGATCGCGGCGACGATCGCCTCGGCCTCGGCGGTGGAGGTCGCCGTGCCGTTCATCGGCTGCTTCAGGGCGAGGCGCTCGAGCAGCTGCTGGAAGCGGCGGCGATCCTCGGCGAGATCGATCGCGTCGGGCGAGGTGCCGAGGATCGGGATCGACGCCGCCTCGAGCGCCGCCGCGAGCTTCAGCGGCGTCTGGCCGCCCAATTGCACGATGACCCCGAGAACGCGGCCGCGCCGCTGCTCGACGCGCACCAGCTCGATCAAATCCTCGGCCGTCAGCGGCTCGAAATAAAGCCGGTCGGAGGTGTCGTAATCGGTCGAGACGGTCTCGGGGTTGCAATTGACCATGATCGTCTCGAAGCCGCGCTCCTTGAGGCTGTAGGCGGCGTGGACGCAGCAATAGTCGAATTCGATGCCCTGGCCGATGCGGTTGGGGCCGCCGCCGAGGATGATGATTTTGTCGCGGTCGGTCGGGTCGGACTCGCATTCCGCCGGATCGATGCCGTCGCCCTCATAGGTCGAGTACATGTAGGGGGTGAGCGAGGCGAATTCGGCGGCGCAGGTGTCGATGCGCTTGTAGACGGGGCGGATATTCCTGGCGATGCGCAGCGCCGTGACCTCGGCCTCGCTGCGCCCGGTGAGCTCGGCGATGCGGGCGTCGGAAAACCCCTGTTGCTTCAAACGAAGAAGCGCGGTTGCGTCTTTGGGGAGACCGTCGCGGCGCACGCGCTCCTCGGTCGCGACGATGGCGGCGATCTGCTCGAGGAACCAGGGCTCGTATTTGCATGCGGCCTGGATGTCGCCGAGGCCGAGGCCGTGCCGGAACGCCTGGGCGATGACGAGAAGGCGATCGGGCGTCGGCCGCGCCAGGGCGGCGCGCACCACGTCCTTGTCGGCGGCGGTTCCGGTGCCGAGCCCGGGGATCGCGATCTCGTTGAAGCCGGTGAGGCCGGTCTCCATCGAGCGCAGCGCCTTCTGCACCGATTCGGCAAAGCTGCGGCCGATCGCCATGGCTTCGCCCACCGACTTCATCGAGGTCGAGAGCAACGGCTCGGCGCCGGGGAATTTCTCGAAGGTGAAGCGCGGCATCTTCGTCACGACGTAATCGATCGTCGGCTCGAAGGAGGCGGGCGTCACGCGCGTGATCTCGTTCTGCAGCTCGTCGAGTGTGTAGCCGACCGCGAGCTTCGCCGCGACCTTGGCGATCGGAAAGCCGGTCGCCTTCGATGCCAGCGCCGATGAACGCGAGACGCGCGGGTTCATCTCGATGATGACGAGCCGTCCGTCCGCCGGATTGACGGCAAACTGCACGTTGGACCCGCCGGTGTCGACGCCGATCTCGCGCAGGACCGCGATCGAGGCATCGCGCATCGCCTGGTATTCCTTGTCGGTCAAGGTCAAGGCCGGCGCCACCGTCACCGAATCGCCGGTGTGGATGCCCATCGGATCGACATTCTCGATCGAGCAGATGATGATGCAATTGTCGGCGCGGTCGCGCACGACCTCCATCTCGTATTCCTTCCAGCCGAGCACCGATTCCTCGATGAGGACCTCATGCGTCGGCGAAGCGCGCAAGCCGCCGAAGGCGATCTCCTCGAATTCCTCCTTGTTGTAGGCGATGCCGCCGCCCGTGCCGCCCAAGGTGAAGGACGGCCGGATGATGGCCGGAAGCCCGACGTCCTCCAGCGCCGTCAGCGCCTCGTCGACGGTGCGGGCGAGGCGGCTCCTCGGCGAGGTGAGGCCGATCTTCGCCATCGCCTCGCGGAAGAGGAGGCGAT
>JBGPOZ010000377.1:0-2869 GCA_041488295.1 Allostellaceae bacterium
CTCGGCATCCGAAGCGGCGACCGGGTCGCCCTATGGCTCCCCAACGCGCCAGCCTGGCTCGCACTCCATTTCGCCTGTGCCCGGCTCGGCGCGATCGCCGTCGCGGTCAACACCCGCTTCCGCAGCAGCGAGATCGCCGACATCGTCGGGCGGTCCGGCGCGCGCATCCTCGTCCTTTGGCCGAGTTTCCGGCAGATCGATTTCATGGCGACGCTGCAGGCGACCGACGCGGCCGCGCTGGATCGCCTCGAGCGCATCATCGTCTATGGCGGCGCCACAACGCCTGCTACGCTTCACGGCAAGCCGGTGCACGCTTACGAGAGGTTGATTGCGCGCCCGCCCTATCGCGAGGACCATGGCGCCGGCCCCGTCGGCAGCACCATCTTCACGACGTCGGGCACGACCAAGGCGCCAAAATTCGTCCTGCACGATCATTACAGCGTCGGGACCCATGCCGGCCACGTCGCGCGACGTTTCGGCTACGACATTCCCGGCAGCGTCGTCTTGCAAGCCTTGCCGCTCTGCGGCGTCTTCGGCTTCGCCCAGGCGATGGCGTGCATCTGCGCCGGCGCGACGATGGTGATGCAGGCGACGTTCGATGCCGAGGAGGCAGTCGCCCTCATCCGCCGCCACGCCATTACCGCCTGCAACGGCAGCGACGATATGTTCGCCCGACTGCTCGCGGCGAGCCGTGGCAACGTGCCCTTCCCCACCTTGCGCTTTGGCGGTTTCGCCGCCTTCAACCCGGCGCTGGCATCTCTCGTTTCGGATGCGGAACGACACGGCCTGCGTCTTGCGGGTCTCTATGGCGCGAGCGAGGTGCAGGCGCTTTTCGCCCTGCAATCGCCCGAGGCGCCGAGCGACATCCGCGGCGCGCCCGGCGGCTTCCCGGTCGCCGAGGAATATGCCGTCCGCATCCGCGACCCGGAGAGCGGGCGCCTCCTCGCGCCCGGCGAGAGCGGCGAGATCGAGCTGAAAGGACCAAGCGCGATGGCAGGGTATTTCGGCGATGCCGCGGCGACCGCGCGAGCGATCACGGAGGATGGGTGGGTGCGCAGCGGCGATCTCGGACATTTGCGCGGGGACGGGAGCTTCGTCTTCGAGACGCGGATGGGCGATGTCCTGCGCCTCGGCGGCTACCTAGTCGCGCCCGCCGAGATCGAGGCGCATCTGCAGCTTCACCCCGCCGTCGCCGGTTGCCAGGTGGTGGGCGCGACTGCGGATGGGGGGTTGCTGGCCGTGGCCTTTGTCATTCCCCGCCCTGGCGCCGGGTTCGACGAGAACACGCTGCGCCAACACTGCGCCACGGGTCTTGCCCGCTTCAAGGTGCCGGTCCGCATCCTTGCCCTCGACGCCTTCCCGACGACGCCGAGCGCCAACGGCGTCAAGATCCAGCGCGTCAAGCTGCGCGAAATGGCCGAGGCGATGTTGCGGGACGGTCGTTAACGGACCGCCTGCGTGAGAGCTCGGCGCGTCTCGTCCGCCACCGCGGCGAGCTGGTTGGCGTCAGCCATGGAGACCTGGCGGTCGACGTTGCGTCGCAGCGTATCGACGAACATCTCGTAGCTCACGAGCGTAGCACCGGTATCAATCGGCTCGAATTGCAGGCGGTCGGCGGCGACAGCGAGAGCCTCCCGGCGCTCGACACATCTCTTCAGTGCGGCCGCGCCGCTGACGAGAGTGAATATCGTACCGCCGCCGAGACTGAACAAACCAAGATTGCCGCCGAAAAAATATCCGGTTGCGGCACCGGCGACCACCCCTTTGCCCGCAGCGGCGGCATTGCTTTCGGGCGACAGGATCTTCTGTTGCGGGTTGAGGAAGGCCAGAATGGACTTCGCGGTGCAGATCTGCTCCCGGACCTGCGCAGCGCAGCGCTGAATCACGCCGCGCATGTCGTCGTCGGTACCGAGCACTTGCTGTCTGCGCGCGTCGCTGAGCAGAGCGACCGACGCGGCGAAATCAAGCTGCTGCGACGTGAGGCCGCTAACGATGCCGCAATATTCGAGGCTTGGATTGGCCGCCGAAGCTGGAGGGACCAAAAAAGCGCAGCCAACGACCAGTCCGAAAACCAGCAGCCTTCGCATGACCTTCCCCCTCGCGGCATCAAGCCGGCGTGGAGCACGCTCGAGGCCCGAGTTAACTGCGCACCCGATGACGAGTCCAGGCCCAATCTGCATCGGAATGCCTCCTCGGGCGCGCCGAGGCGCTGTGTTACGGGTCGGCGCCGTCGAAGGCGTCTTCGCCGCTCTCACCCGCTCTCGCCAATGGCGCGGTTGATCGCCGGCATCACCTCCTGCGCCATCAGCTTCATCGAACGCCGCGCCAGAGCGGGATCGGCCCAATCATGCCCCGCATAGAGCAGCGTCCCGAACGGGCCGATCCGCTCGCGAAATGCCAGAAGCTGGTCGACGACGCTCCCGACCGTGCCGCACACGACAAGCGTATCGAGGATGTAGTCGATGGTGACGGCGGCGTCGGGCATGGCGCGGTCGTGTTTGAAGAGGTTCGTGCGGCCGCTCGAATTGAGCTTGCGCCCGAGATTGCCGAAGTAATGCCCGTAGGGTCCGTCGGCGCTCTTGGCGTAGCGCCGCGCCGTCGCCGCGTCCTCGGCGACGAAGATACTCTTGGCGACGCGCCAGTTCTTGGCGTCCGCCGGGCGTCCACCCTTGGCGCACCCCTCCCGATACATCGGCCAGTGCGAGGCGACCCATTCCGGCTGGAGGAAATTCGCCGAAATCGGGTCCCAGCCCCGCTCCGCCGCAGCGACCAGCCCCTTCGAGAACGGCGCCGTCACCGTGACGAGGATCGGCGGATGCGGCTTCTGCCAAGGCTTTACCATGACGCCCATGCCGATCTCGGCGATCAA
>JBGPOZ010000378.1:0-2868 GCA_041488295.1 Allostellaceae bacterium
AGGCCTCGGACTTTCTGATGGCGCTGCAATTGACCGGCGCCGCCAAGGCCGACAGCATCGCCAACCTCCAGGTGCGCCTCCCGGTCGTCGTCATCGGCGGCGGCCTGACCGCGATCGACACCGCGACCGAGGCGCTGGCCTACTACCCGCTTCAGGTCGAGAAGTTCTTGAGCCGCTTCGAGATCCTCGTTGCCGAGCGGGGCGAGGCGGTGGTGCGCGCCTCGTGGCATCCGGCCGAGAGCGAGACCGCCGAGGAGTTCATCGCCCACGCCCGCGCCTTGCGCGCCGAGCGCGAGGCGGCGGCGGGCGAGGGGCGCAAGCCCGAGCTCGCCCGCCTCGTCGAAAGCTGGGGCGGCGTCACCATCGCCTATCGCCGCCGCCTCATCGACGCGCCGAGCTACACGCTCAACCACGAGGAGGTGGCGAAGGCGTTGGAAGAGGGCATCCGCTTTGCCGAGGGCTTGAGTCCGGCCGAGGTCGAGATCGACGAATTCGGCCTGGCGAAGGCGCTGCGCCTGACGCGCGGCGAAGGCGAAGGGGTGGTGCTGCCGGCGCGCACCATCCTCGTCGCCGCGGGAACCCAGCCCAACACCGTCCTCGGCCGCGAGGACCCCGACAACATCGTCCTCGACGGCAAGCACTTCCAGGCGGTCGACGAGGAGGGGCGCCCGACGACGCCCGAGCGGGTCGCGAAGCCCGCCGCGGTGCGCGTCCTCATGAACATTCGGCCGGACGGCCGCGCCATGAGCTTCTTCGGCGATCTCCACCCGTCCTTCGCCGGCAACGTCGTGAAGGCGATGGGGAGCGCCAAGCAGGGCTATCCGGTGGTGAGCCGGACGCTCGCCAAACGCGCGCCGGCGACACCCACAGCCTCGGCGCTCGTCGCAAGGCTCGACGACGAGCTGCGCGCCGTCGTCCGCGAGGTCGTACGCCTCACCCCCAACATCGTCGAGGTCGTCATCCGCGCGCCGATGGCGGCGCGCGCCTTCGAGCCCGGGCAGTTCTACCGGCTGCAGAATTACGCGACGCTCGCCACCGAGGCGTGCGGCTCGACCCTCGCCATGGAAGGCCTTGCCCTCACCGGCGCCTGGGTCGACCGCGACAAGGGTCTTCTCTCGACCATCGTCCTCGAGATGGGCGGCTCATCCGATCTCTGCGCGCTTCTGAAGCCGGGCGAGCCGGTTATCCTCATGGGCCCGACCGGCACGCCGACCGAGACACCGGGCGGCGAGACCGTGCTCCTCGTCGGCGGCGGCCTCGGCAACGCCGTCCTCTTCTCGATCGGTGCCGCCTTCCGCGCCCATGGCTCGCGCGTTCTCTACGTCGCCGGCTACAACCGCATGCGCGACCGCTACAAGATCGACGAGATCGAGAAGGCGGCGGACATCGTCGTCTGGGCGTGCGACGAGGCGCCGGGCTTCGCCCCCGGCCGGGCGCAGGACAAGAGCTTCAACGGCAACATCATCGAGGCGATCGAAGCTTACGGCTCGGGCGCGCTCGGCGAGCAGCCGATCCCGCTCGGCGCCGTCGACCGCATCGTCGCGATCGGCTCCGACGGGATGATGGCGGCGGTGCAGCGGGCGCGGCACGGCGTTCTCGCCGGGTATCTGAAGCCCGGCCATCGCGCCGTCGCCTCGATCAACTCGCCGATGCAATGCATGATGAAGGAGATTTGCGCGCAGTGCCTGCAGCTCCACAAGGATCCGGTGACCGGCGCGGAGACGGTGGTCTTCTCGTGCTTCAACCAGGATCAGGGGCTGGACGAGGTCGATTTCGCCAGCCTCCGCTCGCGCCTCAACCAGAATGGCGTCCAGGAGAAGCTGACGCGGCTGTGGATCGACCGCTGCCTCAAGCAGACCGGGCGCCGCCGGGTCGCGGCGGCGTAGCGATCCCGAGGGTGGGCCCCAACGCGCTCGCTTGCGCGGCGCGGCGCTCGGGCGAGAGCCGATATTCGGCGGCGGCGATGAGGCGCGTCGTGACGAAGGTGAGGGCGAGATAGAGCGCGCCCGCGACGAGGAAGACCTCATAGGGCGCGTAGGTGCGCGCGACGATCGTCCGCGCCGTCCCGGTGATGTCGAGAAGCGTGATCGTGCTGGCGAGCGAGCTCGACTTCAGGACGAGGATCACTTCGTTGCCATAGGCCGGAAGCGCGAGGCGGAAGGCCCTCGGGAATTGGATGAGGCGGAACGCCGTCAGGCGCGACATGCCGAGCGAGAGCGCCGCCTCGACCTCGCCGCGCGGCACCGCCGCGATCGCGCCGCGCAGGATCTCGCCGGTATAGGCCGCGGTGTTGAGCGAAAAGGCGAGGATGGCGCAGGACGAGGCATCGCGCAGCACCGTCCAGAGCGGCGTCTCCTTCACCCACTCGAACTGCCCCATCCCGTAATAGAGCAGGAAGATCTGGACGAGGAGGGGCGTCCCGCGGAAAAAGGTGATGTAGCCGTAAGCGGGGACCCAGAGGACCCGGCTCCGCGCGGTCCGCAGCATCGCCAGCGGCACGGCGAGGAGGAGACCGATGACGAGGCTGGCGAGCGTCAGCTCGAGGGTCAGCACCGCGCCGCCGAGCAGCGCCGGGAGGCTCGCGCCCATCAGCTCGAAATCGAGCATTCAGGCGCTCCCGAAGCCACGCCCGACGCGGCGCTCGGAATATTGCAGCGCCGCCGCCGAGACGATCGTGAAGCCAAGGTAGAGCAGCGCCGCGGTCGCGTAGAAGACGAAGGGCTGGCGCGTGACGCCGGCGGCGATCGAGGTCTTGCGCATCAGCTCCTCGAGGCCGACGACCGAGATGAGCGCCGTGTCCTTGAGGAGAACGAGCCAGAGATTGCCGAGGCCGGGAAGCGCGAAGCGCCAGACCTGCGGCAGGAGGAC
>JBGPOZ010000379.1:0-2843 GCA_041488295.1 Allostellaceae bacterium
CTCGCGGTGCTGGGGCGGAGCCGCTCCGCGGCGGCGATCCGCCGCATGGCCGAGCAGGAGAAGCGGCACCTTGCCGTCTTCGACCGCCTCGTCGCCGAGCGCCATGTCCGCCCGACATTGCTGGCGCCGCTCTGGCATGCTGCCGGCTTCGCGCTCGGCGCCGGGACGGCGCTGCTCGGCGAGCGCGCCGCCATGGCCTGCACGGTCGCGGTCGAGGAGGTGATCGACGCGCATTACACGCGTCAAGCCGCGGCCTTGGGGACGAGCGAGCCCGAGCTTCGCGCGACGATCGAGGAATTCCGCGAGGACGAGCTCGATCACCGCGCCGTCGCCTTGGCTCATGGCGCCGAGGAGATGCTGGGCTACGGTTTTCTCAGCGCCGCGATCAAGACGGGATCGCGCCTCGCCATCTGGCTGTCCGAGCGGATCTGACCTAGCGGCGCTGCCTCACCCTCGCAGCCGCTCGTTTCCCGGGTCGTAAAGCGGTTCGCGCATGATGGTGGCGCGGCGACGGACGCCGAAAATCTCGATTTCGAGGATGCGGCCAACGATCGCAAGATCGGCACGCACATAGGCAAGCGCGATCGATTTCCCGAGGCGATGGCCGAAGCCGCCGGATGTCACGAGCCCGACCGGCTCATCGCCGTCGAAGACCGTGGAGCAGAACGGCGCATCGGCGATGGTGTCGGCGACGACGAGCGGAACGAGCCGGTCGCGCGGACCGCGTTCGCGCTCGGCGATGACGGCGTCACGGCCGGGAAAGCGCGGCTTCTCGAATCTGACGAAGCGATCGAGGCCGGCGGCGAGCGCGGAGTATTCCGTGCTGAGATCCTGCTTCCACGAACGGTAGCATTTCTCGAGCCGCATCGATTCGATGGCATAGAGGCCGAAGTCGCGGACGCCATGCGCCGCACCCGCCTCGCAGAGCATGTCATAGACCGCGCGTGCATCCTGCATCGGGACGTGCAGCTCCCAGCCGAACTCGCCCACGTAATTGACGCGGAGCGCCGTCACCGCGATGTCGCCGACGGTGATCTGGCGGCATGAGAGCCACGGAAACGCCGCGCTGGAGAGATCGGCCCTCGTGACGCGCGCCAGCACATCGCGCGAACGCGGCCCGGCGAGCACCAATGTCGTCCATTCCTCGGTCAAATTCTCGATCGTGACCCCGGCTGGCGGCGATACCGCCAAGAGGCGGTCACGATCGTGCCACTCCGCCGTGCTTGCGCTGAGGAGCCAGAGATGATCCTCGGCAAGGCGCGTCACCGTCATCTCCGAGAGGACGCCGCCGCGCTCCGAGAGGATATAGGCGAGCGAGAGGCGGCCCGGTTGCGGAACGCGCCCGGCGATGAGGCCGCCCAGCCACTCTGCCGCCCCGCCACCGCGCAGCGCGAAGCGCGAGAAGCCAGGAAGATCGGCGATGCCGACGCGCTCGGCGATTGCGGCGCATTCCGCGCCGACCGCATCGAACCAATGCGGCCGCCCGAAGGTCAGCGCACCCTCGGCCTCGTCGGGCCGGCGCGGAAACCAGGTCGCGCGCTCCCACCCGTTGCGGGCGCCGAAGAGCGCGCCCTTCGCCGCGAGCCGTTCATAGATCGGCGAGACCTTGGCCGGCCGGCCGGCGGGACGTTCCTCGACCGGAAAGCCGATCGCGTATTCGTTCTGGTAGAGCTCGACCGCCTTGGCGGCGACATAGGGCGGCTTGACGAATGCCGTGTAGCGGCGCGGGTCCAAGGACCAGAGATCCCATTCCGCCTCGCCCTCGACGACCCATTCGGCGAGACTCTTGCCGGCGCCGCCGGCCTGGACGATGCCAAAGGAGAAGACGCAGCATTCGAAGAAATTCGTGAGGCCCGGCGCGGGACCGATCAAAGGATTGCCGTCCGGCGTATAGGGGATGGGACCGTGGACGATCTTCTTGATGCCGACCGACGAGAGCACCGGCACGCGCCGGCATGCGCTCTCGATCTGCGGCTCGAGGCGAGCGAGATCGTCGGGGAAAAGCTGGAAGGAGAAATCCTCCGGCACGGCATCGAGCCAGTAGGGCCGCGCCTGCCATTCATAGGGGCCGAGCAGAAGGCCCCTGCCCTCCTGACGCAGATAGTAGCTGTCATCGGGGTCGCGCAGCAGCGGCAGGGGATTGGGCCGCGCCGCCAGCTCCGGAATGTCCTCGGTCACCAGATACTGATGGCCCATCGCGACGCACGGCACGTCGCGCCCGACCATGGCGCCGATCTCGGCGGCGCGGTAGCCCGCGGCGTTGACGACGATCTCGGCGACGATGGCGCCGGCCGAGGTTTCGACCCGCCATTCGCCGCCCGGACGCTGCGCGATGCCGGTCACCCGGCAGAATCGGACGATCCTTGCGCCGCGCTCGCGCGCGCCCTTGGCGAAGGCTTGCGTCAACTGCGCCGGATCGATGTCGCCGTCATCGGGGTCCCATTGTCCTCCGGCGATGTCGTGGAGGGCCGCGAAGGGGTAGCGCTCCTTCACCTCGGCCGGGCTCAGCATCTCGAAGAGGATGCCTTGGTGGCGCGCCATCGCAGCGATGTGGCGGAACTCGTCGAGCCGCTCCTGTCCATGCGCGAGGCGCACGGCGCCCGTCACGTGATAGTTGATCGGGTAATCCACCTCGGCGCCGAGGCGGCGATAGAGCGCCGTCGAATAGCGCTGGAGCTTCATGATGCCCCAGCTTCCCGAGAAATTCGGGCAGTTCCCGGCGGCGTGCCAGGTCGAGCCCGAGGTCAGCTCGTTGCGCTCGATGAGAACCGCATCCGACCAACCCATCTTGGCGAGGTGATAGAGCGCGCTGCAGCCGACGACGCCGCCGCCGATGACGACGA
>JBGPOZ010000380.1:0-2788 GCA_041488295.1 Allostellaceae bacterium
CCGCGTCCCTTGCGGATTGTCGGAGGATTGCTCTCGTCCATGCCGTTGAGCATGCCGCTTTTCTCTAGAACATTTCAAGAACAAAACCTCGCCTCAGACAAAGAACGGCGAGTCGCCGAGCCATTCCGAACGAATTGCGGCAACCCGGTTCGGGTCGAAGAAGGCATCGACGCGGCTCCGGACATGCGCCAGCAGCGCCGCGTCGATCGTGTCCCCGGGCGGACCGGAGACGTCTCGCGTCTTGCCGCGCCAGCGCGTCGCCCACATCATCGTGCGCAGCCAGGTAAGGCGCCGGCTCGGCGCCAGCCACGGCTGCAAGCGTGCCGCGCGCTTCGGCCCGACACGTTCGAGATAGCAGCGGTAAAAGGCGCGAATCTCGGCGGGTGACAGGGCAATCTGAACGTCGCGGTCCCAGGTCGTCGAGGTGAAGAGGCTCGCATGCGCCAAATCGATCGCCGGCGAGCCGTAGAGCGCCTTCTCGAGATCGACGAAGACGGCGCTTCCGTCGGCGCGGACGAGGAAATTGCCGGGATGCGTGTCGGTGCCGACGAGGGCAATCGGCTGCTCGGCGCCGCGGCTCTCGCCGGCGAAGCGCCGCGCCCAGGTCAGTTCTTCTTCGAGGGCGCCACGCGTTTCGTGCGGGAGCGCGGCTTCGGCGAACGCCGCCATCTGGCTCTCGATGACGGCGAGCGTCGCGGCGACCGGCCCTACCGCCGCATGATCGAGAAGCGGCGACCGAGCCTCGGGCGGCGGGAGCGGCAGCGCGTGAAGGAGAGCGAGGGCCTCGGCGAGGCTCGGCAGCTCATCCGGCAGGCGCGGCGGCAATCCGCTGATCTCCTCGACGAGGAGGGCGCCGCCCGGAAGGCCTTCCTGCACCGGCAGGACTGCCCGAAGGGCCGGTGTCGCGCCGGAGGGCGCGGCGCGACGGAAGCACTCGGCCTCGTAGGCAAGAGTCCGAGCCGGATCCGCCGACCATCGCAAAAGCCTCGGCACGCGCAATACCATGCCCGTCCGCCGCAGCCGGAAGTGCCGATGCGCGATGCCCTTCTCGCGCATGGCGAGGATGTCGCCGGCGCGCGTGTCGCGCATGAGATCGGCACTCGCGGGATCGCGCGAGAGCAGCGCGGCCAAAGTCGCCGCATCGGGGAAGTCGAAGGCGCTCGGCACGATGGTCTCGGCTCGCTTGAGGTGTGGTTGGCGCTCCCGTGGGAGGCGGGCTAAGGTGCCGTCAAAGGAGCCTGGGTTCAATGCATTCCGAGGAGAAGCTGTCGGTCGTCATTCCGATGCTCGATGCCGCCGCGCTGCTGCCGGATTGCCTCGCGAGCCTCGATGAGGGCCGAAACTGCGGGCTGCTGCGCGAAATCATCGCCGTCGACGGCGGTTCGGTCGATGGCTCGCCAGTGATTGCCGCGACGCTCGGCGCCCGGGTGCTGAGCGCTCCGCAGGGGCGCGGGACGCAGCTTGCGGCGGGCGCGGCGGCGGCGGCGGCGCCGTGGCTTCTCTTCCTGCACGCCGATACGAGATTGGCGCCGGGTTGGGCCACGAACGTGGCCGATTTTCTCGGCCGGTTGGAAAACAGCGAACGCGCGGGCTACTTTCGTCTGCGCCTCGACGACGCGGCCCCGGCGGCGCGCCGCCTCGAACGCGTCGTCGCCTTTCGCGCGCGGTTTCTTGGCCTTCCCTACGGCGATCAGGGTTTGCTCGTACCCCGCCGGCTCTATCAATCCATCGGCGGCTTTCGGCCGCTGCCGCTGATGGAGGATGTCGATCTCGTGCGGCGCCTCGGCCGGCATCGGTTGGTGGCGCTCGATGCGATCGCCGTTAGCTCGGCCGCCCGCTATCGGCGCGCGGGATATACCGCGCGCATGGCGCGCAACCTTGCATGCCTCAGCCTCTATTTCATCGGTCTCCCGCCGCGCCTCATCGCCAAGCTCTACGGATGAGAGGGTTCGGCCATGTCGTCATTTTCGCGAAAGCGCCGCGCCTCGGTGCGGTGAAGCGGCGTCTTGGTGCCGGCATCGGCGCTCCCGCGGCGCTGCGCTTCTATCGCGACAATACCGAGCGACTGTTGCGTCGCCTGACGCGCGACCGGCGCTGGCGCTGCTGGCTTGCGGTGACGCCCGACAGCGCCGCATCGGGGCCGCGCTTTTGGCGCCTTCCGCTCACGCGGATCCCGCAAGGCCGCGGCGATCTCGGCCGACGAATGCGGCGGCCATTCGCGATTCTCCCGCCTGGCCCCATCCTCGTCATCGGCTCCGATATTCCGGAGCTGGCGCCGCGCCACCTGGCCGCGGCATTCCGGCTGCTCGGCCAGTTCGACCTCGTCTTCGGTCCCGCGACCGATGGCGGTTTCTGGCTGTTCGGTGCCCGCCATAGGCCGCTTCCGCATGGCCTCTTCGCCGATGTCCGATGGTCGACCGCGCACGCCCTTGCCGACACGCTCGCGGACATTCCCTCACGCTTCAGATGCGGCTTCGCCGCCCAGCTCGAGGATGTCGACGATGCGACAGCGTTCAGCCGCTGGCGCGCGCGGCGGGACCGCTCGCTCACCAGGATTTGAGATGCTCCTGAAGGCGCGGCATGAGCTCGACGAGATTGCACGGGCGCAGGCGGTTGTCGAGCTGATGGACGAGAATGTCCTCCCAGCCGTCGCGGCAGGCGCCGGGCGAGCCGGGCAAGGCGAAGAGATAGGTGCCGCGGGCGACGCCTGCCGTCGCCCGGCTTTGGATCGTGGACGTGCCGATCTTCTGGAAGCTGAGCCAGCGGAAGAGCTCGCCGAAACCGGCGA
>JBGPOZ010000381.1:0-2758 GCA_041488295.1 Allostellaceae bacterium
CCTTGCCCGCCGTCGACTTGCCGCAGCCGCTTTCGCCGACGAGGCCCAAGGTCTCGCCTTCGCCGATCGTGAAGCTGACGCCGTCGACCGCGAGGACATGCCCGACGATACTCGACAGCAGCCCTTTGCGAACCGGGTAGTGCTTCTTGAGGTTCTCGACCTCGAGCAGGGGCGCGCCGCTCTTCATGGCGGCGGCAGGCGGTCGGAGTGGAAGCAGGCGGCAAGATGGCCGGGTGACTTTGCCGCCAGCGGCGGCACCGCGACGTGGCAATGCTCGCTGGCGAAACTGCAGCGCGGCGCGAAGTGACACCCTTTGATGTCCTCGCGCAGCGACGGCACCGTGCCGGGGATCTCTGTCAGGCGCTGGGGCTCGCTCTGCGTCAAGGTGGCGCCGAGCTTCGGCACCGAGTTGAGAAGACCCAAGGTGTAGGGATGTTGCGGCCGGCGGAACAGCTCGCCGACCGGCGCTTCCTCGACCTTGCGTCCCGCATACATGACGACGACGCGCTGCGCCATCTCGGCGACGACGCCGAGATCGTGGGTGATGAGGATGATGGCGGCGCCGATCTTGCGTTTCAGCTCGCGCATCAGATCGAGGATCTGCGCCTGAATGGTGACGTCGAGCGCCGTCGTCGGCTCGTCGGCGACGAGGAGCTTCGGATTGCAGGCGAGCGCCATCGCGATCATGACGCGCTGCCGCATCCCGCCCGAGAGCTGGTGCGGATATTCGGTGACGCGCCGCTCGGGCTCGGGGATGTGGACGAGGCGCAGCATCTCGACGGCGCGCTTCAGCGCCGCGCCATGGTCCAGGCTCTGGTGGAGCATGAGCGTCTCGCCGATCTGCCGGCCGACGGTCAGCACCGGGTTGAGCGAGGTCATCGGCTCCTGGAAGATCATCGAAATGTCGTTGCCGCGGATGCGCCGCATCGCCGCCTCGTCGAGGCCGAGCAAATCGACGCCTTCGAAGCGGATCGCGCCCGAGACGATGCGCCCGGGCGGCGAGGCGATGAGGCGGAGGATCGACAGCGAGGTGACGCTCTTGCCGCAGCCGCTCTCGCCGACGATGGCGAGGGTCTCGCCTTCATCGACATGGAGCGAGACGCCGTCGACCGCGCGCACGATGCCGTCGCGCGTGAAGAAATATGTCCGCAAATCCTCGATCTCGAGCAGCGCCTTCGCCGCCCGCGCCGGCGTCGCGCTCATGCTTTCCGCGGCGAGCGTGGTCATGGACCGCCCCCTGCTACTCCCTCCCCCGCTTGCGGGGGAGGGTTGGGGTGGGGGAAGTCGCCGATAGCGCGGAGCTCTGACGACAGATGCTCGAGAACGCCGTCGATATTCTCGATCACCTCATTGTTCCAATAGCGGACGACCCGCCAGCCATGCGCCCGCAGCCACGCCGTCCGCCGTGCATCTGCCGCCGCGTTCCAATCGTGCTGACCACCGTCGACCTCAATTACCATGCTCCTTTCGATGCAGGCGAAGTCGACGACATAGGGGCCGAGCGGAACTTGACGGCGGAAGCGGTGACCGTTGAGCTGCTTCTTGCGCAAGCGCTGCCAAAGCCGAAGTTCGGCATCAGTCGGCGTCGCGCGGAGGCGGCGGGCGCGATCGGGTCGCACGACACGGGGCTGCATCAGGTTTCCCCCACCCTGCCCTCCCCCGCAAGCGGGGGAGGGTCTATCCGGGGAACTCCCTCCCCCGCTTGCTCTCGGCGAAGCAAAGCTTCGCCTGACGCGACAGCGGAAACCTCTGGTTTCCGCGAGAGCGGGGGAGGGTTGGGGTGGGGGAATCGTCGCCGCACGCTCGATCTCACATCCGCCGCGCGAGGCGCGGGTCGAGCGCATCGCGCAGGCCGTCGCCGAGGAGGTTGATCGCGAGCACCGTCACGGAGAGGCAGATGCCTGGGAAGAGGATGATGTAATAGGCGACCTGGAAGAGGCTGCGCCCCTCGGCCATGATGTTGCCCCAGCTCGGGATGTTGGGCGGCGTGCCGGCGCCGATGAAGCTGAGGGCTGCCTCGGTGATCATCGCCGAGGCAGCGATGAAGGTGCCCTGCACCAGCACCGGCGCCAGGGTGTTGGGCAGGATGTGGCGCCACAGGATCTGGAAGAAGCCGGTGCCCGAGGCGATCGCCGCCTCGACGAAAGGCTGCTCGCGCAAAGTCAAGACGACGCCGCGGACGAGGCGCGTCACGCGCGGCACCTCGGCGACGGTGATGGCGAAGATGACGTTGCCCATGCTGGCGCGCGTCAACGCCATCAGCGCGATCGCGAGCAAGACCGAGGGGATCGACATGAGGCCGTCCATGATGCGCATCAGGATCGCATCGACGATCCGCACGAAGCCGGTGACCATGCCCAAGGCGACGCCCACCGCCGAGCTGAAGATCGCGACCGAGAGGCCGACGATGAGCGAGACGCGCGAGCCGTAGATGACCCGGCTGTAGACGTCGCGGCCGAGCATGTCGGTGCCGAACCAATATGTCCCCGAGGGCGGCCGCAAGCGGCGGATCGGCGCGAGCGCCTGCGGATCGACCGTGCCGAGCCAGGGCGCGAGGATCGCCATCAGGATCATGAGGAGGAGGAGGACGGCGCCGGCGATCGCGGTCGGATGACGCCGCAGCATATCGTGGAGCTTGCCGCGTTGCGGGATCGTGATGGCCGGCGCGGCGGCGAAATCGATGGGGGCAAAGGCCATGTCAGTACCGGATCCGCGGATCGAGGAAGGTGTAGCTGATGTCGACCGCGAGGTTGATCAG
>JBGPOZ010000382.1:0-2737 GCA_041488295.1 Allostellaceae bacterium
CCTCTCAACGAATGCCGGCGGCGTCGGCGTCCTGCGCTACGGCAATGCGCGCGACCTCGCGCTCGGCCTCGAGGTCGTGCTGCCCGACGGGCAGATCTGGAATGGCCTGCGCGCCCTGCGCAAGGACAATACGGGCTACGATCTGAAGCACCTCTTCATCGGCGGCGAGGGCACGCTCGGCATCATCACCGCGGCGGTGCTGAAGCTGTTCCCGCGGCCGCGCGCGGTCGAGACCGCCTTCATCGCGCTGGAGCGCGTCGACGACGTCATGGAGGTCTTCTCGCGCGCGCGGGCGGCGAGCGGCGACCAGCTCACCGCCTTCGAGCTCATCCCGCGCATCGGCCTCGAATTCGGCATGCGCCACGTGCCGGGCGTCGTCGACCCGATCGCCCGGCCCTATCCGTTCTACGCGCTGCTCGACGTCTCATCGAGCAAGGAGGGTGACGCGCTGCGCACGATGCTCGAGGATTTCCTGGCATCGAGCATGGAGGCCGGGTTGGTGCGCGACGGCGTCATCGCGGCGAGCGGCGCGCAGGCGCTCGATCTCTGGCGCATCCGCGAGGGCGTCGTCGAGGGACAGATCCCGGAAGGCGGCAGCATCAAGCACGACGTCTCGGTGCCGGTGAGCCGCGTCGCGGAGTTCATCAAGCGCGCGACGACGGCGGTCGAGGCGCGGCTGCCCGCGATCCGCGTCGTGCCGTTCGGCCATGTCGGCGACGGCAACATCCATTTCAATGTGAGCCAGCCGGTCGGCGCCGACAAGGCGGCGTATCTGGCGCGCTGGCACGAATTCAACGACATCGTCCACGGCATCGTCGCCGAGTTCAACGGATCGATCAGCGCCGAGCACGGCATCGGCCGCCTGAAGCGCGAGGAAATCACGCATTACAAATCGAAGCTCGAGCTCGACCTCATGCGCAAGGTCAAGCGCGCGCTCGATCCCGACGGCATCATGAATCCGGGCAAGGTGATCTGACGCGGCGGCGCCGTGCTGGAGCGCGATCGGCTCAGGCGAGATCGTGATTTCCCGTCGTCCCCGCTCTCCACGCCCTAGACCGCCTTCGGGTCCGGGTTCTCCGTATGACCATCGACGGCAATCATCTGGCCCGAAATGAAGCGCGACGCATCGGACGCGAGAAAGACGGCAAGGGCCGCCACATCGGCTGCGGCGATGAATGAGCGCATCGAGCTCCCGGCCGCATACCCGCGATAGATGACGTCGCGGGTCGTACCCTTGAGCGCTGCTTCACGGGCGAGAACGGCCTCCATGCGCGGACCCTCGACGGCACCTGGGCAGATCGAGTTGGCGCGGACCCCGAACGGCCCGAGCTCCATTGCCAGCGTCTTCATCAGGCCATTGATGCCCCATTTCGCTGCGCAATAGGGCGCGCGGCCCGTGTTGCCGAAGAGGCCGGAGACCGAGGAGGTGAGGATGATGCTTCCCGAGCGCTGCGCCTTCATCAGCGGGGCTGCGTATTTGGCGAAGAGAAACGCGCCGTCCAGATTGACGGCGAGGCAACGTCGCCAATCGGCAAGCGTGACATTCTCGACAGTGGCGGTGGGGCCGGCGATCCCGGCATTGGCGCACAGCACATCGAGCCCACTCCATTTCTCCGAGAGGCGCTGCATCAGGTCGGCCACCGCGTCCTCATCGGCGACGTCGAGGGCATCGCGCCCCCAGTCAGCAGGGCATGTGGCGAGCGCGGCCGCGTCGATGTCGGCGACCCAGACCTGCGCGCCTTCGGCGGCGAAGGCGTCAGCGATCGCGCGCCCGATTCCGCTTGCCCCGGCAGTGATGAGTACACGGTGCGCCATGGAGCCTCCCGAATTGCCGTTGCGATGACCGACGATCTCGGCATTTGGCGCGCGGCCAAGCCGTTAATCTAGTTCGGAGCCCTCGCGCCCCTCCCGTACTTCGCATATTACCGTCTCTTTGAGCGCATCCGAGCGTTCTTGGGACCGTGACCTCCGTGGCTGAACGAATGTGGTGTTGTAAGGCTGGCTCGCCTACGCAATCATGGACCTATGGCAGGCGATGAACAGCGACGAGCGTTATTGTCGCAGATGCGGGCGCTGAGCGCGGCGGACCTCTCGATCCTCCAGGCGGTCGTGGAAAGCCTTGGTGTGGAAGACACGCTCAAGGTCACGACGACTCCCGGTAGCGCGAATGACCGCCTTTGGTCCGAGATGACCAAGCTCGGTTGGATGAGCGCGGATGCACCCCTAGAGGTGCCCGTGGCGACGAAAGTGTTTGTCGTCCATGCCTCGGCGAAGGAGCCGCTAAGCGCGCTTCTGACCGAAATCCAGCGCGATGCGCTGCCGAAGATCTTCAACGAACTGCGCCGCGAGATTCCTTCCAAGATCGCGCCTCCGGTCATTGCGGCAGGTGGGACGCCGGCAGATGTGGCGCTGATGCTCGCCGGCATTGTCGAAGGCACGATGCGGCGTTGGATCAAGCCTGAGCTTCATGAGGATTTTCTCCACGACATTGTGGAGAAGGTGCACCGATTGAGTAAAGAGCTATAGGCATATCAACTGCGCGGGAATGACGGCGGAGAGGGTGGGACTGATGCACTTTTTTCTGGACGACTCCTAATCTTACTGAGTCAAAAAGTCGCAGCATGTAGTGGTATTTTGGGTCTTGCCCTCAGGATATTGTGTGAGCGGGCATATCCCGGCTGCATGCGAGGCGACGATGGACCGTTTGCACAGTGAGGCGAGTGAATCGCGCTTTTCG
>JBGPOZ010000383.1:0-2722 GCA_041488295.1 Allostellaceae bacterium
GCGCCGGCGGCGCGCATGGCGGCGGCCGATGCGCGACGCCATTTGCCGATCCTGCGCGCCGCCGCGACGCGGCTCGGCACCAGCATGCGGAGCGAGCATTGATGACCCATTCATTCGATCAAAGGAGGAACCCATGACTTTGATGACCCCGAGCGAAGCTTTCGTCGAAACCCTGGCGGCGCATGGCGTGAAACATATCTTCGGCATCGTCGGGTCCGCCTATATGGACGCGCTCGACATCTTCGAGCCGGCCGGCATCCGCTTCATCTCGGTGGCGCATGAGCAGAACGCCGTCCACATGGCGGACGGCTATTCGCGCGTCACCAACAAGCATGGCGTCTGCATCGCGCAGAACGGGCCGGGCATCACCAATTTCGTCACCGGCGTCGCGGCGGCGTATTGGGCGCATTCGCCGGTCGTCGCCATCACGCCCGAGACCGGCTCGGGGACGATCGGCCTCGGCGGTTTCCAGGAAACCGAGCAGATGCCGATCTTCTCGAAGATCACCAAGTTCCAGACGCATGTGAACCGTCCCGACCGCATCGCCGAGCTGACGCATCGCGCCTTCCAGATGGCGATGCTCGAGCGCGGACCTGTGCAGATCAACATCCCGCGCGATTATTTCTACGGCGAGATCAACGTCGAGATTCCGCGCGTTCACCCGATCGATCGCGGCGCCGGCTCGCCGGCGACCCTCGATGAGGCGGCACGGCTTCTCGCCGCCGCCAAATTCCCGGTCATCATCGCCGGCGGCGGCGTCATCATGTCGGGCGGCACGGCCGAGGCGAAGGCGCTGGCCGAGCATCTGCAGGCGCCGGTCGTCGCGAGCTATCTGCACAATGACAGCTTCCCGGCGAGCCATCCCTTGATGTGCGGACCCTTGGGCTATCTCGGCTCCAAGGCGGCGATGCGTCTCATGGCGCAGGCCGACGTCGTGCTCGCGCTCGGCACGCGCCTGGGGCCGTTCGGCACCTTGCCGCAATACGGCATCGATTATTGGCCGAAGGACGCCAAGATCATCCAGGTCGACAGCGACGCGCACATGATCGGGCTCGTCAAGCAGATCTCGGTCGGAATCGTCGGCGACGCGAAATCGGCGGCGTCCGAGATCATGCAGCGCCTGCAGACCGGCAACGTCACGATCGCTGCGCACGGCAATCGCGAGGCGCGTCTTGCCGAGGTGAAGAAGCAGAAGGCGGCGTGGGAAGAGGAACTGAACGGCCTCTCGCGCGCCGAAGGCAGCCCGGTCAGCCCGCGCCGCGCGCTGCGCGAGCTCGAGAAGGCGATGCCGCGGAACGCCGCAGTCTCGACCGATATCGGCAATGTCTGTTCGGTTGCCAACTCCTATCTGCGCTTCGAGGAGCCGCGCCAGTTCCTGGCGCCGATGGCGTTCGGCAATTGCGGCTACGCCTTCCCGACGGCGATGGGCGCCAAGGTGGCGCGGCCCGACCGGCCGGCCGTGGCTTATGTCGGCGACGGCGCCTGGGGCATGAGCCTCAACGAGGTCATGACCTGCGTGCGCGAGAACATCCCGGCGGTCGCCGTCGTCTTCAACAACGGGCAATGGGGCGCCGAGAAGAAGAACCAGATCGACTACTACGCCGACCGCTACGTCGGCACCAACCTCAAGAATCCGAGCTTCGCCGGCATCGCCAAGGCGATGGGTGCCGAGGGGATCACCGTGGCTCACCCCGGCGAGATCGGCGACGCGCTGAAGGCGGCGACCGGCTCCGGCAAGCCGACGGTTCTCGAGATCATGCTGACCGAGGAGCTGGGCGAACCCTTCCGCCGCGACGCCTTGAAGAAGCCGAAGCGGCTTCTGAAGAAATACGCGGCGTATACGGTGGAGTAGGATCATTCGGAGCTGACCCTCACCCTCCCACGCTCCGCGTGGGCCCCTCCCTCTCCTTGGGCGGGAGAGGGGGCGGAGCGACGTATCTCCCTCTCCCGCCCCGGGAGAGGGCCGGGGTGAGGGTTCTTGGGAGCACGATCAAGGGAATTCGGAATGAACACTGTCGCTGCAACAAAAGCCCCGACCAACGACGACGCAATTGTCCTCGCCCTCATCGACAAGGCCCGCGCGGCGATGCGCTCCTTCGCCGCCGCCGATCAGGCGCGGACCGACGAGGCGGTGACGGCGCTTGCCTGGTCGCTCTACAAGCCCGAGCACGCGCAGGAGTTGGCGGCGCTCGCGGTCGCCGATACCGGGCTCGGCAACGTCGCGGACAAGATCGTCAAGAAACAGCGCAAGACCTTCGGCACCTTGCGCGATCTGCTGCGTGCGAAATCGGTCGGGATCATCGAGGAGGACAAGGCGAAGGGCATCGTGAAATGGGCAAAGCCGGTGGGCGTCGTAGCGGCCATCACGCCCTCGACCAATCCCGGCGCGACGCCGGTCAACAAGGCGATGATGACGGTGAAGGGGCGGAACGCCATCATCATCGCGCCGTCGCCCGCCGGCTACCAGACGACGGCGCGCGCCGTCACGCTGATGCGCGCCGAGCTCAGGAAGATCGGCGCGCCAGAGGATCTCGTGCAGATCCTGCCGCTGCCGGCCTCGAAGGCGATGACGCAAGCGCTGATGGAAGCGGCCGATCTCGTGGTCGCGACGGGCTCGCAGGACAATGTGCGCCGCGCCTATTCGAGCGGCACGCCGGCGATCGGCGTCGGCACGGGCAACGCGCCCGTCATCATCGACGAGAGCGCCGATCTCGCCGACGCC
>JBGPOZ010000384.1:0-2698 GCA_041488295.1 Allostellaceae bacterium
CCTCGATTGCCTTTCACGGCATCGCCGGGGCGCTCGACATGATCCAGCGCAAACTGCCGGTGGCTTACGTCATTCCGACCCCCGTCTATATGAGCCCGACGGCAATGGGGATCATGAAGAACGGGCCGAATCCCGCCGGCGCCGCCGCCTTCGTGAACTGGTGGATCAGCCGCGACGTCCAAAGCTATCGCGCCGAGACCTACGGACAAACCGTCATGAACCGCGAGGTGAAGCTGTCGGACGCAGCTGCGGCGAAGCTGCCGGACCAGGAGAAGCTCTCGAAGCTCGTCGAGGTCGACTACGCGACGGTCCTCGCGAACCGCCAGGCGTGGATGGACCGGCTGCAGCGCGAGGTCCAGAAATAGATCGAACCGCTCCGCCATCCTGAGACGCTGCGATGTCGCTCGAGATCGTCGGCATGGCGAAGAATTTCGGGACGGTCCGTGCCGTCGACGGGGTGAGCCTTTCGGTCGCGCGTGGCGAGTTCTTCACCTTGCTCGGCCCTTCGGGATGCGGCAAGACGACGCTCCTGCGGCTCATTGCCGGCATCTATCCCGTCAGCGACGGAAGGGTGACGCTCAACGGGCGCGACATCACTGACGCGCCGATGCACACGCGCAACCTGGCTATGGTGTTCCAGAGCTTTGCGCTGTTCCCCCATCTCAGCGTCTTCGACAACGTCGCCTTCGGATTGCGCAGCCGCCGCGTCGCACGCGACGAGATTCGCGCGCGCGTCACGGAAGCGCTCGCGCTGGTCAAGCTCGACGCGTTGGCCGAGCGGTTTCCGGCGCAGCTCTCGGGCGGCCAGCAACAGCGCGTCGCTCTCGCCCGTGCTCTTGTCGTCCGCCCCGATCTCCTGCTATTCGACGAGCCCTTGAGCAATCTCGATGCGCGGCTGCGCGACGAGATGCGCTTCGAGATCCGCGACCTGCAGCGCCGCATCGGCATCACGACGCTTCTCGTCACGCACGACATCGAGGAAGCCTTCACGATGTCGGACCGGATGGCGGTGATGCAGGCGGGCAAGATCATCCAGATCGGGCGCGCCGACGAGATCTACCGATCGCCCAGAAACCGCTTCGTCGCCAACTTCGTCGGCCCGATCAACGAGCTGGCGCTCAGCGGCATCGAGACGGTCGACGGACGACGGCGAGGACTCGCGGCGGGCGCGCTTGCGGTGTGGCTGCCGGATCTCGGGGCCGACCGCGACGGCGTCAACCTCATCCTGCGGCCCGAGGCGCTGCGCGTCGCCGCCGGCGAGATCGGGACCGACAACAGCTACCCCGCCGAAATCGAGGACGTCGTCTATCTCGGCGGCAGCAGCGAGTGCCGCGTCAAGATCGGAGCGCTTCGCCTCTCGGCCGTGATGCCCAGCGCCGCCGCCGCGCGACTGCGTCCGGGCGAGCGGGTCACCGTCGGGTGGGACGCCAATGACGGGGTCGTCATCGATGCGGGATAAGGGTGCCAGCGCGCCATGGCTCTTCGCCGCGCCGCTCCTCCTGGTGATGGCGGTCGGATTTGTCTGGCCGCTCGTGCAGGCACTCACCAACAGCCTCCATCCCAATACGCCGCAAGGGATCGATTTCGCGCATTGGACGCTCGGCAATTACGCGCGCCTCGCCGACCCGTTCTATGGCGGAATCCTCGTCCGCACCTTGCGCATCAGCGTCATCGTGACGGCGATCACGGCCGTCCTCGCCTACCCCGTCGCGCTCTTCATCGCGCGCTTGTCGCCGCGCGCGCAATCCCTCGTCATTCTGGCCTATATCAGCCCGTGGCTCATCAATACCGTCGTCAAGGCGCTGGGATGGACCTTGCTTCTGCGCACGAGCGGCGTCGTCAACACGATCCTGCGCCAATTCGACATCATCGCTTCGCCGCTGAAGCTCATGATCAACGAAACCGGCGTCATCATTGCGCTCATCCCGGGACATTTCATGTTCGTGCTGCTGCCCCTCTGGGCGGCGGTAAGCGCACTCGACCCGGCGCTGTCCTGGGCCGCCGGCACGCTCGGGGCGCGGCCGAGCGCGGTCTTCTGGCGCGTCATCCTGCCCATGACCCTGCCCGCCTTCATCGCCGGCCTCGTCATCAACTTCATCATGAACATGACCGTCTTTGCGATCCCCATGCTGCTCGGCGGGGCCCGCAACATGGTGGCCTCGATGCTGGCCTATCAGGTCAATCTCGTCTCGCTCGACTGGCCGCTCGGCGGCGCCCTCGCCGTGGCGCTTCTCGCGTTCACGCTGACGCTCGTCTGGGCGGGCCAGCGGATTGCGGTTGTCCTCGTGGCGGGGCGAGGCGTGCGGCCATGATCCTCGCCGTCAATCTTCTCATGTTGATCGTGGTGCTGGCGCCGGTCGTCATCGTCATGTGGATGTCGTTCACGCCGACGGCGATGTTCGTGCTGCCATTCACCGATTTCTCGCTGCGCTGGTACCGCGAGGCGCTGTCCTATCCGGGCTTCGTCGACGCCTTTCGCTTGAGCTTCGAGCTTGCGAGCCTCGCGGCGCTGATCACGATCGCCCTCTCCTTTCTTGCCGCCTATGGCCTCGTGCGATATCGGCCGGCCGGCGGCGCCGCGCTCCGGGCCTTCTTTACCGCGCCGCTGCTCGTGTCGGCCGTCGTCTTCGGCATCGCCATGCTGCAATTCGTCAATCGGATCGGGCTCTACAATCAGCTCGCCGGCCTCGTCCTTGCG
>JBGPOZ010000385.1:0-2685 GCA_041488295.1 Allostellaceae bacterium
ATGCCGGCGGTGCAGGCGCGCGTCAAGAAGCTCTTCGGCCGGGAGCCGCACAAGGGCGTGAATCCGGACGAGGTGGTCGCGGTCGGCGCGGCCGTCCAGGGCGGCGTGCTCAAGGGCGAGGTGAAGGACGTCCTCCTCTTGGACGTCACGCCCCTCAGCCTCGGCCTCGAGACCCGGGGCGGCGTCTTCACCCGCCTCATCGACCGCAACACTACGATCCCGACCAAGAAGAGCCAGGTCTTCTCGACCGCCGAGGACGGCCAGACCGCGGTGACGATCCGCGTCTTCCAGGGCGAGCGCGAGATGGCGGCGGACAACAAGCTCCTCGGCCAGTTCGACCTCGTCGGCATCCCGCCCTCGCCGCGCGGCATGCCGCAGATCGAGGTCACCTTCGACATCGACGCCAACGGCATCGTCAACGTCCACGCCAAGGACAAGGCGACCGGCAAGGAGCAGCAGATTCGCATCCAGGCCTCGGGCGGGCTCTCCGACAGCGACATCGAGCGCATGGTGAAGGACGCCGAGACGCATGCGACGGAAGACAAGAAAAAGCGCGAGCTGATCGAGGCGAAGAACCGCGCCGAGGCGGCGGTGCACGACGCCGAGAAGGCGGTGAAGGAGGCGGGCGACAAGGCGCCCGCATCCGACCGCGAGGCGATCGAGGCGGCGATGAAGCATTTGCGCGAGGTCGCGGCGGGCGATGACGCCGAGGCGATCAAGAACGCGACCAACGCCTTGACCCAGGCGCTGATGAAGATCGGCGAGGCGATGTACAAGGCGCAACAGGCGGCGGGCGCGGGCGGCGGACCGGAAGCGGGTCCGGGGGCCGGTCCTGAAGGCGGCGCCGGTCCAGGTGCCGCCGGCGGCGGCAAGCCCGACGACAAGGTGGTCGACGCCGATTTCGAGGAGGTCGACGACCAGAAGAAGCACCGGGCGTAGCGGCGAGACGGCGCCGATCCCTTTGCGGCTTTTGTCGCGCGGAGATCGGCGCGTAGAGAGATTTTTAACCACCAAGGCACAAAGAACACCAAGGGGTCTTGGTCGCGCGAGGCACTCACGGATCGTCAAGAGGTTGCATCGGCATCGTGCGTCCTTCGACTTCGCTCAGGATGAGGTAAACCGTTGATGGCAGACCAATTCCCCCTCATCCTGAGCGAAGTCGAAGGACGCATGGCTGTCTGACCCGAGATCGATCTGTAAATGCCGCAGCGCGTACTTTCGTGATCTTCGTGCCTTGGTGGTGAATGTGCCTTCGTGGTGAATTCTTCTTGTCACGCCGCGGCGGAGCGGTGATTTTGCCAGGATAGGCGGGGGACGGCGAAGACGGGCGATGGCGAAGCAGGACTTTTACGACATGCTCGGCGTCCAGAAGAACGCCGGCGCCGACGATCTGAAGAAGGCCTATCGCAAGCTCGCGATGCAGTTTCACCCGGACCGCAATCCGGGCGACAAAGCTGCCGAGCAGAAATTCAAAGCCATCAGCGAGGCCTATGACGTCCTGAAGGACGAGCAGAAGCGCGCGGCCTACGACCGCTTCGGCCACGCCGCCTTCGAGAATGGCGCGCGCGGCGGTGCGGGTACAGGCGATTTCGGCTTCGGCCAGGGCGGCTTTGCCGACATCTTCGACGAGATGTTCGGCGAGTTCATGGGCGGGCGGCGCGGCGGCCAGGGCCAGGGCCGCGGCTCGGATCTGCGCTTCAATCTCGAGATCACCTTGGAGGAGGCGTTCAAGGGCAAGCAGGCGACGGTCCGCGTGCCGAGCCTCAGCGAATGCGAATCCTGCGCCGGCAGCGGCGCCGAGCCGGGCTCGAAGCCGGTCGCGTGCCCGACCTGCCGCGGCAGCGGGCGCGTGCGCGCCCAGCAGGGCTTTTTCACGATCGAGCGCACCTGTGCCGCCTGTCAGGGCGCGGGGCGCGTCATCGAGCATCCGTGCCGCACCTGCTCGGGCCAGGGGCGCGTGCGCAAGGAGAAGAGCCTTGCCGTCAACATTCCGTCCGGCGTCGAGGACGGGACGCGCATCCGCCTTGCCGGCGAGGGCGAGGCCGGGATGCGCGGCGCCAGCCCCGGCGATCTCTACATCTTCGTCGCGGTGGCGGCGCACCGGCTCTTCCAGCGCGATGGCGCCAACATCCAGTGCCGCGTGCCGATCCCGATGGTGATTGCGGCCTTGGGCGGCGCCATCGAGGTGCCGACGATCGACGGCGGAAGGGCCAAGGTCACCGTCCCCGCGGGCACGCAATCGGGCCACCAGTTCCGCCTCAAAGGCAAGGGCATGACCGTGCTGCGCGCCTCGACGCGCGGCGACATGTACATCCAGGCGATGATCGAGACGCCGGTCAACCTGACGAAGAAGCAGCAGGAGTTGCTGCGCGAATTCGAGAAGGCGGGCGCCGTCGACGGCCACGAGACGAGCCCGGAAAGCGCAGGGTTCTTCGCAAGGGTCAAGGAATTCTTCGAGGATCTGCGGGAGTGAGGGGCGGGGCGTGCCCCCCGCGCGCCGGGGCGATCAGATGAGGTGCAACGGCGGTTTCCTCTCCCCTCGGGGAGAGGCAGGGAGAGGGGGAGCCGCCGCCGGCACCGCGGAAGCCAAGCCGGCGTTCGAGCGGTCGGGCGTGGCCCCCCCCCGGGTGCCGAACCCCGCGGGGGGGGGAAACGCCCGGTGGCCCCCAGAGGTCGGCCCCGCGC
>JBGPOZ010000386.1:0-2683 GCA_041488295.1 Allostellaceae bacterium
CACCTCCTGGATCGTCTCTTGGCGGCCGTGCGAGAGCTCTTCGATCAGCCGCGCCAGGTACTGCTCGACATTGCGCATGTGGCCGCGCAGCGCCTCGTCGGCGCCGCGCTGCGCCCCGCCGCCATCGGCGAGCTTTTGCAGCACGGGCTTCAACTCCCTTTGACTTTCGGCGAGGTGGAGCAGCAGGTTCTGCTCGGTCTTCATCTGATCGCCGAGCATGCCGAGCCTCTCGGTGAGGCCGGTGAGGCTGGCATTGGCGGCGATTCGGCTTTCTTCGCCCCTCCCGATGATGCGCTGCAGATTGTCGAGGCTGTCGGCGGTCTGCTCGAGGAGCGCCTGGATATAGGCCGGCACCGAAGCATCGCCCGACTCGGCGAGGGGACCGCCGGCCGAGAGGCGCGTGTAGCTCGACAGCCACTCTTCGAGATCGTTGTAGAAGCGGTTGTGCGCCTGGCCCGCCTGGAGCTCGAGAAAGCCGAGGACGAGCGAGCCGGCTAGACCGAAGAGCGAGGCGCTGAAGGCGGTGCCCATGCCGCTGAGCGGTGCCTGCAAGCCGTTCTTCAGATCGTTGAACGCGCGCCCGACGTCGCCGCCGCCGATTGAGAGGCCGTTGATGACCCCGCCCACGGAACGAAGCGTCTCGAGCAGGCCATAGAAGGTGCCGAGGAGGCCGAGAAAGACGAGGAGGCCGATGAAGTAACGCGAGATCTCGCGCGATTCGTCGAGCCGCGTCGCGATGCCGTCGAGCAGGGTGCGCAAACTCACCGCCGAGAGGCTGACCCGGCCTCCCTTGCGCTCGCCCAGCATCGTCGCCATCGGCGAAAGGAGGCGCGGCACCGCCTCGGTCGAGACGGCACCCTGACTCCGGCGGAAGCTCTCGATCCATGCGACTTCGGGGTTGAGCATCAAGACTTGGCGGAAGATGTAGCCGATCCCGACCAGCATCGCGCCCATGATGATGCCGTTGAGCATCGGATTGCCGAGGAAGGCGCTATAGAGCGCCGGGGCGATGAGCGCGCAGACGATGGCGACCGCGACAAGGAAAACGATCATCCGATTGAGAAACCGACGCGGCTTCGTCACGGACGGCATCCGCGCGAGTGCGGGCTTGGTGGCGAGGGCGTCGTCGAATTGACTGCGCATCGCTCAGCGCTCGGCCAGCACGAGATCGACTCGATCGGGCGGAAGACCGGCTTCCGTGCGATTGCCCATCGGCCGGACATCGACCTGTTTCACATCAACTCCTTGATCAACGAGATAGCTGCGCGCAGCGAGCGCCCGGGCAAGCGAGACGCGTCGTGCTTGGCTCGGATCGCCGTCGCCGCCGGCATAGGCCATGATCTGGACGTGGAGGCGCGTATCCGCGGCAAGACGCTTTGCAAACTGGCTGAGCTCCGCCTTCGCATCGCTCGAGAGCTCGTCGCCGGTGTTGGAGAAGAGAAGGCGATCCTCGATCTTCCCCGCGCCCGGCGCTCCGACATTCGGCGTCAGGGCGGCCGTCTGGTTGGCGCTCGACGCGGGTTGGGCTCCCTGAGCGGCGGGTCCTTTGGATGCAGCGCTCGGCGCGGCGACTGCCGATTTCGCCGGCGGCGGCAGATTCGGCCGCGGTGGAATTCGCGAGGGATCGGGCGACAACGTCGCTGCCGACGCGGCCGAGCGGGTTGGCTGTCGCGACTTGCCGGCAGGTTGTGCCTGCCTGGTGCCGCTCGCGGCGTCGAGTGCCGCAGGCAGGTGGAGGCGGATCCCTTTGGTCGGCTCGCCCGCCGGCGCCGGCCCAAGCGCATCGAGAGCGCCGAGATCGACTTGCACGGTTGCGTGTTGCGGCGTCCTCTGGGCTGCTGCCGGTGCGGCGCCGAGGGCGAGCGGCAATCCGACGAGAACGAGCGGGGCCACGTGACGCAGCCGGCGACCGCGCCAGCGCGCCCGATCGCGCGAGCCGCGATGCCGCATCGTCATGATCGACATCCTCGCCGCACTCCGTCGCCAATCCTTCCCATCATGTTCCGAGCAGGTGCAGCAAAATAGCGCATCCCGGCGGCTTGCCACAAATGGTTTGGCCGAAGCCCGGCGGCTAGCCGCCGGCGAGCGGCCGGAGGGCTTCGCGGATCAGGCTGCCGAGCGGCAAGTGAAGGTGGTCGTTCGCGGCGAGGATGTCGCCGGTCTTCATCATGTCGTGGCCGCCGGAAAGGTCGCTCACATATCCGCCGGCCTCGCGCACCAGGACGATGCCGGCGGCGATGTCCCAGGCCGAGAGGCCGTACTCCCAGAAGCCGTCGTAGCGGCCGGCCGCCACATATGCGAGGTCCAGCGCGGCAGCGCCCGGCCGCCGCACGCCGGCAGTCGCCCCCATCACCGCACCGAGAGTCGCGAGATACCGCTTGTGATCGCCGCGCTCGCGGAAGGGGATGCCGGTGCCGATCAGCGCATCGGCGAGGCCGCGCCGCGCCGAGACGCGCAGGCGCCGCCCGTTGAGGTATGCGCCGGCGCCCTTCTCGGCCCAATACATCTCGTCGCGCGTCGGTTCGTAGATGACCCCGGCGATGATCTCGCCGTCGCGCTCGAGCGCGATCGAGATCGCCCAATGCGGGATGCCGTGCAGGAAATTCTTCGTGCCGTCGAGCGGGTCGACGATCCAGCGGTGGCGGGGATCGGTACCGGCGCTCTCGCCCGATTCCTCCATGAG
>JBGPOZ010000387.1:0-2666 GCA_041488295.1 Allostellaceae bacterium
CGCGATGGCGGCGAACCGCGTCATCCTTACGACCGAGCGGATCGTCTCGAACGAGCAGATCCGCCGCGCGCCCGATCAGACGAAGATTCCGTTCCTCACCGTCGACGCCGTCATCGAGGCGCCATTCGGCTGCGCGCCGCACGAGTGCTACGGCGTCTACGAGCCCTTCTTCAAGCATCTCGACATGTATGCGGGTCTCATCCGCAAAGACCCGGCGAAGGGGATCGCCGAATATCTCGAACGCTATTTCTACGGCCCGAAGAATTGGACAGGGTATCTCGATCTTCTCGGCGTCGAGGAGATGCTGGACGCGGCGCGCCGCGGGAGGCGTATCTATGACGACTGACACCATGACCCGCGCGAAACAGCGCGACTACACGGCAAGCGAATTGCTGGCGGTGATGGCGAGCCGATTGCTCGAGGATGGGCAGGTGGTCTTCGCCGGCGTCGGCGTGCCGCTGCTCGCCGCGACCTTGGCGCAGCGCCTTCATGGCCCCGGCCTCACCATCCTCTTCGAGGGCGGGACGATCGGCGCCTTCGTCGTGCCGGGGCAGCTCCCGCCCTCGACCAACGAGCAGCGCTGCACGCGGCGCGCCAACATGGTGCTGAGCAGCACCGACGTGTTGCTGCTTCTCCAGCGCGGCTATGTCGATATCGGCTTCATGGGGGGCGCGCAGATCGACCAGTACGGCAACCTCAACAGCTCCTTCATCGGCGATCCGGAGAACCCGACGACGCGCCTGCCCGGCACCGGCGGCGGCAACGACATTTCGAGCCTGACGCAGATGATCGTCGCGATGAAGCACGAGAAGCGCCGCTTCGTCGAGAAGGTCGATTTCATCACGAGCCCGGGCTTCATTCGCGGCGGCACGAGCCGGCATGACAGCGGGCTTCTCGCCGGCGGCATGTACCGCGTCGTCACCGACCTCGCGATCATGGGGTTCGATGAGGCGACGAAACGCATGAAGGTCCTGGCGCTGCATCCCGGCGTCACCCTCGACGAGGTGCGCGACAACACGGGTTTCGACCTCCTCGTCGCCGACAAGCTGGAGAAGACCGCGCCGCCGAGCGAGAGTGAGCTGCAGGTCTTGCGGCATCTCGACCCGGACAAGCTCTATATCGCCTAGGCAAGAAGATGGAACTTCTTAGCGCGGAGGTCGCAGAGGATGCGCGGAGTACGCAGGGAGTGCAGACCTTAGCGTCCTCTGCGCATCCCCGGCGACCCCTGCGCGGAAGCGTTTCTTTGATCGCTGCAAATGCATCTCGATCTATAAATCTAGGGGACACGAATGGCTGGACTGTCGAACACTTTCGGCGTCGCGATGCGGAACTTCACGGCGTGGCCGCAGCTGCCGGATGCGCAGGAACTGGTCGAATACGGCGTCCGGATGGAGGCGCTCGGTTTCGACTCGCTGTGGGTCTGGGACCACATCCTGCTCGGCGTCGTGCCGCATTTCCCGATCATCGATTCGCTCTCGCTCCTGACCGCGGTCGGCGCCAGGACGAAACGCATCAAGCTCGGCACCGGCATCCTCATCCTGCCGCTGCGCAACCCGCTGCTCCTTGCGAAGCAGGCATCGAGCATCGATCAACTGACGCAAGGCCGCCTCATCCTCGGCATGGCGTCGGGCTGGTACAAGCGCGAATTCGATTCCGTCGGCGTGCCGTTCGAGAAGCGCGGCAAGATCATGGACGAGAACCTCACCATCATGTCGCGGCTGTGGACCGAGGACCTCGTCGTCGGCGACTACCCGCCCTATCATATGAAAGGTGCGGTCATGTTCCCGAAGCCCTATCAGCGGCCGCGCCCTCCGATCCTCATCGGCGGCTATGTCGACCGCGTCCTGAAGCGCGCCGCCGTCGCGGCCGATGGGTGGCTCACATATTTCTACACGCCCGAGAGCTTCACCAAATCGTGGAAGAAGGTGTGCGATTTCGCCGCCGAGGCGGGCAAGGACCCGGCGAGTTTGCTCAACGCCAATCAGCTTCCGATCATGGTCGGCAAGTCGCGCGCCGCGGTCGAGGCGCCGATGATGGAATGGCTCGGCAAGGAATGGGATTACGCCTCGTGGAGCGAGTCGACCAAGGATTCGGCGGTCATGGGCACGGTCGATGAATGCGTCGAGCAGCTCAAGGCGCATCTCGCCGTCGGCGTCCAGAAGATCATCTTCGTGCCCTACCAGTACCGCCCGGATCAGGTCGAGATCATCGCCAAGGAAATCATTCCGCGACTGCGGAAATAGGCTCCTCGATAGTCCCTCTCCCCTTGCGGGAGAGGGAGGGGCCCACAGCGGAGCTGTGGGAAGGTGAGGGGTGCAGCGCCGCTACGCGGCCGGCCTTCAGAAAGACCCCTCACCCGCCCCATGCTGCGCATGGGTCCCCTCCCTCTCCCGCAAGGGGAGAGGGATTTTTCGATGTGCGCTCTCCGTGCGCAAATACTGCTTCGCCGGCGTGTTGACGATCTCGTCGAGCGGGGCCGCGGCGAAGGAGGCGCGGCGGCGCTCGGGCGGGGCCTCTTCATACAAGGTTGTGCGCTGCACCGGCTCTCGTCCGGCGGCGCGGATGATCTCCTCCATCAGCGCGGGCGACATCTCCTCGCCGTGAATGGCGCCGGCCGAGCGCGTGATCGTCTCGTTCATCAGCGTTCCGCCGATGTCGTTGACGCC
>JBGPOZ010000388.1:0-2653 GCA_041488295.1 Allostellaceae bacterium
CACGTCGCGGTACCGCCGCTGGCGGCAAAGTCACCCGGCCATCTTGCCGCCTGCTTCCACTCCGACCGCCTGCCGCCGCCATGAAGAGCGGCACGCCCCTGCTCGAGGTCGAGAACCTCAAGAAGCACTACCCGGTTCGCAAGGGGCTGCTGTCGAGTATCGTCGGGCATGTGCTCGCGGTCGACGGCATCAGCTTCGCGATCGGCGAAGGCGAGACCTTGGGCCTCGTCGGCGAAAGCGGCTGCGGCAAGTCGACGGCGGGCAAGGCGATCCTGAAGCTGATCGAGCCGACCTCGGGCGCGGTCAAGGTGCGCGGCGTGCGCATCGACGGGCTGAGCCGCGCCGAGATGCGGCCCTACCGGCGCCAATTGCAAGTCGTCTTCCAGGACCCCTATTCCTCGCTGAACCCGCGCATGACGGTCGGCGACATCGTCGGCGAGCCGCTGCGCAATTACGGCATCGACGACGGCGCATCGCTCGAGGATCGCGTCGCGATGCTGTTCGAGAAGGTCGGCCTGCGCAAAGAGGCGATGCGACGCTACCCGCACGAATTCTCGGGCGGGCAGCGTCAGCGCATCGGCATCGCGCGCGCCCTCGCGCTGCAGCCCGATCTCATCGTCTGCGACGAGCCGGTCTCGGCGCTCGACGTCTCGGTTCAGGCCCAGGTCATCAACCTCCTCATGGATCTGCAGAAGGAGTTCGGCCTCTCCTATCTTTTCGTCGCCCACGACCTCGCCGTCGTCGAGCACATCAGCCACCGCATCGCCGTCATGTATCTCGGCAAGATCGTCGAGCTGACCGACAAGCGCTCGCTCTTCGCCGCGCCCTTGCACCCTTATACCGAAGCACTCCTCTCGGCCGTGCCGCTGCCCAATCCCGAGGCGCAGCGTCACCGCATCATTCTGAAGGGCGACGTTCCCTCGCCGATCAATCCGCCTTCGGGCTGCCGCTTCCACACGCGCTGCCCCTATGCGTTCGAGCGCTGCCACAAGGAGGAGCCGGCGATGCGGGAAATCCGCCCCGGCCACGTCGTCGCCTGCCACCTACGCGAAACCGACACCGCGGCTTTCGCAGCCTCGGCCTTGACGATTGCGGGTGACCGAACAAAATGAAGGTCTCTCGAGGCACCTTGCCGGCGCTCCGTTGACGCGGGTAACGGAACCGCGGAGATTGGGCCATGTATTCGGAAACGACGCGATCCATCAAAGTCACGGTCAGGCCCGTCTATCTCGAGGAGCAATCCTCGCCGGCGGACGGTCAATATGTCTGGGCGTATCAGGTGCGGATCGAGAACCAGGGCAGCGAGACAGTGCAGTTGCGCAAACGCCATTGGCGGATCACCGATGGCATGGGCCGCATGCAGGAGGTGCGCGGCCCCGGCGTCGTCGGCGAGCAGCCGATCATTTCCCCCGGCGAAAGCTTCGAATATACCAGCGGCACGCCGCTGCAGACGCCCTCGGGCATCATGGTCGGCAGCTACGAGATGGAGACCCGGCAGGGCGAGAGCTTCGAGGTCGCCATTCCGGCCTTCTCGCTCGATTCACCGCATCAGAGCGTGAACTGATCCCGCGGCACGCTTAGAATCGATTTTTCAGGAGTTTCGACATGCGAGAGGAACCCGTTCGGGGCCGGCGCAGCCGGGGCGGGAACGGCAAGGCTTCGGCCTCCGCCCCCGGCAATCGTCCGCGCCCGAGCCGCGCCGAGGCGGAAGCCGCGGTGCGGACGCTCATCGAATGGGCCGGCGACGATCCGGCGCGCGAGGGGTTGCGCGGCACGCCCGATCGCGTCGTCCGCGCCTATGAGGAATTCTTCAACGGCTACGACACTGATCCCGTCGAGCTCCTGCAGCGTACCTTCGACGAGGTCAACGGCTATGACGAGATGGTGATACTGAAGGATATCCGTTTCGAATCGCATTGCGAGCACCACATGGCGCCGATCATCGGCAAGGCGCACGTGGCATATCTGCCGAAGAAACGCGTCATCGGCATCTCGAAGCTGGCGCGGCTCGTCGAGGTCTATGCCAAACGCCTGCAGATCCAGGAGAAGATGACGGCGCAGATCGCCAGCACGCTGAAAGAAGTGCTGCAGCCCAAAGGCGTCGCCGTCGTCATCGAGGCGGCGCACCAATGCATGACGACGCGCGGCATTCACAAGCCCGGCGTCACCATGGTGACGAGCACCATGCTCGGCGCGTTCCGCGACGATCCGACGACGCGCCGCGAATTCCTTGCGATGATCGGCAGCCCGGCGACGCGTGGCCTCGACAATGTCTGAGACGCCGGTTTCCGCGGCCGATCTTTCTTCCGCCATCGCCATGGTGCGGCGCCTCGTCGGCTTCGACACGGTCTCGGCGCGCTCCAACCTCGACCTCATCCGCTGGATCGCGGACTATCTCGACGGGCACGGCATTCCCGCGCGCCTCACCTACGATGAAGGCCGCACCAAGGCCAACCTCTTCGCGACGATCGGACCCGCCGAGATCGGCGGCGTCATCCTCTCGGGCCACACCGACGTCGTCCCCGTCGCGGGCCAGCCCTGGGACAGCGATCCCTTCGCCGTCGTCGAGCGCGACGGCAAGCTCTACGGCCGCGGCACCGCCGACATGAAGAGCTTCATCGCGATCGCGCTGGCGCTCGTTCCGGAGCTCAAG
>JBGPOZ010000389.1:0-2636 GCA_041488295.1 Allostellaceae bacterium
GAAAGTGCCGACTACCGTCGACAATCAGGCCGAGGGCGTCCTCGCCGCCTTGGCGGAGGTCGAGGCGGATCTCGCCGAGATCGCCATCGTCCATGGCACGACGACGACGACCAACGCGCTCCTCGAGCGGAAGATCGCGCGCTGCGGCCTCATCACGACGCGCGGGTTTCGCGACGTCCTTGAATTGGGCCGCCGCACGCGCCCGCAACCCTACGGCCTCATCGGTAGTTTCGAGCCGCTCATCCCGCGCGAGATGCGTCACGAAGTCACCGAACGGATCGATGCCGACGGCGAGGTGGTGCGCCCGCTTGCGTCGGATGACGTTGAGAGAGCAGTTAAGGAATTGCTCGACAAGGGTATGGAATCTCTCGTCATTCACTTCCTCCATTCCTACGCAAATCCGAGCCATGAACGCGAAGCTGCGGAGATCGCCAGACGGATCTGGCCGGAGGGATGCATCACCGTCGGGAGCGCGCTCGTCTCGGAATTTCGCGAGTATGAGCGCGGCGTCACTGCCGCGGTGAACGGCGCCATTCGGCCGGTCCTCGAGCGGTATGTCGGCTCGTTGGAGGGCGAGCTGAAGCGGCGCGGCTATCGTCGCGATCTCCTCATCATGCAGGGGAACGGCGGGACGGTGTCGGCGCGAATCGTTGCCGAGGCGGCGGTCAACACCGTCATGTCGGGCCCGGCTTCCGGCGTCATCGCCGCGGCGATGACGGCCGAGGCGGCGGGTTTCCCGAACGCGATCAGCTACGACATGGGCGGGACGAGCAGCGACGTCGCGTTGATCCGCGGCGGCGAGGCGCTCGTCACCTCGGAGACCGAGCTCGAATACGCGATGCCGATTCATGTGCCGATGGTCGACATCCACACGATCGGCGCCGGCGGCGGGTCGGTCGCGCGGATCGACGAGGCGGGGCTGCTGCGCGTCGGCCCGGAAAGTGCCGGCGCCGCGCCGGGCCCGATCTGCTTCGGCCGCGGCGGGACGGCGCCCACCGTGACGGACGCCAATCTCGTCCTCGGCCGGCTCAATCACGACGGCCTTCTCGCTGTCCGCGAGAAGGTGCCACTCGGTGTCGTCCGCGCCAGGATCACCGAGACGATCGGCGCGCCGCTCGGCCTCGATGCCGATGCGGCAGCAGCGGCCATTCTGCGCGTCGCCAACGACCGCATGGCCGGCGCCATCCGCATGGTGTCTCTCGCGCGCGGCCACGACCCGCGCGACTTCGTCCTCGTCGCCTTCGGCGGCGCCGGCCCCCTTCACGCCGCCGCGCTGGCGCGCGAGCTCGGCATTCCGCGCGTTCTCGTGCCGGCGCGGCCCGGCCTCACCAACGCCCTCGGCTGCATCCTCGCCGATCTCCGGCACGATTTCGTGCGATCTGTGAATAAACAAGTACAAGACATTGATATTGATCTTATAAAATCCATCATTGAGGAACAAATCTCCGCCGGAAAGGCGATGCTCGAGCGCGAGGCGGCGGAGGTCGAGAACATCGTCGCGCTGCATCATGCCGAGATGCAGTTCGAGGGGCAGAGCCATCTTCTCGGCGTCGCACTGCCAGGGCCGGCGGTGGAGCGCGAGGCTCTGCAACGTGCTTTCGAGGCGGCGTATTGGCACCGCTTCGAAGTCGCCTTGCCGGAAATTCGGGCGGTGCTCGTCAATCTCCACACCGCGGTGATCGGGCGTCGACGCCGACTTTCGCTCGAGATTCTGGCGGGCGATTCGGCGGGACCGCTTGAGGCGGCAATCGTCGCGCGCCGGCGCGTCGCATTCGTCGGAGGGTGGCGCGAGACGCCGATCTACGCCCGCGAGCGACTGCCGCGGGGCGCCGCTTTCGCCGGGCCGGCAATCGTCGAGCAGCTCGATGCGACGAGCGTCGTCGAGCCCGGCGACAGGGTGACGGTCGACCGCTTCGGCAATCTCATCATCGCCGTGGGGCAAGACGCGCAATGACCCTCGATCCCGTCACCCTCGTCGTCATCCAGAACGGGTTGCAGCAAGTCTGCAACGAGATGGACCTCGCCTTCGTCCGCGCCGCCTTCAGCCCGGTCATCGCCGAGGCGCTCGACCGCTCGGACGGTATCTATCACCGGACGACGGGGGCGCTCATCGCGCAAGGCGATCTCGGCCTGCCCGTCTTCGTCGGCACGATGCAATTCTCGACCGAGGCGGTCATCGCCAAGGCGAAGACGCCGAAGCCCGGCGACATCTGGATCCTCAACGATCCCTATCTCGGCGGGACGCACCTCATGGACGTGAAGTTCGTGAAGCCGTTCTTCTATGGCGGCCGGCTCTTCGCCTGGCTTGCCAATACCGGCCACTGGCCGGATATGGGCGGCGCCGTGCCGGGCGGCTTCTCGGCGAACGCGACCGAGGTCGAGCAGGAGGGGCTGCGCCTGCCGCCGGTGCGGCTCTACAAGGAGGGCGTCATCGACGAGGAGATCCTCGCGATCATCTTCTCGAACATCCGCATCGCCGATCAGCGCATCGGCGACATCAAGGCGCAAGGAGCGGCTCTCGCCATCGGCGAGAAGCGCCTCACCGCCCTCATCGACCGCTACGGCGAAGACGTCGTCGAGGCGGCGATCACCGAACTCGAGACGCGCGCGGCGCAGCAGATGCGCGCCAAGATCGC
>JBGPOZ010000390.1:0-2628 GCA_041488295.1 Allostellaceae bacterium
ATCTTATCCGCCAAGGCCACCGCGACGCTTGTCGGCGCCGAGGGGCAGCGATCGTTGGGACCAAGCGGCGCATAATGCTCGGCGACGGCGTCGGCGATCTCGATCGGCTCGCCGTCATGGAGCGCGTAGTAGCGGCCCATGACGCCCTGAAGCTCCGGGAACTCGCCGACCATGCCGGTCGAGAGATCCGCCTTTGCCAGATGCGCAGCCCGCCGGGCAAGCGCGACATCGGCCCCTTTGACGAAGGGCGCTATCGTCTCGACGAGCGCCTCGACCCGCTTCACCTTGTCGAGCACGGTGCCGAGTTTCGCGTGAAAGATCCGCTCGCCGAGCTTTTCGACGCGGCTTTCGAGCCGGACCTTCTGGTCCTGATCCCAGAAGAATTTGGCGTCGGAGAGACGCGCCTTCAGGACCCGCTCATTGCCGGCGATGATTGCCGCCCCGCCATCGTTCGTCAGGTTGTTGGCGACGACGAGGAAGCGCGGCGCGAGCGCGCCCTTGGCATCGAGACAGGCGAAATATTTCTGATGCGCCCGCATCGACGTCGTCAGCACCTCGGGCGGAAGCTCCATGAAAGCGGCGTCGATCGCGCCCGAAAGCACGACCGGAAATTCGACGAGGCCGGTCACTTCATCGAGGAGGGCCGGGTCGTCCTTGAGCTGCAACCCCTCGCCCTCGGCCATGAGCGTCAGATCGGCGGCGATCTTCCGGCGGCGCTCTTCCGGGTCGAGGATCACATAGGCGGCGCGCAGCTTCTCGGCGTAATCGGCAAAGTGCGCGACGGGAAACGTGCCCTGCGCGAGAAAGCGGTGGCCGCGCGTCGTGTCGCCGACCGGGATGCCGCCGAGATCCAGGGGAAGGACGCGTCCGCCGAGGAGGCAGACGATTCGCGACAATGGCCGGACCCAGCGGAAGGGCGCCGCCGGAAAGCGCATTGATTTCGGCCAAGGCAGCTCGAGGATGGCGGCGCGGAGCAGCTCCGGAAGCAACTCGGCGGTCGGGCGTCCGGCCTTGCGGATGACCGCGAAATAGAAGACGCCCTTGCCGGTATCGCGCTCCTCGCATTGGCTGAGAGAGGAGAGGCCGGCGCCTTTGAGGAAACCAGCAACCGCGGCCTCGGGCGCGCCGACGCGCGGGCCGCGCCGTTCCTCGCTGACATCGGGCTGCGCTGCGGGCAACCCCGCGACGACGAGCGTCAGGCGGCGCGGCGTCGCGAACGACCGCGCTGTTTCGATCGCGAGCTGCGCCGCCTCCAACTTGTCGAGAACGAGACGCCGCAAATCCTCGGCGGCCCGTCCCTGCATGCGCGCCGGTATCTCTTCGGTGAAGAGCTCGAGAAGGAGCTCAGCCATGGTTCATCGCCCCACCCGCGACCCACGCCTCGCAGCACGCCTTGGCGAGCGAGCGGACGCGGCCGATATAGGCGGCGCGCTCGGTGACGCTGATGACGCCACGCGCATCGAGCAGATTGAAGAGATGGCTCGCCTTCATGCATTGATCGTAAGCGGGGAGCGCAAGGCTGGCCGCGACGAGGGCCTTGCACTCGGCCTCGGCGTCGCGGAAATGATCGAAGAGCTTTTCGGTATTGGCGTACTCGAAATTATAGGCGGAGAATTCGCGCTCGCCGCGGAGGAAGACGTCGCGATAGGTGATCTTCGCGTCTCCCGGCGCACCGTTGAAATCGAGATCGAAGATGCTCTCGACCCCTTGGACATACATGGCGAGGCGCTCCAGCCCGTAGGTCAGCTCGGTCGAGACGGGATCGCATTCGATGCCGCCCACTTGCTGAAAATACGTGAACTGGCTCACCTCCATGCCATCGAGCCAGACCTCCCAGCCGAGGCCGGCGGCGCCCAATGTCGGGCTCTCCCAATCATCCTCGACGAAGCGGATATCGTGCAGGGCCGTGTCGATGCCGATCGCCTTCAAGCTGCCGAGATAGAGATCCTGGCTGTCGGCCGGCGCCGGCTTCAGGATCACCTGCATCTGGTAGTAATGCTGGAGGCGGTTGGGGTTCTCGCCGTAACGTCCATCGGTCGGCCGCCGCGAGGGCTGCACATAGACCGCGCGCCAGGGCTCGGGGCCGAGCGAGCGCAGGGTCGTCGCCGGATGAAACGTGCCGGCGCCCATCTCGATATCATAGGGCTGGAGGATGACGCAGCCTTGCGCCGCCCAATAACGCTGCAATTCGAGGATGAGGGATTGGAAACTGACCCCTTCCACGGCACGCGAAATCGCCATTTCTTGCTTTGTCCGCAGGCAATTGTTGTGCGCCGCACCATATCGGTGAGACGGGAGAGGGTCAATCTGCGGGATATTGGCGACCTTGCTGCGAGGATGAGTTTAGATATGCGGGTCGATTGCGGAAAATGAGAGGATCGCTTGGTTGAGAATTCACCAGCCGCGCGGGTTGCGTGTCAGAGTTCGCTGCGGCGTGCCGTGCTCGCAGGCGGGCTTCTCTGCGCCGTCGCGATCGCGAGTCCGGCGCAGAGCGCGCAACCGGCGCCATCGCCGACACTTCCCGGCACCTCGACGATCGGACCAATTCACCGTGGCCCCGATGGCCGGATCGAAGGCATCGACCCGACCAAGGACATCGCGCCGGCGGAGCGCGGTCCATGCGCGGCC
>JBGPOZ010000391.1:0-2621 GCA_041488295.1 Allostellaceae bacterium
AACGGGGGTGGGTGGGGGCCATTTTCTGGTGCCCAAGCCCCCCCCCCCCCGCTGGGGGCGCGGGGGGGGGTGGGGCCGCCGCCGCCGGCGAAATCTCGAGCGCGGAGACTCCCCCGCACCCCGACCCTCTCCCCGAGGGGAGAGGGGGATATGTGGCGAGAGTTCGCCGCAGCCGCTCAATGCGCCCGCACCTCCATCTGGATGGGTCCTTCGGCCCGGCCGTGGATGAACTGATCGACGAAGGGATCGCCGGAGCTGTCGATCTCGGCCTTTGCCCCCGCCCAGATGATGCGCCCCTTGTAGATCATGGCGATCCGGTCGGCGATCTTGCGCGTCGATGCCATGTCGTGGGTGATCGAGACGGCGGTGGCGCCCAACTCGCGCACGCATTTGACGATGAGGTCGTTGATGACGTCGGCCATGATCGGGTCGAGGCCGGTGGTCGGCTCGTCGAAGAAGATGATCTCCGGCTCGGCCGCGATGGCGCGCGCCAAGGCGACGCGCTTCTGCATGCCGCCCGACAGCTCGCCCGGACGCAGCTCGCCGACATCGGGGCCGAGCCCGACCGCTGCCAGCTTCTTGAGCGCGATGTCCTTTGCCGCGCCGCGCTTCAAGCCGCGCCCTTGAATGAGGCCGAAAGCGACGTTTTCCCAGACCGGCAGAGAATCGAAGAGCGCCCCACCCTGGAACAGCATGCCGAATTTGCGCATCAACGCCTCGCGCTCGGCGGTGGAAATGCCGACCACCTCTGCACCGTCGATCTTGATCGATCCGGCATCGGGCTCGATGAGACCGAGGATGCATTTCAGCATGACCGATTTGCCGGTGCCCGAGCCGCCGATGACGACAAGGCTCTCGCGCGTTCCGACATCGAGGTCGATGCCGTCCAGCACCAGCTTGGGGCCGAAGGATTTGCGCAATCCGCGCACCTTGATCTTGACGCCTTCGCTCATCGCGCGAAGAACGCCTCGGTGAGGATGTAGTCGAAGACGAGGATGAGGATCGAGGAGGAGACGACGGCGTAGGTCGTGGCGGCGCCGACGCCCTGCGCGCCGCCGCGCGAGTGATAGCCGTTGTAGCAGCCCATCAGCGCGACGATGAAACCGAAGACGGCCGCCTTGGCAAGGCCCGCGACGACGTCCTCGGTCTGCAGGAAGTCGATCGAGCGCTGGATGTAGCTCGCCGGATTGAAGGCGAGCTTGTATGTCGAGACGAGAAACCCGCCGAAGACGCCGATGATGTCGGCGACGAGGACGAGGAGCGGAAGCATGGTGAAGCCGGCGATGAGCCGCGGCACGACGAGGTAACGGTAGGGGTTGGTCGACAATGTCGTCAGCGCGTCGATCTGATCGGTGACGCGCATGGTGCCGATCTCGGCCGCGATGGCGGCGCCGATGCGTCCCGCCACCATGAGGCCGGCGATCACCGGGCCCAATTCGCGGGTCACCGAAAGGACGACGACATTGGCGATCGCGTTCTCCGCGGCGAATCGGCTGAACCCGGTATAGGTCTGCAGCGCCAGCACCATGCCGGTGAAGATCGCGGTCAGCCCGACGACGGGAAGCGAGTAATAACCGATATCGATCATCTGCCGCAGAATGAGGCGCGGATAAAAGGGCGGGCGGACTGCATAGAAGATCGCCGCCAGGGCGAAGACGACGATGCGTCCCGAGACGGCCAGGAAGTCGAGAAAGGTGCGGCCGATCCGCGCCAGGAAATTCTGTTCGATCACGCTCTGCCGCCGCCGGAATAGATGCGATGGTAGCGCCTACCGAGCGAGGTCAGGATTTCGTAGCCGATGGTTCCCGCCTCAGCCGCGACATCGTCGACGGTTCGCTGCGGTCCGATGAGCGTCGCAAACGCGCCCGGCCGGGTCAGGTGCGGATCGAGCCCGCTCACGTCGAGAGTAATGAGATCCATCGAGACGCGTCCGATGACCGGAACTCGTTGACCGGCGATGATGGCACTGCCGTGATTGCTGAGCGAACGCAGCCACCCGTCTGCATAACCGACGGCCACCGTAGCGACGCGGCCCGGCCGATCCCTGCGATGGGTCGCACCATAACCAACGGTGTCACCGGTGTCAATCGCACGGGTCTGAATGATTTTTCCTTTCAATATAATGGGTTGTACCATCGGGTTCGGCGTCGACGGCTGCGGGTTGACGCCGTACACCGCGGCACCCGGACGAGCGACCGAGAAGTGAAAATCGGGGCCGAGAAAGATGCCGGAAGAGGCGGCGAGGCTGGCGGGGGCCGGCGGCAATCCCGCGAGCGCCAAGCGGAAGGCGGCGAGCTGGCGAGCATTCAACGGATGCGCGGGCTCATCGGCGCAGGCGAGGTGGCTCATGATCGCGGCGAGCGGGATGCCGGCGAGCAAATCCGGTGCCGTGGTCAATTGAGCGAGCTCGTCGGGTGGAAGGCCGAGGCGTGCCATGCCGGTGTCGACATGGAGAATGGCTTGCCCGCTGTTGCCGGCGGCGAGATGCCGGCGCCATTCCGCGATCTGGCCGAGATCGTTGAGCACCGGAGTGAGGTCGAACGCCGAGAAATCGGCAGCGGTGCCGGGCGGGAGACCGTTGAGGACTGCGATCTTGCGATCGGGCAGAAGGCGCCGCAGTG
>JBGPOZ010000392.1:0-2597 GCA_041488295.1 Allostellaceae bacterium
ATCCCCTCCATGGCGCCGATGATGGCTGCCTGAGCGGGCACCGCCGGCGCCAACCTCCCCGCCCGTCGGCAGCCATCGTCCTATCGCGAGGCCAATACTAGGTTTTTCAACACAATCCATTCGGTGCAGACCATGGGATGGGGCACGCGATCGACAGCGAAGCGGCACGGCTCATCATCGCCGCTTCAGCCGCGCATATGATGACGGAGGCTCACCCGATGACGCTTCACGACAAGGCAGCGCTCGTGACGGGTGCGCAGCAGGGGATCGGGCGCGCGATGGCGATCGCTTTCGCCGAAGCCGGGGCCGATGTCGCGGTCAACTATCTCGATGACGCCAAGGCCGCCGGGGCGGTGGCAGGCGCCGTGCGCGAGCGCGGGCGCCGCGCCGCGGTGATCCAGGCGGATGTGGCGCTGCCGGCGGCGGCGGCGGCAATGGTGGCGACGGCGGTAAGCGAGCTCGGCCACATCGACATCCTCGTCAACAATGCCGGCATCTTCCCGCGCGTACCGATGCTCGAGATGCAGGAGAGCGATTGGGATCGCGTGCTCGACGTCAATTTGAAGGGCACGTTCTTTTGCGCTCAGGCGGCAGCCAAGGCGATGATCGCCGGCGCGCACCCGGGCGCGATCATCAACCTCGCCTCGCAAGCGATCCGCGGCGCGCCGCGCGGCGTCCACTACACCGCGAGCAAGGGCGGCATCGTCGCGATGACGCGGGCGATGGCGCTCGAGCTGGCGCCGCACCGCATCCGCGTCAACGCCATCGCACCCGGCCTCACCGACACCGCCCAGCCGCGCTATGGCAACACCGAGGAGGAGCTTCGCGCGACGGCGGCGACGATCCCGCTCGGCCGCATGGCGCAGCCCGAGGACATCGCCCGCGTCGCGGTCTTCCTCGCCTCCACCGATGCGGCGCACATCACCGGCCAAACCCTGCATGTGAATGGCGGGGCATACATGCCGTAATGCAATCGGGCGAAGCGAGAAAGGTTCACCACGGAGTCACGGAGAGCACGGAGAGGGGGGAATTGAGCCGCAACGCGGCTCCGAGAAAAGCCCACCACCCTGAACCAGTCGAACGGCATTTCTCCGTGCTCTCCGTGACTCCGTGGTGATTCTTGTTCCGATCGCGCTTTGACCCAATTGGCCAGCGATATACCCTCGCTGAGAAGGGCAAACCTCGTCTTCCGTCTTGCCGCTTGACGCGCGCCCCGCCGCCGCGACACCCTCCCCGGCATGAAGATCGACCATCAAGAACTCCGCACGCTCGTCACGCGTATGCTGCGAGCGGCGGGAAGCAGCGCCAACGAAGCCGGAATCGTCACCGACCATCTCGTCGACGCCAACCTCGCGGGGCACGACAGCCACGGCGTCGGAATGCTGCCGTCGTATTTCCGCAATCTCGAACTCGGCACGTTGAAACCGAACCAGGCGCCCGAGATCGTCAGTGAGGCCGCCAATTTCGCGGTCTGGGACGGGCATGGCGGCTACGGCCAGGTGATCGCGCGCGATGCGATCTTGTGGGCGGTGGGCGCGGCGCGGCGGCACGGCATCGCGGTGCACGCCTTGCGCAACACGCATCACATCGGCCGCGTCGGCACCTATGGCGAGATCGCCGCCAAGGAGGGGTTCCTCGCGATCCACTTCGTCAACGGCAATTCCGGGCGTCCGCTGGTGACGCCGTTCCGCGGCCGCGAAGGGCGCTTCTCGACGAACCCGGTCTGCATCGCCGTGCCGGGCACTGGCGCGACGCAACCCATCATCCTCGACATGGCGACGAGCCGCATCGCGCTCGGCAAGGTCCGCGTCGCGCATAATGAGGGCAAGCGCGTCGTCGAGGGCGCTCTGATCGATGGCGCTGGCAAACCCACGACCGATCCCGGCGTCATCTATGGGAACGGCCATGGCGGCGCCACCGGCGCGGTCCTTCCCTTCGGCGAGCACAAGGGCTACGGCCTCGCGCTCATCGCCGAGCTGCTCGCCGGCGCCATCGCCGGCTCGGGCACGATCCAGCCCGCGAACCCGCGCGACCGCGGCATCATCAACGGCATGCTGACCTTCGTGCTCGATCCCGAGCGGCTCGCCGCCCGCGCCTTCATCGAGACGGAATTCGATGCCCTCATCGCCTGGGCCAAATCGGCGCCGGCAGCCGACCCCGACTTGCCCGTGCTCGTCCCGGGCGAGCCCGAGCGCATCGCGCGCGCCGAGCGGATGGCGAACGGCATCGTCATCGACGCGACGACCTGGCGCGAGATCGCCGCGGCGGCGGCAACGGTCGGCATCGACCTCGCGGCGACATGACGGAACCGGCGATCGATCCCGCTCGGCTCGATCTCGCCGCGGAATACCGCGCCCGCCCGTTCGGCCGGCACAGCGCCGCGCTGCAGGCCCTCCTCGACTTGATGTATCGCGCCGAGAACTGTCAGAACCTCATCCTCGTCGGCATCGACTCGGGGCGTTGGGTGTTGGGCGAGCGCCTGCCCGACCGCCAGCCGCCGCGCCTCTTCCTCGATGAGGCGTTCACCAGCCTCGAAGCCGGGCAATGGGCGGCGTTTCGCCGCCGCTGGCGCGCGCTCGCCGGAACCGAGCTCGACC
>JBGPOZ010000393.1:0-2591 GCA_041488295.1 Allostellaceae bacterium
GAAACTGCGGAGCACGCAAAGGAGCCTTCATGCCCGACAATCAGCTCTCCAACTCGACCATCGTTGCGGCCTATCGCGAGCGGACGCCGCGTTCGGCGAAGCTCGCCGCCGAGGCGCAGGAGTTCCTGCCGAGCGGCATCAGCCACGACGGCCGCTACACCGATCCCTACGGCATCTATGTCGAGCGGGCGAAGGGTCCGCGCAAATGGGATGTCGACGGCAATGAATACGTCGACTATTACGGCGGCCACGGCGCGCTTCTTCTCGGTCACAACCACCCGACCGTCCTCGCCGCGGCGCAGGAAGCGCTGGGGCGCGGCACGCATTTCGGCGCAAACCATGCCGATGAGGTGCGCTGGGCCGAGCTGGTGAAACGCCTCGTCCCCTCGGCCGAGCGGCTGCGCTTCACCTCATCGGGCACCGAGGCGACCTTGATGGCGCTGCGCCTTGCGCGCGCCGTCACCGGCAAGAAGAAGATCGTGCGGTTCCTGACGCACTTCCACGGCTGGCACGATCACATGACCGCCGGCCACGCCTCGCATTTCGACGGCACGCCGACGACCGGCGTCCTTGCCGAGATCGCCGCCAACGGCATCCTTCTTCCGCCGGGCGACATCGCGGCGATGCGCGATGCGCTGAGGGCGCACGACGACATCGCCGCCGCGATCCTCGAGCCCACGGGATCGGGCTTCGGCACGGTGCCGCATTCGCGCGAGTTCCTGGCGGCGCTGCGCGAGGAGACGGCAAAGCGCGGCATCGTCCTCGTCTTCGATGAGGTGGTGACCGGCTTCCGCGTCTCGCCCGGCGGCGCACAAGGCGAGTTCGGCATCACGCCCGATCTGACGGCGCTCGCGAAAATCCTCGCCGGCGGCTTGCCGGGCGGCGCGGTGTGCGGGCGGAAAGACATCCTCGACGAGCTCGACTTCGCCGTTGCGGCGCGCAAGGGCCGGGAAAAGATCTCGCATCCCGGGACCTACAACGCGAACCCGGTCTCGGCGGCGGCCGGGCGCGCCGCGCTCGAGATCGTCGGCTCGACGGATGCGTGCAAAAAGGCGAACGCCTACGCCGCCGAGCTGCGCGGACGTCTTAACGAGGTCATTGCTGCGGAGCGCGTGCCGTGGGCGGTCTACGGCACCTTCAGCGGCTTCCACACCTTCCTCAACCCTGGGAATCGCGCGCTGACGCCGGGCGCCTTCGATCCCATGACGCTCGACTACCGCGAGCTGACCGCAGGCTCCAAGGTGCTCGCCCAGAAGTTCCGCCTCGCTCTTCTCGTCAACGGCGTCGACTTCAATGGCCGCCTCAGCGGCTTCATCTCGGCAACGCACGGCAAGGACGAGATGGAGGCGACCGTCTCAGGGTTCGCCAAGGCGGTCGCCATGCTGCGCGCGGAGGGCGAGCTGCCGCGCGCTTGAATGAGCTGCCGGCGGCGTCTTACTGCGCCGTCGAGAAGGACGGGAAGGTCGTCACGCAGTCGCCGTACCACTGCACGTGCGACAGGAAGACGTGCCAACCGGATTGGCCGGGCTGCGGGTCCGTGAGCTCGGGGCAGCGCTGGGAATCGCTTGCCGGCTTTTGCCAGGAGATATGGGACTGGTAGACCGTCCAGGCCTGCCGCTGAGCCGGTTGCGAGGCGGGCTGCGGAGGCTGTACCTGTTGTGCGGCAACGGGCATGCTGCCGAGAAGCAGGGCGGAGAAGGCGATCGCGAGCTTCGTCGTCATGGTTCCCTCGTGTTTCAATGATGCGACATCGAGTTGACTGGACGGCGCGCAGGAATATTCCCGATAGCGCGTATGCGTCGCGAAGCGGCTTGACGCCCCGCCGTCGGCCGGCTCACCCTCAGGGCTATCAGGCGCGAACGCAGAATGCGCGCGAGGGGAGGCATCGCATGGCCCGGATCGGATGTCTGCGAACGTTTTCTTTTATGTTCGCGCTTCTCGCGGCGACGTTCGCCAGAGCCGAGGAGGCCAAAATCCTGCGCGTCATCCCGCAGGCGGACCTCAAAGTGCTGGATACCCACGTCAACTCGATTCAGGTGACCAAGATCTACGCGCTGATGGTCTACGACACGCTCTTCGCGTGGGATTCGCATCTGAAGCCGCAGCCGCAGATGGTCGAGAAAGAGGAAATTTCGGCCGATCGCCTGACCTACACGCTGACGCTCCGTCCCGGCCTCAAATTTCACGACGGACAACCCGTGACGCCGCGCGACGTCATCGCCTCGCTGAACCGCTGGATGAAGCGCGACGTCATGGGCCAGAAACTCGGTGCGGTGATCGCCGAAATGAAGGGCGAGGACGACCGCCGCTTCACGATTGTCTTGAAGGAGCCGTTCGCCTTCGTCGAATTCGCGCTGGGCTCGGCGGGCGGGCAGATGCCGGCCATCTACCCCGAGCGGGTGGCGATGACCGATCCCTTCACGCCGATCACCGAGACGATCGGCTCGGGACCGTTCAAGTTCAACAAGGCGGAATGGCAGCCCGGCTCGAAGGTCGTCTTCGACAAGAACACCGACTATGTGCCGCGCGCCGAGCCGGCCGATGGTCTCGCCGGCGGCAAGGTCGTGAAGGTCGATCGCGTCGAATGGCTC
>JBGPOZ010000394.1:0-2574 GCA_041488295.1 Allostellaceae bacterium
CTTCACCCAGATGGGCGGCGAGGGCGCGACGTGGATCGGCCAGGCGCCCTTCACCGAAACCCAGCACATCTTCGCCAATTTGGGCGACGGGACCTATTTCCACTCCGGCATCCTGGCGATCCGCGCCGCCGTCGCATCGGGCGTCAACATCACCTACAAGCTCCTCTACAACGATGCCGTCGCCATGACCGGCGGCCAACCGGTCGACGGCCAGCTCTCGGTCGCCGACATGACGCGCCAGCTCGACGCCGAGGGCGTGAAGCGCATCGTCGTCGTCAGCGACGAGCCCGACAAATATCCAGCCGGTACGCATTTCGCATCAGGCGTCACCTTCCACCATCGCGACGATCTCGACGCGGTGCAGCGCGATCTGCGCGAGGAGACGGGCGTCACCATCCTCGTCTACGACCAGACTTGCGCCGCCGAGAAGCGCCGCCGCCGCAAGCGCGGCAAGATGGAGGACCCGGCAAAGCGCGTCTTTATCAACGAGGCGGTGTGCGAGGGTTGCGGCGATTGCTCGACCAAGTCGAACTGCCTCTCGGTCGTCCCGGTCGAGACCGAGTTCGGGCGCAAGCGTGCCATCGACCAGTCGAGCTGCAACAAGGATTACTCCTGCGTCAACGGCTTCTGTCCGAGCTTCGTCACCGTGCATGGCGGCGGAATCCGCAAGCCCGAGCGCATCACCGCCGATGCCTCGTCCTTCGCCGATTTGCCCGAGCCCGAGCTGCCGAAGATCGGCGATCCCTACGGCATTCTCGTCACCGGCGTCGGCGGCACCGGCGTCGTGACGATCGGCGCCCTCCTCGGCATGGCGGCGCATCTCGAGGGGAAGGGCGTCTCGATCCTCGACATGACCGGCCTTGCGCAGAAGGGCGGCGCCGTCTTCAGCCATATCCGGATCGCCAACAAGCCCGAGGACATCCACGCCGTGCGCATCGCCGCCGGCGACGCCGATCTCCTCATCGGCTGCGACTCGGTCGTGGCGGCGAGCCCCGAGGGTCTGGCGAAGCTCCGCCGCGGCAAGACCCGCGCCGTCGTCAACGAGCATCAGACGATCACCGGCGCCTTCACGCGCGATCCCGATTTCTTCTTCCCCGCCGGCGACATCCGCCGCCAGATCGCCGAGGCGGTCGGCGAGGAGGGCGCCGATTTCATCGAGGCGACGCGCCTTGCAACGGCGCTGCTTGGCGATTCGATCGCCACCAACCTCTTCACCTTGGGCTATGCCTGGCAGAAGGGCTTGGTGCCGGTCTCGGGCGAGGCCATCCTCCGCGCGATCGAGCTGAATGCCGTCGCCATCACCTTCAACAAGGAGGCATTCCTTTGGGGCCGGCGCGCCGCGCATCGCCGCGACGCGGTCGAGCGCGCGGCGGCCTCGCCCGCGACAGCGCCGCGGCCATTGGCGACGACGCTCGACGAGATCATCGCGCGCCGCGTCGCGTTCTTGACCCAGTATCAGGACCGGGCCTATGCCGCGCGCTACGAGGCGCTGGTCCGCCGCGTCGCGCTGGCCGAGGCCGAGAAGGCGAAGGGGCGCAGCGGCCTCGCCGAGGCGGTGGCGAAGACGCTCTTCAAGCTGATGGCCTACAAGGACGAATACGAGGTCGCGCGGCTTTACACCGACGGCACGTTCTTGAAGGCGCTGCACGCGCAATTCGCCGGCGACTTCACCTTGCAATTTCATCTGGCGCCCCCGCTCCTCGCCGAGCGGGATCCGGCGACCGGCCATCTGAAGAAGCGCGCCTATGGCCCCTGGATGCTGAAAGCCTTCGCCATCCTCGCGAAGCTGAAGCGCCTGCGCGGCACGCCGCTCGACATCTTCGGCTACAGCGAGGAACGCCGCACCGAGCGCCGCCTCATCGGCGAATACGAGGCCCTCATTGCGGAAGTGCTCTCGCGCCTCGATGCCGCGAACCATCCGCTCGCCGTGGCGCTCGTCGAAACTGCAGGGCACATCCGCGGCTTCGGCCATGTGAAGGAAGGAAACCTCGCCGCGGCGAAGGCACGCGAAGCCGAGCTCCTGAAACTCTTCCGCTCACCAGCGCCCGTGCCGGCGATCGCGGCGGAGTGAAGATAAGGTTCGGAGAGAAAGATTCACCACGAAGGCACGAAAGACACGAAGTTCTTTTTGCGCGCAGCGCCGTGCAAATCGGCGTTGCCAGCGTCCGCGAGCCCGGCCGCTTGGTGGTAGCGCTTCGCGCGACGCTCGGTCCCTTCGTGTCTTCGTGTCTTCGTGGTTCAACCGTTCTGTCCTGGCCTACCACCCCGCTCACCGTGGCTTGATCACCCCGATCTCGACATACTTCGCCAAGCGCGGCGCCAATGCCGTCAGGATCTCGGCGAGCGCCGCATCATGCACCGCGCGTTCCGTCGCGGGCGCGCCCTTGCGGGTGAGGAAGGCGCGGTGGGCCACCGCATGGTCCCACGCCCAAGCGGCGGCGCCGGCGCGGCCCGCCTCGGCGACGGCGAGCAGCGCCAGCGCGTCGTCCCGCACCATCGGCGCCGGGATGCCGAGCGCCGGCGCCATCGGCAGCAGCGGGTTCATACCGGCCAGCGGCTCCTTGATGAGGCGAC
>JBGPOZ010000395.1:0-2557 GCA_041488295.1 Allostellaceae bacterium
CCGACGAAGAGGCTGGCGGCGAGCGCGCCCTCCGCCTCGATCGCGCGGCAACGCGCCTGCAGCTTGCTGTTGGGATGATCATCGCTCGCCTGACGCATGACGTGCGGGAGCATCGGCCGGTTGCCCCACGCCATCGCCGGCGCAGCCTTGCCAGCGAGCATGGCGAGGATCGGCCGGCCGGCGCGAATGCCGGTCTCGTACTGGTCGATATGCGGGTAGGTCTGATAGCCGGAGATGACATCGCAATTCTCGACCATTGCCGGATAGAGGTTGGTGTGCATGTCGAGCGCGACGCCGATCGGCACTTTGGGCGCGATGCGGCGGATGCGGCGAAGAAGCTCGCCTTCGCCATCCTCGAAGCGCTCCGTCACCATCGCGCCGTGGAGATCGAGGAGGATGGCATCGCACCCGGCGTCGATCGCGGCGCAGATGCGGCCGGCGATGTGCTCGAACGCCGCATCCTCGACCGGGCCGCTCGGCCAGGCTTGCGCCGCGATCGGAATGGTGAAATCGATCCTGGCCTCTTCGCAAAGTTGGATGAAAGCAGCGATGGCGCTGCCCGTGCCCTTGAAGGATTGATAGGCCTCGCGACCTTCGGGCGGCATGGTCGGATGGCGCCCGGCATTGCCTCGGGCAAAGCGCGCGAGCGGCGTCGGCACCGGCGAGAAGGTGTTGGTCTCGTGCTTCATCTGGGCGATGACGATGCGCATACCTGACATCTCCCTACGTTCGTTCTAACTCAGTTAACCCTCTCCCGTTTACGGGAGAGGGCAGGGTGAGGGCAATCGCCGCGAACTCCAACCCTCGGTTCGTGCTCCCATCCCCTCACCCCGGCCCTCTCCCGTAAGCTCTCGGCGAAGCGAAGCTTCGCCTGTCGCGTCAGCGGAAACCTCCGGTTTCCGCGAGAGCGGGCGAGGGAGCCTTCTCGAACGTCACATCGGCACGCAATCGAGAATCTGTTGCTGGAAGAAATTCAGCGGCCGCTCCCAGCGCGAGAGCGGCCCGACCGTGCCGCCGGCCTCGAGTCCCGCCTGCACCGCCTCGCAGGCATAGATGTCCTCGAGCATGACGTTGTTGGATTTCATCGGATGGGTGTCCGGAAACTTGATGCGCACCTCGGCGTAAGGTCCTTTGGCGCTGACGATGTGCGGCGGAAGATGGGTGAACTCGCGCGGCAAGTTCTGGGCGCGCTCGAGCGCCTCGGGCATGGCGCGCACGCGGCTTTGCACAAGCGACAATCCGGCTTCGAGCGGGATCACATGGAAGGTGCTCCAGAAGGTCGCGAGATTGTAGAGACCGAGATTGGGGAAGAGCCATTGATAGGAGGCGCCGTAATTCGCCGGAAGCCCCTCGATCACCGGAAGCGGCTGGTTGTTATGGGCGATGCCGGGCCGCAAGGGCCGGTAGAACGCCTGATGGCGACCGACCGGCTCCCATTGCTGCTTCATAAAGTCGCCGTCGCCGAGGGAGATCGGGTGCAGCAGAGGGAGATGATAGCCGTCGATGAAATTCTCGACGACGATCTTCCAATTCGCCTTGACGCGATAGACGACGTCGGAGACCTCGACGAGCCGCTCGGGATCGTGCGGACGCGTCTCGCCCGCCTCGAAGGGGCCGAGCTTCCGTGGAATGTCAGAAAGCCACTGCTCGAACGGCTCCGCCGCCGGATCGGGGTTGACGAAGACGAGGTTGCGCCACGTCGCGACCGAAGCCGGCCGGAGGCCGTGGCAAGATTTGTCGATGTCAGGGAATTGCTCGCGCTCGAGCGTGACGCTGAGGAGAGCGCCGGTGAGATCGTAGGTCCAATTGTGATAGAAGCAGGTGATGGCGCGGGGGATGTTGCCTTTGCCTTCGAGAAGCCGCGTCCCGCGATGCCGGCATTGATTGTGAAAGGCGCGGAGACCGCCCGCGCGGTCGCGCAGAAGGATGAGCGAGGCGCGGCCGGTCGAGACGATCTGGTAGTCGCCCGGCTTTGCCAGATCCTCGGTCATCCCGGCGAATACCCAGCTGCGGCCGAACAACTCCTGTTGCTCGCGGCGAAACCAATCCGCCGAGATATAGGTCTCGGCCGACATGATCTGTTTTGGCGAAATCGGTGCGTTCATGTGTCCTCCGAGGCCGGCCTGCCTTAGACGTTCATCCGATCGCGCAGGCGATACCAGATGAGGGTGGGCGCGAGGAACCAGGGCGTTCCGGTGTAGAATGGCCGCGTCGGGAAATCGAGCCCGTCGAGCGCGGTGCGCCCCTCGTCGAGGCCCAGCACCTGCTGACCGATGCGCGTGCCGAAATATGTCGCGAGCGAGACGCCCGAGCCGCAATAGCCCATCGCGTAGTGTACGCCGTCCTGGTCTTTGCCGAGATGCGGCATCGTGTCGAAAGTGTAGGCGACGAAACCGTGCCAGGAATGGGTGATCCGCGTTCGGGCGAGCTCAGGGAAGATCGCGGTCATCTCGGCGTGAAGGCGCGGCGCCGTCACCCGCGGATCCGTCTCCATGAGGGCGACCCGTCCGCCGAAGACGACGCGCCTTCGATCGGGCGAAAGGCGATAATAGACGAC
>JBGPOZ010000396.1:0-2545 GCA_041488295.1 Allostellaceae bacterium
AGAACCGCGCCGCCACCGCATCGCCGCCCAGCGCCTTCTCGACGACGACGCGCAGAATCTGCGCATCCTCGCCATCCCGCAGCGCCTCGACAAGCAACGTCGCCCGGTTCCGCGCCCCCCGCGGCCGTCCCGCCGGGTTCCCGGACTGCCCCGGAAGGAACCGCCCGCCGCCATCGCGGATGGTCTCGGTGTCGGTGGTCATGTACGCCTCCAATTCAGAAATTAATCCGGGCACGATATATCCGTAAAGGATATTTAGCAAGCGCTATCGTGGGGCGCGATCGGCGCGGGCGGAGACGAGAGCTATCTTCCGCTGCCGTTCGGGTTCATCCGACCCTGCTGCCCAATCAGAACACTCGCCGCCCCGGCACAGCGACCCGGACGCGATAGAGCGAGGTCGACGCTGTGATGAAGAGGCTGCGCAGATCGTCCTCGCCGAAGGCGAAGTTCGCTGCCTTCTCGGGCGTGCGGATGACCCCAAGGCAAGCGCCCTCGGGGGCGAAGACGTGGATGCCGCCGGGGCCGGTGCAATAGAGATTCCCGGCGCTATCGATCTTCATGCCGTCTGGCGCGCCGGCACCCTCGCCGGTTGCTGTCGCCCAGACGGCGCCGCCCGAGACAGTGCCGTCAGTGGCGAGCGTGAAGACGCGGATGTGCCGACGCTCGGTGTCATTGACGAAGAGGTGCGTCTCGTCGAGCGAGAGGCAGAGGCCGTTGGGCTGTCCGAAATCGTCAGCGAGGAGGGTGAGTGCGCCGCTTTCAGGCGCGAGACGATAGACGCCGCGGAACGCGAGCTCGACGTCACGTTTGACGCCGACATAGTCCATGCGACCATAGGTCGGATCGGTGAAGTAGATCGCTCCGTCAGCGGCGACGACGATGTCGTTCGGACTGTTCAGCGCCTTGCCGCCGTAGTGGCTCGCCAGAACGGTCACGGTGCCGTTCGTCTCAGCCCGTGTCACCCGGCTCGTCGCATGCTCGCAGCTGACGAGCCGGCCCTGACGATCGAGCGTGTTCCCGTTCGCCATGTTGCTCGGCGCACGATGGACGGCAAGCTCGCCCGATGGGAACCAGCGATGAAGGCGGTTCGACGGAATATCGCTGAAGATGAGCCAGCGCTCGTGAGGATGCCAGACCGGTCCCTCGGTGAAGGCGAAGCCGGTGGCGAGGCGTTCGAACGTCACGCTCTCGCCAGTGACGGCGGTAAGGCGCTTGTCGCGGATTTCAATGGTCATGACAAAGCTCCCCTTCTCGGCGCGCGGTTACCGCACCGCTTGCACCGGGCGCGCTCGCGGATCTCCGCGACCGGATAATCCTCGCTGCACCGCTCGACGAGCTCGCCGATCGGCAGCGGCGTCGCCGTGTGGCAGTGCTCGCAATGTAGCGACACGACGATGTCGTAGGCGAGCCAATTGCTCAGCGTCGCCGGCTCCGTCATGCCGGTACCATGCCTCATCTCGACGCCGGTGCCACGCCGCTCTCTCCGTCGTCTCCTTCCCGCTGCTCATCGACCGCAAGGTCGGCGCCGCCGCGGCGATCCAGACCTCGGTGCGCGCCGTCCTCGCCAATCCCGGGATTACGGTGACAGTGCATTTAATTCACCGTTGCTTTCACTATGGACGAAGACCACCTCGGCAAAGTCAATTAATGCACTGTCACCGTAATCGCCGCCGTGTGATCCGGGCGAGCACGACGATTGCCGTATATGCCATCATCGTCGATGCCAAGAACGAGCGCGCTCTGGCATTCTATGAGCGCTATGGCTTTCGCGCCTTTGCCGACGAGCCGCGCCGTCTTTTCCTGCCTCTGGAAACCTTCGAGAAGCTCGGGCTGTAACCGGGAGGGGGTCCTGCGCTACCTTGCGGAGCGCGAGGGACGAGGGATGATCTCGTGGAACGCAAGCTGGACGGAGGGGCACACATGCAGCAGCGCACGCTCGGCAGGACCGGCCTCAAACTCGGAATCCTCGGCTTCGGCTGCGGCAATGTCGGCGGGCTGATGGTGCGCGGGGCGCCGGCGGAGCAAGAGCGGGCGGTGGCGCGGGCCTTGGAGCTCGGCATCAACTATTTCGACACCGCGCCTTCCTATGGCGACGGCGAATCCGAGAAGACGCTGGGACGGGTGCTGAGGAGGCACCGCTCCGAGATCGTTCTCGGCACCAAATTCCGCATCGCGCCGGAGGAGCGCGGAAGGCTCGCGGAGGCGATCACGGCCTCGCTCGACGCGAGCCTGCGGCGGCTCGGGCGCGACGAGATCGACCTCCTGCAGCTGCACAACCCGATCACCGAAGAGGGCGGCGACGGCAATTTCACGGCGCAGGCCGTGCTCGAGGAGATCGTGCCGGCGCTCGACACATTGCGGCGGCAGGGCAAGATCCGCTTTTGCGGCATCACCGCGATCGGCACGACACCGGCGCTGCACCGCGTGGTCGATGCCGGCGTCTTCGACACGGCGCAGATCGTCCACAACCTCCTCAACCCCAGCGCCGGCGTCAAGCTTCCGCCGGGATTTCCAGCGCAGGATTTCGCGCGGCTGCTCGATCGCA
>JBGPOZ010000397.1:0-2520 GCA_041488295.1 Allostellaceae bacterium
CGCACCTGGTTCAAGGTGTCGCCCGCGCTGGTCCAACCCATCAAGGGGTCGGGCTCGCGCTTGCTCGCCGGCTCGTATTCGAGCACCCATTTGCGGGTCGACGCTCGACCCGACTGCATGGCCGTCTTTGCCGGCCGGAGAATGCGTGCGCGCGCCATCGACGATCGGAATCCTTCTACATGCCGCGAGGCGATGGTCGGGGCGAGAGGATTCGAACCTCCGGCTTCTAGCTCCCAAAGCTAGCGCTCTACCAGGCTGAGCTACGCCCCGGTTGCTCGCCGTTGAGATACACGATGCCGCCGGTCGCGACAAGGCCGGCCCCCTTTCGGCGCTGGGGCAACCGAGCGACGTAAGAAATGTCCACCACAGAGGCACGGAGGGCACGGAGAAGAAGGAATTGGACCGCAAGGCGGTTCCAAAGAGCCTTCATTTCTCCGTGCCCTCCGTGACTCCGTGGTGATTCTTGTTCAGATGACACTCTCACCCGATTGCCCTGCTTTCGGCGCGGCTCCGTCTCCGTCACAATGCCGCCTCACCTAGCCCCGAGGGACACATGGCCGGACGCACGCTCAACCTGACGCCGTCGCTTCTCGACTACCTCCACGAGGTCTCGCTGCGCGAGCCGGAGATCATGCAGAGGCTCCGCGAGGAGACCGGCAAGCTGCCGATGGGGATGATGCAGATCGGTCCCGAGCAGGGGCAGTTCATGGCCCTCCTCGCCCGCCTCATCGACGCCCGGAACTGCCTCGAGATCGGCACCTTCACCGGCTATTCGGCGCTCGCGGTCGCCTTGGCGCTGCCGGAAGAGGGGCGCATCCTCTGCTGCGATGTCAGCGCCGAATTCACCGCGATCGCCCAGCGCTATTGGGCGATGGCGGGCGTCGCGGCCAAGATCGAGCTGCGCCTCGCGCCGGCGCGCGAGACCTTGGCGCGCCTCATCGCCGACGGGCGGAAGGGCACGTTCGATTTCGCCTTCATCGACGCCGACAAGGAGAATTACGATCACTATTACGAGGCGGCGCTGCAGCTCGTGCGGCGGGGCGGCCTCATCCTCATCGACAATGTGCTGTGGAGCGGCGCCGTCGCCGATCCGGCGAAGAACGACGCCGACACCGCGGCTCTGAAGGCCCTGAACCGCAAGCTGCACGACGATCAGCGGATCGATCTCAGCATGCTGCCGATCGGCGACGGCGTCACTTTGGCGCGCATCCGCTGAGCGCCGCGGTTCAGCCCCGCGCCGCCGCCAGGAGCTCGAGGAGCGCGGCGTTGAAGGCGGCAGCGGCTTCGTACTGCACCCAATGTCCGGCGCCAGCGATGAGGATGACGGGCGCAGTGGGCTGAATTCCCCGCAAGAGCCGGGCACGCGCCGCGAAATCGGGCATTGCCGTCGCATCGCGCTCGCCCCAGATGGCGGCAAGACGCGCCGTCACCTTGGGGAGGATGCGCGCCAGCGTGTCGGTGCGGGCGATCGGCGGGCTCTTGGTTCGCCCGCGCTCGGCGTTCATCGCCTGGAGATGGACCGCGAGCTCGTCGATCCCGGCGGGATCGGCGAACATCAGGATCTCGAGATTCGCGCGATGGATGGCGGCGCGCTGGGTCGGGTCGTCGATGCCGCGCCAGCTCAACAGCTCCCGCATCGTGCTCCGCGGCAAGCCAAGCCCGCCCGGTCCGACGATGGCGAGCGAGCGGCAACGCGTCCCGAAAGCCGCCGCGACATGGCCGCCGAGCAAACCGCCGAAGGAGAAGCCGGTGAGGTCGAAGGGCTCCGACGGCGCCAAGATCCGGCCGAGCCCGTCGGCGACGATCGCGGCGAGGCTCTCGGCGGTGTAGGGCTCGGGCGCCGCGGCGGAATCGCCGCAGCCGGGCAGGTCGGCGGCGATGACGCGTCGGTCCTTGGCGAGAATTTCGATGTTGCGCAGCCAATGCGTCCACGAGCCGTAGCCGCCGTGCAGCAGCACGAGCGGCGGCCCCTCGCCCCATTCGTGCCAGACCATGTCGCCGGCGCCGCACGGCGTCAGGCGCCGCCGCGCCGTTGCGGCGAGACGCGCCACCGCCGCCGACGGGTCGATCGCCGCCATCACCCTCGTCAAAGGTGCTTCTCGAGGAGCGGATGATCGACGCGATCGCCCGCCTTGATGCCGAGCCGCGCCGCCGTGCCGCCGTTCAGCTCGAGCACGGCGATGACCGCCCGATCCGAGATGACGGGATCGAGCGAGAGCGGGACGGCGCGCTCGTGGATTCCGGCCACGGTGCCGTCCGCGGCGATGAAGACCATGTCGAGCGGGATCAGGGTGTTCTTCATCCAGAACGAGGCGACTTGCGGGTGGTCGTAGAGGAACAGCATCCCGGCATCGGCCGGCAGCGAGCGGCGGAACATCAGGCCCTGCGCCATCTGATCGGGCGTCCTCGCCTCCTCGATCCGGAAATGCTGCTTGCCGCCCGCCGTCTCGATCGTCAGCTCGGATTTGGCGAAGGTCGCAAGCTGCGCCGACGCGCCGACCACACCGAGGGACATGAGCG
>JBGPOZ010000398.1:0-2492 GCA_041488295.1 Allostellaceae bacterium
AAGGGCGCGTCGGGTTGGTCGAGGACGGCAAGACGTTTGCTTCGCCGCAGACGCGGATGATGTCGGGCGCATGCCCGCCGCCCGCCCCCTCGGTGTGGAGGGCGTGGATCGTGCGGCCCTTGAAGGCGGCGATCGTGTCCTCGACGAAGCCCGATTCGTTGAGCGTGTCGGTGTGGATGAGGACTTGGACATCGTGTGCATCGGCGACGGAGAGGCAATTGTCGATTGCCGCCGGCGTCGTTCCCCAATCCTCGTGCAGCTTCATGGCGCAGGCCCCCGCCTCGATCTGCTCGACGAGCGCTTGCGGTTGCGCCGCGTTGCCCTTGGCATAAAAGCCGAGATTCATCGGGAAGGCTTCGGCCGCCTGCAGCATGCGCGTCAGGTGCCACGGGCCGGGCGTGCAGGTGGTGGCGGCGGTCCCGGCGGCGGGACCGGTGCCGCCGCCCAGCATGGTCGTCACGCCGGAATAGAGCGCTTCCTCGATCAGCTGCGGGCAGATGAAGTGGATGTGCATGTCGACGCCGCCCGCGGTCACGATCTTGCCTTCGCCGGCGATCGCCTCGGTGCCGGGGCCGATGACGATGTCGATTCCGGGCTGAATATCGGGATTGCCCGCCTTGCCGATCGCCGCGATGCGTCCGTCCTTGAGGCCGATATCCGCCTTGACGATGCCCCAATGGTCGAGGATGAGGGCGTTGGTGATGACCGTGTCGACGGCGCCTTCGGCGCGGCTGCGCTGACTTTGTCCCATGCCGTCGCGGATCACCTTGCCGCCGCCGAACTTGACTTCCTCGCCATAGACCGTGCGGTCTTCCTCGACCGCGATGAAGAGTTCGGTATCGGCGAGGCGCACGCGATCGCCGATCGTCGGGCCGAACATGTCGGCGTAGACGCCGCGCGGAATGCGGATTGCCATGGGATCAATCTCCGAGCGGGCCGGCGATGCGGCCATTGAAGCCATGGACGATGCGCGCACCGGCATATGCCACAAGCCGCACCGTGCGCGTCTGGCCCGGCTCGAAGCGCGTCGCCGTGCCGGCCGGGATGTCGAGGCGGTAGCCGCGGGCGAGGCTCCGGTCGAAGCGGAGCGCCGAATTCGTTTCGAAGAAATGATAGTGCGAGCCGACCTGAATCGGCCGGTCGCCTGTGTTGGCGACCGCGATCGTCACCGTCGGCCGGCCGGCGTTGAGCTCGATCTCACCCGGCGCCACGATGATTTCTCCAGGGATCATCATGGCCTCCTAGCGGATCGGTTGATGCACGGTGACGAGCTTCGTGCCGTCGGGAAAGGTCGCCTCGACCTGGATCTCGGGGATCATCTCGGCGATACCCTCCATGACCTGATCGCGCCGCAGGACGCCGGCGCCGGCGCGCATCAGATCGGCAACCGAGCGACCGTCGCGCGCGCCCTCGACGACGAAATCGGAGATGAGCGCCACCGCCTCGGGATGGTTGAGCTTGACGCCGCGCTCGAGGCGGCGGCGCGCGACCATGGCGGCCATGGCGATGAGCAGCTTGTCCTTCTCGCGCGGCGTCAGGTGCATCGTCGCTATCCTAGCTGTGCCAAACGCGCGGCAGGGTCGGGGCAAGTCCGGCGACCGCCTGCCGCATCCCTGCGATATAGCGCATGAGCGCGCGACGCACGAGATCCGGGTGCGGGCCGAGAAAGCGCGCGACGAGGACGCCGTTGACGAAGCTCACGGCGCCCCGACCCTCGCCCGCCTCGGCCAGCGCGCGGGCGAGCGGAAGGTGCGCCTCGCCGCCATCCCCGACATAGAGCGCCGTCGCCGAGGCCCGAGCGCCACCGAAGCCGGCAGGCGCGGCAAGACGCGCCGCGATGTCGTCGTCGAGCCGCAGCGCGTCGGCCCAGACGAGACGGCCGTCGCGGCGGATGCGCCAGGCATCGTGCAACAGGCCGTGCGTCAGCGCCTCGTTCCGCGCCATGCGACCGAAGACCACCATCTCGCAAGCGAGAAGCCGAGCGTCGACCGCGAGGGTCGCATCGATGCGCCGTTCGAGACGCGCACCGTCGAACAGGATCGTCTCTTGCGGCAACCATTCGAGCCAGCCGCCCGCGGCGACGGTGAGATCGACGTAAACCGTGCACGAGGATCCGAGCGAGCGATAGATCTTCTCAGCCGCCTGCGAGGTGACGATCGCCGCCGCCGCGCGCTCGACGCCGACGGCGAGGCGCAGGCGGTCGCCGCCGGTGAGACCGCCGGAGGTCGTCAAGAGCACCGCCAGCGGCGGCTCGTTCGGCTCCGGCCGGGGAAAGAGCACGCGGCAGGGCGTCTGTTGATAGAGATCGACGAGTGCGCTGGCGTCGCCGCGACGGCCGAACACGATCTCGGCCGCGCCGTTGCCGCGCTGCAGCGCGACGCGGGATTGTGCGGCGGCGCCATCGACATTGGCGTCAAACCGTAAGATGGCGGTGGACATCGGCCTCGATCGTGTCGCGAGTCTCACCGGCGAGGACGACCTCGCCACGCTCG
>JBGPOZ010000399.1:0-2490 GCA_041488295.1 Allostellaceae bacterium
CACTGCCGTGCCGCCGCTGCCGCGCCTCTACGTGCCGGTGCTGTCCGATCTGCCGGTGGTCGGACCCATCCTCTTCGGCCAGGATGCGCTCATCTACGCCTCCTTCCTCATCCTTGGCGGCAGCAGCCTCTTCCTCTATCGCAGCCATGCCGGGCTGGTGCTGCGCTCGATCGGCGAGTCGCATGACGCAGCGCACGCCATCGGTTACCGGGTGATCTGGGTGCGCTATCTCGCCATCCTGTTCGGCGGCGCGATGAGCGGGCTGGGCGGCGCTTACATGTCGCTGGCATATAGCCCGAGCTGGTCGGAGGGCATGACGGCCGGGCGCGGCTGGATCGCGCTCGCCCTCGTCGTCTTCGCCACCTGGCGGCCGGCGCGGCTCCTCCTCGGCGCCTATGTCTTCGGAACGATCACGATTCTCCAGCTCTACATCCAAGCTTGGGGCTGGCCGATTCCCTCGCAGTTCCTAACCATGCTACCCTATCTTGCAACGATCACCGTCCTGGTGCTGATCTCCTCGGATCGCGCCAAGGTGCGTCTCACCGCGCCGGCCTGTCTCGGCAAGCCGTTCTATGCTGCCGGCTGAGCTGGCTACGGCGATCGAAGGCAACGATGGCAAAATCGATGAAGGACAAGGAGGCAAGCATGACGACGAGTAGAAGGACTTTCACGAAATGGCTCGGCGCGACCGCCGCATCGACGGCATTGCTCGGTCACGCTCGTCTGGCGCATGCCGAGCCTTACAAGGTCGGGTTCGTCTATGTCGGACCCGTCGAGGATTTCGGCTACACGCATCAGCACGATGTCGGCCGCCGCGACGTCGAGAAGGCGCTCGGCGACAAGGTGAAGACGACCTTCGTCGAAAGCGTCAAGGAGGGCCCCGATTCCGAGCGCGTCATTCGCGAGCTGGCCTCGTCCGGCCACAGCCTCGTCTTCACCACCTCCTTCGGCTTCATGAACCCGACGATCAAGGTCGCGAAGGACTTCCCCAAGGTGAAGTTCGAGCACGCGACCGGCTACAAGCGCGCCGCCAATGTCGCGACCTACAACATCCGCTTTTATGAAGGCCGCTACATCCAAGGCGTGATCGCCGGCCGCATGTCGAAATCGGGCGTCGTCGGCTACATCGGCTCGGTGCCGATTCCCGAGGTCGTCATGGGCATGAATTCCTTCATGCAGGGCCTGCGCTCGGTGCGGCCGGATGCCAAGATCAAGATCGTCTGGATCAACGCATGGTACGATCCCGGCAAGGAGGGCGATGCGGCCAAGGCGCTCTTCGACCAGGGTGCCGACATCATCGCCCAGCACACCGATTCGGCATCGCCCCTCCAGGTCGCCGAGCAGCGCGGCAAGGTCGGCTTCGGTCAGGCGAGCGACATGATCAAGCTCGCGCCGAAAGCGCAGCTCACCTCCTCGATCGACAATTGGGGTCCCTATTACATCGAGCGCGTGAAGGCGGCGATCGACGGCAGCTGGAAGAGCGGCGACGTCTGGGGCGGGCTTGCCGCAGGCCTCTTGGTGATGGCGCCCTATCTCAACATGCCGAGCGAGGTGGCGGCAGCCGCGAAGGCGGCGGAGGACGGCATCAAGAGCGGCAAGATCGTCATCTTCAAGGGACCGATCAAGGATCAGGGGGGTCAGGTGAAGGTGAAGGACGGCGAGACGCTGAGCGATGCGCAGATCGCCGGCATGAACTGGCTGGCCCAGGGCATCGAAGGCAAGTTGCCGTCCTGAGGCTGGCCCTGCGGCGAGAGGGAGCGTTGTTCCGTCGGCGCGGCGTGAACGGCGCTCCCGCATCGCGAAAGCAGGCTTTCGAATGACCGGCCGGGAGAGCTCGATCGAAGATTTGATCGACCGCTTGCCGAAGAGCGAGCTGCACATCCATATCGAAGGCAGTCTCGAGCCTGAGCTGCTCTTCGCTCTCGCGCGGCGCAACGGCGTTCGCCTCGCCCATGATTCGATCGAGAGCTTGCGTCGGGCCTACCGGTTCGACCGCCTGCAGGATTTTCTCGACCTCTACTATGAGGGCATGTCGGTGCTGCGGACGGAGGAGGATTTCTACGATCTGGCCCGCGCCTATCTCGGTCGCGCGCACGCTGAGAATATCCGGTACGTCGAAATGTTCTTCGATCCGCAGGCTCACACGGCGCGCGGCATTCCGTATTCGGCGGTGATCGACGGCCTTCATCGCGCGATCCTGGAGGCCGCGGTCGAGCGCGGCGTCACGGCGCGCCTCATCATGTGCTTTCTGCGACATCTCGACGAGGCGGACGCCGAGCGAACGCTCGACGCCGCGCTGGCACACCGCGACAAATTCATCGGCGTCGGCCTCGATTCGACCGAGCTCGGGAACCCCCCAGGCAAGTTCAAACGCGTCTTCCGGCGCGCCCGCGACGCCGGCCTCTTTCTCGTCGCCCATGCCGGCGAGGAAGGGCCGCCGCACTATGTCTGGGAGGCGATCGACGAGCTGGGCGTCGATCGCATCGACCA
>JBGPOZ010000400.1:0-2459 GCA_041488295.1 Allostellaceae bacterium
CGCGAGCGTGCCGGCGCCCTTGTCGAAACGGCGCTCGCCGAGGTGGCGCGGCGTCTTGTCGAGCGCGGCGTGCGGCGGCTCGTCGTCGCCGGCGGCGAGACCGCGGGCGCGGTCGTAAAGGCGCTTGGCATCAAGGGGCTGCGCATCGGGCCGCAGATCGATCCTGGCGTGCCTTGGACGGCGAGTCTCGGCGAGCCGCGCATCGCTCTTGCCTTAAAATCAGGCAATTTTGGTGCATCTGACTTCTTTTTGCGCAGTTTCATGGTGCTGCCATGAGCGCCGAAACCAAGCTGCGCGACGAAATCTGCCGGCTCGGCGCCTCGATTTTCGCACGGGGCCTCACCGCCGGCAGCTCGGGCAACATCAGCGCGCGGCTCGCCGATGGCTGGCTCATGACCCCGACGAACGTTTCCCTCGGCTGCCTCGACCCGGCGCGGCTCTCCATACTCGACGACAAGGGCAAGCTCGTCTCCGGCGACGCCCCGACCAAGGAGAGCTTCCTCCACCGCATCATGTACGAGGAGCGCGCGAGGACCGGCGCCGTCATCCATCTCCACTCGACGCATTCGGTCGCCGTCTCCTGCCTTGCCGAGCTTGACCCCGCCGACGTCCTGCCGCCGATCACCGCCTATTACATCATGCGGGTCGGGCGGCTGCCGCTCGTCCCATATTTCAAACCCGGCGATCTCGCGCTCACCGAGGCGGTGCGCGGCCTCGCCGGGAAGCACCACGCCATGCTTCTTGCCAATCACGGGCCGGTCGTCTCCGGCACCTCGCTCGATGCCGCGCAGAACGCGATCGAAGAGCTGGAAGAGACGGCGAAGCTCTTCCTGCTGCTGCGCGGCTGCAAGACCCGGTTCCTATCGGAGAGCCAGGTCGCAGAGCTGCGGGCTGCATTCCCGAGCTGACGGGTTGGATCGGCATCTTGCGTCCTTCGAGACGCGCTCTTCGAGCACTCCTCGGGGTGAGGTAAATCGTTCATGCCATTCATAATTCTCCTCTTCCTGAGGAGGCGACACAGCCGCCGCCTCGACGGACGCAGGATGCCGATGCAAGCGCGCTCGGACTACAACAGCACGCCCTTGTCGAGCACGATCGCGGTGTACTCCCGGTAGCTCATTCCAAGTTCCTCGGCGCGCTTCAGGCGGGCGAGGGCGATCTCGCGAGGCGGCGTTTTCCACGCCTTGGCGTGCGATTTCCGCCAGCAATAATGCTGCCACGTGACGACCCGCAGTTCTTCTTCAAGCGGTGGTCCGCCATTATGGCCGATCGTCGGCGGTGCCATCTTGTATCTCCGGCGCGGCTCTACCCGAAGGAAGTGCAAGATCGACGCCACCGCTTCCGCGGCCTGAGCTGGTCTGCCATGCAAAATCAGCGGGATTTCGCGAAGAGGTCCTGGAGCCTGCCGCGCACGTGCTTGCCGACCGCCAGATCCCAGCAATTGATGATGGCGAGGCGAAAGCCGCCGGGCGGCATCGCATGGGCTTCCCGCGGGATCGCGTCGTCGAAAGTGATCTGGATCGATGAGACGCCGGGCGTACGGAGCAGGTCGCCGACGGCGCCGCGGTCGACCTGCCACTCCACTCCGTGTGCGCCGAAGAGGACGACGCTGTACCCGGTTCGCCGGCCCTCGTCACTGAAACGCCATACGCCGTCCGTGTAGAGCGCGACGACGGCGGCGAGCCAGCCGGTGCCGTTGAGATCGAGCCATTGCTCCGACATGCGCAGGTGGCATTCGATGATGCGGCCGCCGATCGTCTCGAAATTGACGATGCCGGAGAAGCGGCGGAGATGACGCCCCGCCCACTCGCCGAGATAGGCTTCGAGCGCCGGCATCCTCTCGGCGTGGAGCGTCCAGTAATCGAAGGTGCCGGCGCCGCCGGAAACGCCGGTTGCGTGCCGGGACCAGACGATCTCGCCTTGGGCCACGGCCATGTCGGTGCTGACATGCGCGCCGTCGAGCAGCGGCATCCAGAGATGGCCGGGCTGAATCGCGAGCTCGTACTCCTCCTCGGTCGCGACGACGCGGCTGCCGGTCCCCATGCCGCGCATGTTGTAGATCGGCTTCGAGAAGACCGGGAAGGAGGGCGGCGCCGTGCCGTGCGGGCCGTTGGGCAAGCCTTGCGAATCGCAGATGAAGAGCTTGTTGTAGATGTGGCGATGATCGGGGTGGACGTCCCACGCCGTCGCATCGTCGATCGGGACGACGACATGCTCGGGGCAAGGCTGCCCCTCGAAATACTGCCAGCGCCAGGAATCAACTCCGAGGAACGGCATTCGCCTCTTGCTCCTGCATCGTGATGGCGGTGAGGAAAATGGTGCCGTAGCGTTCGAGCTTGCTGCGGCCGACACCGGGGATCTGCGACAAATCGGCGAGGGTCCTGGGCCGGCGGCGCACCATCTCCATCAGGGTCGCGTCGTGGAAGATGACGTAGGGCGGCACGCCCTGCTCGCGCGCG
>JBGPOZ010000401.1:0-2435 GCA_041488295.1 Allostellaceae bacterium
ACACCTTAGCGCCTGGTGGCAGCGCGTCTCGGCGCGCGACAGCATGGCGAAAACCCAGCCGAAATTCGGCTGAGCGCGAACGGGTCGGCGCGCCGCCCCCTCTTGAGAGCGCGGCCGCCGCCCCCACATCATGGGTTCGATTTTCGAGGAGGAGCGCGATGGAGAAGGCGACTTTCGGAGCCGGCTGCTTCTGGGGCGTCGAAGCGGCGTTCCGCCAGCTTCCGGGCGTCGTCTCGACCGCCGTCGGCTATTGCGGCGGCGAAACGTCGCACCCGACCTACAAGGATGTGTGCAGCGACGAGACCGGCCATGCCGAGGTCATCGAGATCACCTTCGATCCGGCCAAGATCGGCTACGAGCAGCTCCTCGAGGCGTTCTGGAAGGTCCACGATCCGACGACCTTGAACCGCCAGGGCCCCGATGTCGGGACGCAATACCGCTCGGCGATCTTCACGCATTCGCCGGAGCAGGAGCAGACGGCACGGGCGGCGAAGGCGCGGCTTGAGGCCTCGGGCCGGTTCCGCCGCCCGGTCGTCACCGAGATCGCACCGGCCGGCCCCTTCTGGCGCGCCGAGGAATATCACCAGCAATACCTCGAAAAGCGCGGCGCCGCCTCGTGCCACATCAGCCTCGGCTAAAATAGATGGACCATACGACATATCTCCTATCCCCGCCGGGGAGAGGATCAAGGTGAGGGGGAGTCGCCGCCGCTCGGTTCTTTCGGAAAGAAGCGAGAAGCGGCGGCTCCCCCTCACCCTCCCCGCTTCGCGGGTCCCCTCCCTCTCCCCGAGGGGCGAGGGCATATGTGGCCCGATTTACAACAGCTTTGCCACGGTGCGGCTCGACGACCGCGTTGCTCGGCGGCGACTGGACGATACCTTTCGTCACTGATTTCAGCCGACCGCCTCTTCTCGCGCCAGTGCGCGCTCTTCGGTTGCGGCTCCCCCGCTTCCCTATAGACTGCGCCGCCATGACCGACGACCCCAAGACTCGCCCCGTCATCTCCCTGCTGCCCGGGCGCCAGAAGCGCGCCGAGAGCGGCCATCCCTGGATCTACTCGAACGAGGTGACGATGTCGGCCGAGGCGAAGGCCCTGCCTGCGGGCGGGCTCGTCACGGTGAAGAAGCCCGACGGCAAGACGCTCGGCGTCGCCACCTTCAATCCGCATCCGCTGGTGAGCGCGCGCCTCCTCTCGCGCGATGCGACGCACCGCATCGATGCCGGGTTTTTCCTGCGCGTGCTGCGCCGGTCTCTGGCAATCCGCGAGAAGCTGTTCGACGCACCCTTCTACCGCCTCGTCCATGCCGAGGCGGACGGCTTGCCCGGCCTTGTCATCGACCGCTTCGGCACCGCCCTCGTCTGCCAGCTCAACACCGCCGGAATGGCGTTGCTCGAAGGCGGGCTCCTCGCCGCGCTGGACGAGCTTTTGGCGCCCGAGATCGTCGTCCTGCGCAACGACAGCCCGGCGCGTCTCGCCGAGGGGCTCGAGCCGGAAACCCGGATCGCGAAGGGGAATTTGTCGGCGCCGGTCGAACTCGTCGAGAACGGAATCCGCTTCACGGCTGATCTTCTCGGTGGGCAGAAGACCGGTTGGTTCTTCGATCAGCGCGACAATCGCCGCTTCATGGCGCGCCTCGCTCGCGGCGGGCGCGTCCTCGATCTCTACACCTACACCGGCGGCTTCGCCGTCGCGGCGGCGGTCGCGGGGGCGAGCGAGATCGTCGCCATCGATCGCTCGGAACCGGCGCTCACCCTCGCCAAAGAAGCCGCCCAAATGAACGGCGTCGGCGCGCGCTGCACCTTCCGTCGGGGCGAAGCCTTCGCCGAAGCGGAAAGGCTGCGCGCGACCGGCGAGAGATTCGAAATCGTCATCGCCGACCCGCCGGCCTTCGTCAAATCGCGCAAGGATCTCGCGGCGGGATTGCGCGGCTACCGCAAGCTGGCGAAGCTTGCAGCGCCCCTCGTCGCCAAGGGCGGCTTCCTCTTCCTCGCTTCGTGCTCGCACAACGCCGATCTCGCGAGCTTCTCCGAAGCGGTTTCGCGCGGCATCGCCGAGGCCGACCGCGCCGCCCGCATCCTGCGGACCTCCGGCGCCGACGCCGATCACCCGGTCCACCCGGCCCTGCCCGAAAGCGCTTATTTGAAGGCGCAGGTTTTCATGCTCGACTAGGAGTTCGCCCGGCGGAAGAGGCTTCACCACAGAGGCACGGAGGGCACGGAAAAGAGAAGATGAGGAGAGTTAGGGGATGAGGGGGATGGTCGGAGATGAGGGGATAAAATCCTTGGCGCCTTTGGCGCGAAAGAAAGAATCCCCTAATCCCCAAATGATCCCCTAATCCCCCGCACCTTCTCTTCTCCGTGCCCTCCGTGCCTCCGTGGTGAAACTGAAGGGGAGGAGAGAGTGAGATGATGGCCGATCGCGATGTGAATTCCAC
>JBGPOZ010000402.1:0-2425 GCA_041488295.1 Allostellaceae bacterium
AGGCTGCGAGGCTGATCGCGGCAAGGCCGAAGACGATGCTGCCCACGATGGTCCTGCCCAACCGCACCGGCCGGCCCTCTTGCCGCCTCGCTCCCGGTATCATGCCATAGCAAACCTGCGTCTAGCTGATTTCTTATACGTTGCAAGCAATGTCGCCAGTCGCCGGTCAGCATCTCTGTCTGTGTAAAAGCCTTGCCCTCTCGCAGCGGATTTCCGCTCGGAGCGAACGCAGTTTCCGTCATGTCGGCGAGAAGGCGCAACGCTTTAGAGCCATGAAATATCTCGGAAAAACTGGCGGCCTGCCTTCGAAACCCGTTCGTTTCAATCGACACGTCGCGCGATCGGCGGAGCAGGCGATACAAGTCGTTAATCCGCGATTAGGCCCGCTCGTCTATTGTACTGGCAATCTGACATAGGCCAATGATCGACACAGCAGCATCACGCGGAAATGGAAGCGTCGCGGCAATCGAGCTCCAGCCCGGCGACGAACGCTATCCCGACTTGATGCGTGTCCTCGCTTATTGGAACGAGAAGCGGCAAGGCCGATTTGCACCGCGTCGCGCCGACCTCGATCCGGCCGATCTCGTCGACGTGCTGCCGCGGGTCATGCTGGCAGACGTGCTACGCGATCCGCTCGACTTTCACTATCGCCTGAGCGGCACCGGTATCTTGAATGTTCACGGCCAGGAAATGACAGAGCGGCGGCCGCGCGATCTCGCGCCCGCGGAATTCGGCAATCTCATCTACGATCATTACTGCGAGGCAGTACGCCGGCGCGTACCGTTGATGCACCTCATCCTCCTCGATACCCTCGATCGCTCGCGATCTTACGTGCGGTTGCTCATGCCGCTCTCGGAGGACGGGGCCGAGGTCACGATGTTGTTCACCGTTGACAGCAAGGAGCAGAATACGCGCGCGCTTCGGAATTTCTTTGCCGAGGCGACGCGCGGCTTGCAACGCGAGCCGTGACCGGACCGCGTTGTGACGCCAACCCACAATGAGAGCATCATCGCGCCGGCCGACTTGCGATCGCGACGCCGGCAGCGGCGAGGGCCATGCCGGCCCAGGCGAGCGGCGGCATGATCTCGCCGGCGATGAGCCACGCGGCGAGCGCCGCGCCGGGCGGAACGAGGAAGAAGATCGCCGAGACGCGCGCGATCTCGCCGTGGCGGACCATGAGGAGCAGCAAGGTCGTCGAAATGAGCGAGCTCGCGATGACGAGATAGCCGAGAGCGACGACGAAATCCGCGGACCAGTCGACGTGCAACGTTTCGAAGGCCAGCGCCAGCGGCGCCGAGACGGCGAGGCCGGCGGCGTATTGCACGGTGTTGGCGCTTAGCGGATGGTGCGGTCCGCCGAAGCGCCGCTCATAGAGCGTCCCCGCGGTGATCGCGGCGAGCGCGCCGACGGCGCTGAGAAATCCCAGTCCGGTCGCGACGATCGCCGACCGCGCGGCGATGACGAGGGCCGCCCCGGCAAGACCAAGGCCGAGGCCAAGCCAGCGCCTGCGGCTCACATGCTCGCCGACGAGCCACGGCGCCAGGATGCCGACGAGGATCGGTTGGAGCGAGGCGATCAAGGCGACGCCGCCGGCCGAGACGCCGAAATGCACGGCGAGATAGCACAATCCGAAATAGCCGAACTGCATCACGACGCCGACGAGGACAAGGTGGCCCCAGGCGGCGGCGCCGCGCGGCAAGGGCGGTTTGACGATCAAGGCGATGGCGAGCAGCACGGCGAGCGCCAAGATGTGGCGCAGCGCGAGATAGGTCATCGGCTCGGCATGGAGGAGCCCGACCTTGATGAAGCTGAAGCCGCTGCACCAGAGCGCCACGAACACGTAGGGCGCAAGCCAGAACCAGCGCGTCACCGTCTCGCCACGCATGCCGGCGCTGATGCTCGCGGTATTCTTTACGGCGTCGCCGCGTAGCCGTCGCGGCGCGGATCGGCGGCTCCGGTGAGGGCGCCGGTCGCGGGGTCGATGGCGATCCCCTGCATACCGCCGACCTTCATCGTCCATGGCTCGGCGACGGCGATCGCGTGGCCGCGTCCGCGCAGCGCTGCGATCGTCGATTCGGGAATGCGGCTTTCGATCTGGACGGCGCGCCCATCCCAGAGCCGCGCCCGCGGCGCTTCGATCGCGTCCTGCAACTCGAGCCCGAAATCGATATGCTGCACGAGCGCCTGCGTCTGGGTCTGGCAGATCCCGTAGCTGCCGGGCGTCCCGAGGGCGAGGACGGGGCGGCCTTCGCGCGTCGCGATCGAGGGCGCGATCGGCAGGGCGATGCTGCCGCCCGGGCGCAAATGATTGGCGCCCGCGGGGTTGACCTCGCCCCAATAGAGGAAGTTGTTAAGACAGACGCCATAGCCCGGAACGACGATGCCGCTGCCGAAGAGGCTGCCGAGGCTCTGCGTCAGGCAGACG
>JBGPOZ010000403.1:0-2346 GCA_041488295.1 Allostellaceae bacterium
CGCGTGGCGACCGGCACTCTTCCCAATGACGGCAAGGTCATCGAGGATGTGCGCGCGCGTGAGTGACGAAAATCCATGCTTTTGCCGCTTTTCTGTCGAACTCCCGGCGGATTTGGCTGAGATCATCCCAAGCGTAAGACTTGCTCTTACGGGTTTGTCCTCCCAAGCCCGAGCGGCGGTTCCGATGGCCCTCCTTCGGACCCGCCGCTTCTGTTTCCCGCCCCTCTCCACCGGCGATGTTCGAGGCGCGTGATCTCGCCTGCTGGCGCGGCGAGCGTCTCGTCTTTCGCGGCCTCTCCGTCGCGCTCGCGCCGGGCGACGCGCTCATCCTGACCGGCCCCAACGGCAGCGGCAAATCGAGCCTTCTGCGCCTCATGGCGGGGTTGATGCCGCCCTTCTCCGGAGCGCTTCTGTGGGACGGCGCCAGCATCGCCGACGATCAGGCTTCCCATCGCGCACGGCTCCACCTCATCGGCCATCAGGATGCGGTGAAGCCCGTATTGACCGTCGCCGAGACGATCGCTTTCTGGGGCAATTTGCATGGCGGCGGCGGGGCGATGGCGGCGCTGGAGCATTTCGGCCTCGGCCGGCTCGGCGAAATGCCGTGTCGCCTCCTCTCGGCCGGGCAGAAGAAGCGCCTCTCCTTGGCGCGGCTCCTCGCCAGCCCGGCGCCGCTCTGGCTGCTCGACGAGCCGACGACGGGGCTCGACGCACAATCGACGGGCGCGCTCGAAGCGGCGATCGCCGGACACCGCGAAGCGGGCGGCATCGTCGTCGCCGCGACCCATGTTCCGCTGGGGCTCGCCGGAGCTCGAGAGCTTTCCCTTGCCGATCACGCAGCTGCTCCCGGCGAAGAAGCGGCGCCGTGGCAGATCGAGGCGTGAGCGCTTCGCGCTAAAGCGCCGCCGCCGCTTCGCGCCGCAGAATTTCGCTGCGGCGCAGCTTGACGCTGTCTGATTTGAGCTGGCCGCACGCCGCCATGATGTCCTGGCCGCGCGGCGTCCGCACGGGCGAGGAATATCCCGCCTCGAAGACGATGTCGGCGAAGGCCTTGATCGCGGCCGGAGCCGAGCATTCATAGGGCGCGCCGGGCCACGGGTTGAACGGGATGAGGTTGACCTTGGCGTGAATGCCCTTCAGCAGGCGGACCAGCTCCCGCGCCTCGGCCGGCGTGTCGTTGACGCCCTTCAGCATGACGTATTCGAAGGTGATCCGCCTTGCATTGCTTGAGCCGGGATATGTGCGGCACGCATCGAGCAGCGCCGCGATCGGGTATTTCTTGTTGAGCGGCACCAGCACGTCGCGCAGCGCGTCGTTGACGGCGTGGAGCGAGATCGCGAGGTTGACGCCGAGCTCGGCGCCGCAGCGCTCGATCATCGGCACGACACCCGAGGTCGACAAGGTGATCTTGCGCTTGGAGATCGACAGCCCCTCGTGATCCATGACGATGCGCAGGGCCTTGGCGACATTGTCGTAATTGTAGAGCGGCTCGCCCATCCCCATCATGACGATGTTGGAGAGCTGCCGGTCCTCGGCCGGGGACGGCCATTCCTCGAGCGCGTCGCGCGCGATCATCACCTGGCCGATGATCTCGGCGGCATCGAGGTTGCGCACCAGACGCTGCGTGCCGGTATGGCAGAATTTGCAGGTGAGGGTGCAGCCGACCTGGCTCGAGACGCACAGCGTGCCGCGATCCTCCTCGGGGATGTGGACCGTCTCGATCTCCTGCCCGTCGGGAAAGCGCAGCAGCCATTTGCGCGTGCCGTCGATCGAGGCAAGCGCGCGCGACACCTCCGGCCGGCGCAGCACATAGGTATCGGCGAGGCGGGCGCGGAAATCCTTCGCAAGCGACGTCATCACGGCGAAATCGACGGCACCGCGATGGTAGATCCAATGCCAGAGCTGGCGGGCGCGGAACGGCTCGGCGCCGAAGGCGCGCATCTCCTCCAGAAGCTCGTCGCGGCTGAGGCCGACGAGGTTCTTGAGGCCGTTCTGAACCGCCTCGGTCGGAGTGCCGCTCTGTCCCATGATGGTGGGAGATATAGGCGGGGTGCCGGTTCGGAGCAAAAGAAAAAGCCTCCGCCATGGTTGGCAACTATTTCTTGCATTATGATTCTACTTACATCATAATGATGCCGTGGCACAGATTCACAAGGCACTGACCCTCCGGCTGGATCCGGCGCATTATCGTCGCCTCGCGGCATTGGCCGCAGCCGAGAACCGCTCGCCGACGAACTATGTCGAGACCCTGGTGCTTCGCGACATCGAGGCGAAGGACGAGAGCCATCGCGTCATCACGATGTTCGCCGCACCGGAAACGGCGGCTTTGAGCGCGGGCAAGCTCGA
>JBGPOZ010000404.1:0-2342 GCA_041488295.1 Allostellaceae bacterium
ACCCTCGCGCTCCAGCGGCAGAATGTTCCGCCCGAGCGTCGTCCGGTCCATCACGAGATCCTTGGCGAGGGTGTTGATCGTCATGGGTCCGATCCGCTTCAGCTTCGCGAGGATCGAGAATTGGGTCGTCCGCAGCCCGGCGGGCGCCAGGAACTGGTCGTAGAACTGGGTCATGTGCCGGGCCGCCTGACGGACGGCGAGGCAATTGCAGTCTTGTGGCATCGACCGGGTCGCGGGGTTCATCGGTGGCTCTCCGCCATTCGATATAAGAGCATATGCGCATGATATATGCGCATATGCGCTTATGTCAAGTGCGATCTGCGCCTCGCACTTCGACTCGGCTCGTTGCGACCGCCCTCACAACAGCCCCGTCGCCGCGCGCAATGCCGGAAGAAGATCGCCGATGAGCGATTGCGGCCACGGCACGGCGAGAATGCGGTCGAAGATGGCCCACAGCGCCAATGTCGCGATGGTGGAGGCAAGAAGGGCGTGCGACCAACGCTCGGCGAATTCGAGGTGCGACAGCAGAAGGACGAAGCACCAGATCGCCGGCAGGAAGCCGATGACGGCGCCAAGGAGGAGGAAGCCGACGAGCCAGGCGAAGTAGCGCGCCGCGCGCGCCCGCAGCAGCGGCGGCGCCACCGGCGGATCGTCGTGCGGCAGACGCTCCCTCAGTCCCCCGACGAGCGCCTTGGCGCGCTGCAGCGCCGCCGGATCGGGGCTGGCGAAGAGCTCGGTTGCGAGGTTGAGCAGCGCGAAGGCGAGCGCGGCGTAAGACGCGGCGCGCGGAACGAGCCTCGCCTCGGCCGGCCAATCCCGCGAGAACCAGAAAGCTAGGGCGATGGCGAGGATGATCGCCGCGGTGAAGGCGACGGCGTGGTTCGGTCGGATCATCGCAAGGCGCAAGCGGCCGAGCGATCCCACCGTGTCGCGGACGCTGTGCAGGAGCGGGCGCCAGATCGCCGCAGCGGCGCCGGCGAGGATGATCACGACGATCGGGCGGGTGATCCAGCTCGAGCCGTAGATCTCGGTCGAGATGAAGAAATAGCGCTCGAAGATGGCGCCGAGCACGAAACCGAGGATGAGCGGCGGGCGCGGCCAATCGAGGCGCTTCATCACCCAGCCGAAGCCGCCGAACAGGACGAGCGAGTAGACATCGCCCCAGCTCTGCGACCCCTGGAATGCGCCGATGAAGACGACCGCCAGGACGAGCGGCAGCAGCATGCCGACGCGCACCATGGCAAGGCGCGCCAAGAGCCCGCTCGCCGAAAGGCAGATGCCGGCGCCCATGATGTGCGCGATGGTGAGGCTCCAGATGATCGAATAGGTGATGTCGAGGTGCTTCGTCAGCATCTCGGGCCCGGGAACGAAGCCGTGGATGAGAAAGGCGCTGAGCAGCAGCCCCATCGAGGCGCCGGCAGGGACGCCGAAGGCGATCGTCGGGACGAGGTGGCCGCCCTCCTTGGCGTTGTTCGAGCTTTCCGCGGCGATGACGCCGCGGATGTCGCCCTCGCCGAACAACTCGGTGTTCTTCTCGGTGCGCATGGCATGGCCGTAAGCGATCCAGTCGATCGAGGCGGAGCCGAGGCCGGGAATGGCGCCGAGGATGGCGCCGAGCCAGCTGCAGCGCAGCACGAGCCACCAGTGATCGGCCGCGTCGCCGAAGCCGCGCCACTGGCTGGCGAGGCTGAGATCGGTGGCGAGGCCGGCGCGGGCGATGCTGCTGCGCGCGATGGCGAGGTCGGCCAGCTCCGGGATCGCGAAGATGCCGAGCGTCAACGGCACCAGCGGGATGTGATCCCAGAGGTAAAGCGTGCCGAAGGTCCAGCGCAAGGTGCCGCTTTGCGCGCCCGAGCCGACCATCGCCAGCATGAGGCCGAGCGACGCCGCGGTCAGCCCTTTCAAGGGCGCGCGGCCGCTCAGCACGGCGACCATCGAGAGGCCGAAGATGCAGAAGGACAAGAGCTCTGGGGAGGCGAGATAGAGGACCAGCGGCCGGAGCAGCGGAATGGTCGCGGCGAGGAGGATGGCGCCGAAGACGCCGCCGAACAGCGATGCCGCATAGCCGGCGCCGAAGGCGCGGCCGGCCTGGCCGGCGCGCGCCAGCGCATGGCCGTCGAGCACGGTCGCCGCGGCGCCGACCGTGCCTGGCACGCCGAACAGCACCGCCGGAATGAGGTCCGAGACGGTGGTGGTCGCGGCCATCCCGAGGAGCAGCGCGAAGGCGGTGAAGGGGTCGAGGTTGTAGGTGAAGGGGATGAGGATCGCGAGCCCGACGACGCCGCCGAGGCCCGGGATGACGCCGATCGACAGGCCGATGACGACGCCGACCGCCAGGATGA
>JBGPOZ010000405.1:0-2326 GCA_041488295.1 Allostellaceae bacterium
GGGCGACGGCATGCTGCTCGAATTCGCGAGCGTCGTCGATGCGATCGGATGCGCGGTCGCCATTCAGCGCGGCATGTTGAGCCGGAACGAGCGCGTTCCGGAAGAGAAGCGGATGGTGTTCCGCATCGGCGTCAATATCGGCGACATCATCATCGACGGAAACGACATCTTCGGCGACGGCGTCAACGTCGCCGCCCGGCTCGAATCGCTGTGCGAGCCCGGCGGGATCTGTATCTCGCGCGCGGCGAACGAGCAGGTGCGGGACAAGCTGTCCCTCTCCTTCGCCGATCTCGGCGAGCACATGGTGAAGAACATCGCGCGGGCGGTGGGCGTGTTCGGTCTCAAGGCGACGGACATCGCGTCGCTTCCGGAGATCCCGCTGGGTCAGCTGCAGCTCGAGGCCGCCGCCAAGGCGGATCGCCGGCGCCCGGAGAGGACCATCGCGCTGGCCGCGTCGATCGCCGTGCTGATCGGCGTCGCCGCCGGCGCCGCCTGGTGGATCACCCGCGGCGCAACCCCGCCTTCGCCGCGCGGCCTCGAGCGGCAGCTCGCGGCGGCCCTAGCCGAGAGCCTGCCCGGGACCTCCCTCAAATACCGCGAGGATACGTCGGCCGCTTTTGCCGCCCTGGGGCGGCATCGTGCCATCGCCCTCGCCCGACGGGCGGAGGGAACCTTCCGCACCGGCGACTGGCCGACCCGCGAGATCGCCGAGGAAAAGGTCCTGGAGAAGTGCCAGCAGCTGTTCGACGAGCCCTGCGCCGTGCTCGGCGCCGACGACGCGATCGCGCCGCTGGGCGCCGATGGCGCGCCGGCAATCCGCGACATGCCCCGGGTCCATTACACGGGCCTGTTCAACCCCGAGCGGATTCCGGGCGTCCGCGAGAGAGAGCGGCAGCGGCCGGAGATAGCGGGATATGCGACTGCTCCCGGCCCAAAGGCCATCGCCCTCCACGCCAGCGGCATCGTCCGCGCCGCGACCGGCGCGCCGAGCCAGCGCGCCGCGGAAGAGCAGGCCCTGCGCGCCTGCAACAACGACCCGGCCCGCCGCGACGCGCCCGGCCCGTGCTATCTCTACGCCGCGGAGAACAAGGTGGTGCTGCCCCTGCGCTCGACGACACCGATCGCGCCGGTGCTGCCGTCGCCCTCGTCGCCATCGGCTCCGCCTTCATCGGCGCCGCCGGCACCCTCGCCGCCAGCGGCTCCGCGAGCCCCCGTCGCCATCGCCGCCGTGCCGCTCGCGGCCCCGGGGCCCGCGGCATTTCTCGCCGCCCTCACGGACACGATGACGAAGATCGCGCCATCGCAGCCGGCCGCGGGGCGCGAAGCGCAAATCGCGGCCTATCAGACCTCCAGCGACCACAAGGCGATCGCGGCGTTTCCCCCGTCGAGCAGTTGGCGTGCGTCCGGGCAGGGAAACCCAAGAGCCGCGGAAGAGCGCGTCCTCGAGGGGTGTGAGGCGCGCTATGGCGAGCCTTGCGTGCTGGTCGCGGTGGATGACGCGATCGAGGCCCCGCCCCCAAACGGCAAATGGCCGCGCCGGGCGATGCCACGCGCCGAATACCAAGGCCTCTTCGATCCGCAACAGATTCCAGCGGCGACCGAGGCTCTGCGCCTGCGCCCCGACGTCGCCTCGTATCGGGCGATGCAAGGCGTCAAAGCAGCGGCCTACCATCCCTGGGGCCGCATCTTCATCGCCGCGGGGCCGATGACGCAACGCGAAGCCGAGGAGCGGGCACTCGCCGAGTGCAACGCCGACCCGCCGCGGAACGGGCAAGCGGGCTCCTGCTTTCTCTACGCGGTCGGCGATCAGGTCGTCCTGCCAAAGCGCTCGATGTCGCCGATGACGGGAGGCCCACCCGCCGTGAAGTGATCGAGCCGTGCGCTCGGACAGCGGCGTCGAGCCCGCGCGAGTGCGCGGCCCGACACCATTCCTCGCTCGATTTCCCGTATGTCGCCGATCGGAACATCGCTCTGCTCGGGGGTGTTGGCCAGACTTCGACTGGATCCTGCAAATGGAGAACATGCGGATGGCGACAGTCGGTGAGACGGTACGTTTGATCTCCTCGGGCAAGGTCGAAGGGACGTCCATCGTGAACGCGATGCGTGCCGACGAGTTATAGGCTCTGAGCGAGGTCGAAGGCGGGCCGCACTTGGAAACGAATCACGGCGTCGAGTTTGTGCAGGCCCGAAATCTCCGGGAATCGCGGATTATCGGAAGTTTGGCGATCTATTGGTCGATCATGGTGAGGCTGCGGACGACGCCCGTCTCGGATGGTGCCGTTGCGGTGCCGGCCGAAGAATTTCACGCTGACCGTGATCTGCGGAA
>JBGPOZ010000406.1:0-2309 GCA_041488295.1 Allostellaceae bacterium
GGACCACGACCGAGGTCGGCCGGCAGCCCTGGACCGTCTACGGCTTGCTGCGGACCGCCGATTCCGTCTCGCCGTCTCTGACCGGCAGCGACGTGCTCGTGTCGCTCCTCGGCTACGGGGTCGTCTATCTCATCATGTTCTCGGCCGGCCTCGTGCTCATGGCGCGCATCGTGCGGCGCGGTCCGGGCGGACCGGCGGAGGAGCATCCGATCGAAAGCGGCCGTCCCGACCGGCCCGTTCGTGCCCTGCCATCGGCGATCGAGCCCGGGAGGGCGCCATGACGCAAGCCGCTTTCGACTTCGTCCCGATCTGGACGCTCATCCTCGGGCTCGGCGTCTTCCTCTACGTGCTGCTCGATGGTTTCGATCTCGGCGTCGGCATCCTCTACGGCTTTGCGCCGGACACGCAGTCACGCAATCTCGTCATGAACTCGATCGCGCCGATCTGGGACGGCAACGAGACCTGGCTGGTGCTGGGCGGCCTTGGTCTGCTCGCCGCCTTTCCGCTCGCTTTCGCCATCATCATCCCTGCGCTCTATTTCCCGATCCTCATCATGCTGCTCGCGCTCGTCTTCCGCGGCGTCGCCTTCGAGTTCCGCTACCGCGACGCGGTGCACAGGACATTCTGGGATCATGGCTTCTGCTATGGCTCCGCCGCCGCGACCTTCGCGCAAGGCATCGTGCTCGGTGCCTTCATCCAGGGCTTTCAGATCGATGGCCGGCATTTCAGCGGCAACTCCTTCGATTGCTTCACGCCGTTCTCGGCCTTGACCGGTCTCGCGCTCGTCCTCGGCTATGGCTTGCTCGGCGCCGGCTGGCTCGTGCTGAAGACCGAGGGCGGGTTGCAGGACCGGGCACGCCGCCACGGTCGGCGGTGCCTCGTCGGCGTCGTCGTCGCGATCGGTGTCGTCAGCCTGTGGACGCCGCTGATCGATGCCGATATCGCACGGCGCTGGTTCTCCTGGCCGAACATCGCATTCTTCTCGCCCGTTCCGATTTTGACGGCGCTGCTCGCCCTCTGGACATGGCGCGCATTCTCCGGCCGGTCGGAGGCGGCGCCGTTCGTCGGCGGGATCGGCCTCTTCCTCATGGCATATCTCGGCATCGCAATCAGCCTTTGGCCGATGATCGTGCCGCATCGCTATACCTTGTGGGAGGCGGCGTCGTCGCCCAGCACGCAGGCCTTTCTCCTCGTCGGCACGCTCTTCCTGTTGCCCGTCATCCTCATGTACACGGGCTGGTCCTATTGGGTCTTCCGCGGCAAGGTTCGCGCCGATATCGGCTATCACTAGGACCGTGGAGTGCCTCCATGCGTCGCTCCACCGCATGCCGAGATCCGAGCAAAATTTTTCAAAAAAAAGAAACGACACGGGTGCGTTTTCCAGAATTCCTGCGTATGATGAGTCGACGACCACGCGGTTCGGGTTCGGGCCGCACGAAAAATGAGGGAAGCCATGTTCAACCGCACCCCCGCCGAGCAGCGCTCCGGACGGAGCCGCTTTGGAGCCATCATTGCCGCGATCGCGATGCTGTCGCTTCTGAGCGGCTGCATCGTCTACGTGCATGATTCGCCGCACCGGCACTATGACTATTGGCGATAAGAGAGACGTGCCCGCGCAGACAATGACCGTTTAAGGCCTTGACAGCATGCACGTTAGGGTTTGGTTTCTCGGAACGCGCGCGCTCTCTTCGCGCGGGGAGCAACCGGGCGAATGGCGCAGACGTGATCGGAAGAACACCAAGAAAGATGGCGGCGCGGCGCGGCGGACGCCCGTCGCGGCTTGAAGCCGCTCAGCTCCAAGAAACGATCCTGGTCATCGCGACGGAACTCTTTCTGACGAAGGGCTTCGCGGCGACGAGCGTCGAGGCGGTCGCCGGATTCGCGAGAATCTCGAAACGCACCTTCTATCACCGCTTCAAGGACAAGGCCGCTCTGTTCGAAGCGGTGATCCATCGGCTGATCGAACGGTGGATTCCGACGGTCGAGGCGAAATTGCAGGAGGCGGCCCCGCTCGACGCCATCCTGCGGGGCGCGGCGGCGCGAATGCTCGAGATCGCGCTGTCGCCCGAAGCCATCGCCCTCCACCGCGTCCTGATGGCGGAAGCGCAGCGCTTTCCGGCCTTGGCGCACGTGATGTACGAGGCCGGGACGAAGGCGGGAGTAGCGCGCATCGCTGCCCTGCTCGAGCGCGCGGCGCCGGCGGACGGTTTGACATTGGCGGACCGACGGTTTGCCGCCGAGCAATTCCTCAGCATGATGATCGCCGTGCCGCAACGACGCGCGCTCGGATTCGGCGAGGCCTTCAGCCC
>JBGPOZ010000407.1:0-2247 GCA_041488295.1 Allostellaceae bacterium
ACCTGCGTCCTCAGCGCATCCTCCGCGACCTCCGCGCTAAAGGGGAGGGGATTAGCATTCGCTCAGACGTAATTCCCGCAATGCAACCCTGCATAGGAACCAATCTTGTCCGAATCTCCGCTGAACCAAGCCGCGCCTTCCGGCGACATCTTCGACCTCTTCATCATCGGCGGCGGCGTCAACGGCGCCGGGATCGCGCGCGATGCGACGGGTCGGGGCCTCAAGGTCGCGCTCGCCGAGCGGCACGATCTCGCCAGCGGCACCTCGTCGGCCTCCTCGAAGCTCGTCCATGGCGGGTTGCGCTATCTCGAGCATTACGAGTTCCGCCTCGTCCGCGAAAGCCTCGCCGAGCGCGAGCGGCTTCTCGCCATCGCGCCGCACCTCGTTCGTCCCTTGCGCTTTCTCATGCCGCACGGTCCGGGGCTGCGTCCGGCCTGGCAGATCCGCCTCGGCCTCTTTCTCTACGACCGCCTCGGCGGGCGCAGCGCGCAGCTTCCGGGCTCGCATCTGGTGGACTTCGCGCGACGGGAAGCGGGCACCGGGGTCAAACGGCAATTCCGCAAGGGCTTCTCCTATTTCGATTGCCGCGTCGACGATGCGCGCCTCGTCATCGCCAATGCGCGCGACGCCGCCGATCGCGGCGCGCTCGTCATGACGCGCACCGCGGTCGTCGCGGCGCGGCGCCAGCGGAAGAACTGGCTGGTGACGACCGAGGAGCAACCCACAGGCGCGCGGCGAGACTTTCGCGCCCGCGCGCTCGTCAACGCGGCCGGCCCCTGGGTCGCCGCGGTCGCCGAGCATGTCGCCGGCATGGCGCCTAGGGATCATCTGCGCCTCGTCAAGGGCAGCCACGTCGTCGTCCCGCGCCTTTACGAGGGCGAGCACGCCTTCATCCTGCAGAACGCCGATCGCCGGATCATCTTCGTCATTCCCTATGAGGAGCGCTTCTCGCTGGTCGGCACGACCGAGATCGCGATCGATCGCGCGCCGGGCCCGGTCGCGATCTCGCGCGAGGAGACGCGGTATCTTGCGGATGCCGTCGGCGCTTTCCTCGACCGCAGCTTCACGGAGAGCGATGTCGTCTGGAGCTATGCCGGCATCCGCCCGCTCTACGATGACGGGAAGAGCGATCCCTCGGCGGTGACGCGCGACTACGTCTTCGAGGTCGACGGCAGCACCGAGGCGGCGCCGCTCATCTCGGTCTTCGGCGGCAAGGTCACCACGTATCGGCGCCTCGCCGAGCACGCGCTCGAAAAACTGGCGCCGTGGTTTCCGGGGCTGAAGGCGCCGTGGACCGCCGGGACCGCCTTGCCCGGCGGCAAGATCGGCGAAGGCGGCGTGCCGGGCTTCCTCGCGCGGCTCCTTGCCGCCTATCCCGGGCTGCCGGCCGACCTCTTGCGGCACCTCGCATCGCGGCACGGCGCCACGGTTCACGCCTTGCTCGAGGGCGCGCGCGTCCCCTCGGATCTCGGCGCCGATTTCGGCGGCGGCCTCACCGAGCGCGAGGTGGCGCACTTCGTGCGGCAGGAATGGGCGCGGACCGTCGACGACGTCATCTGGCGGCGCAGCAAGGCCGGGCTCGCGATGAGCGCCGAGCAGATCGCCGCACTCGAGCGATGGCTGCACCAGCATGCGGGCGCCCTCCTCCCCGCCACGCTGGCGCCGCGCTGATCATCCGAAGAAAGCGCGACTCGACGTCGAATCGATTCGCACCGCCGTTAAACCCATGCTACCGTATTTTGTGGTTGGAGCGCCATTCTTACACAGGATACGGTATTTCATGGATTCCATTTGGACGCAGGACCTGGTCGGCCAATTGGCGCAGCTTTGGAAGGAAGGCCACTCCACCGCCGAGATCGGGCGTCGCCTCGGCATCACCAAGAACGCGGTCGTCGGCAAGGCGCATCGCCTGTCGCTCGAGCCGCGCCCCTCGCCGGTGAAGGTCATCGTGAAGCGCCGCATCGTCTTCGAGATCTCGGGCGCGAGCTGCTCGTGGCCGATCGGCCATCCCGGCGAGAAGAGCTTCCATTTCTGCGGCGGCCGCCCGGTCCACGGCAAGCCCTACTGCGCCGAGCATGCGGCCTTGGCTTATATCCGGCCGAAGCGCGAGGGCTCGAACGCCGCGTGAGCCGCGCGCATCTCAGCGCGTCAAGCGCCGCATCGCGCCGTCGAGCCCTTCGAGGGTCAGCGGGAACATCCGGCCCTCCATGAGCTGGCGGACCATCGCGATCGAGGGCGTCCCGCCCC
>JBGPOZ010000408.1:0-2196 GCA_041488295.1 Allostellaceae bacterium
CTGCAGTTGGCCGAGCCCTTCGGCAAGAATTCCTTCGGCGAGATCGCAGGTGACGCTGCGCTGGAGCATGGGCGTGCCACCGGCGAGGCGATGCTTCACCCCGTCTAACATCGCCTGCATGATGCGCGGCACCCCGGCCATGACGAAGACATTGCCGATCTGGAAGCCGGGGGCGCGCGAGATCGGGTTGTCGATGAGGGTCGCCCCCTCCGGCACATGCGCCATGCGCAGCCGCGCCTCGTTGAGCTCGCCCGGTTGGTAGTTCAGCGCGAGCACGCGCTTTGCCTCGGGATCGAGGACGTGCTTCACTCCGAACGCCCGCGCAACGCACTCCGACGTGATGTCGTCATGCGTCGGGCCGATGCCGCCGGTCGTGAAGACATAGGTGAAATTCGTCCGCACCTCATTGATTGTCGCAATGATCGTCTCGGCCACATCCGGAATGACGCGCACCTCGCGCAGCCTGACGCCGACCGCGTTCAACCCTTTGGCGATATAGGCCAGATTGGAATCCTGCGTCCGCCCCGACAGGATCTCGTTGCCGATGATGACGAGGCAGGCATCGACGGTCGTCTCGGTCGGTGACGTTTCCTGGGCCATACGGTTAATTAGACCGAAAGGACCCGGCACGACAATCCCGGCCAAGGTCGGCAGCGCACCCGGACGATCGTGATTGTTGCATCGGCCGAGGCGCGCGACTAACTAAGAAGGAACGCGGAATGCGCGGCGGCTCGGCCGGGCATCATGAGGAGCGTCTATGCAGGACAGGATGACCACGGCTTTGCCGATCGAGCGGGACGAGCGCGACGACCCGCGCATCAAGATCCACGGGCCCGCCGATTTCGAAGGCATGCGTCGGGCCGGGCGCCTCGCCGCCGAGACGCTCGATTTCATCGCGCCCTACGTCAAGCCGGGCGTCACCACCGACGAGCTCGATCGCTTGTGCCATGGTTTCACCGTCGATCATGGCGCCATTCCGGCACCGCTCAATTATCGCGGCTTCCCGCGCTCGATCTGCACCTCGATCAATCACGTCGTCTGCCACGGTATTCCTGGCGACCGCAGGCTCATGGAAGGCGACATCCTCAACATCGACGTGACCCCGCTCCTCGACGGCTGGCACGGCGATTCGAGCCGCATGTTCTATGCCGGCGAGAAGATCCCGCTAAAGGGACGGCGGCTGGTCGACGTGACTTATGAGGCGATGATGAAGGGCATCGAGGTGGTGAGGCCCGGCATCCGCATCGGCGCTATCGGCCACGCCATCCAGCGCTATGCCGAGAGCCACCGCTTCTCGGTGGTGCGCGACTTTTGCGGACACGGCGTCGGGCGGATCTTCCACGACGCGCCCTCGGTCCTGCATTTCGGCGCACCGACCGACGGGCCGGTGCTGCGCGAGGGCATGTTCTTCACCGTCGAGCCGATGATCAACGCCGGGCGCTGGGAGGTGAAGATCCTCAGCGACGGCTGGACCGCGGTCACCAAGGACCGCTCGCTCTCCGCGCAATTCGAGCACACGATCGCGGTGACGGCGACGGGCTACGAAATCTTCACGCTCTCGCCCGCCGGTCTCGACCGTCCGCCCTACGCCGCCTGACCTCATTCGCCGATGGCACGGCCCTCTGCCCCTTCTGCGGAGCCGCGCGGCGACGGTTTGGCCGATGCCACCGCCGCGGCGAAGCCGGATTATCTCGGTCATCGCCAAAGGCTGCGTGAGCGCCTGATCGAGGCGGGCGCCGCCGCGCTGCCCGATTACGAGCTGCTCGAATTCCTGCTTTTCGCGGCGATCCCGCGCGGCGACGCCAAGCCGCTCGCCAAGGAGCTGCTGCGCCGTTTCGGCGGCATCGCGGAGGTGATGAGCGCCGAGAAATCGGCGTTGCTCGCCGTACCCGGGATCGGCGACGCCGCGCTGGCCCAGCTTATGGCGGTGCGCGAGACGGGGCTGCGTCTCGCCCGCGCCGCGCTGCGCGAGCGGCCGGTGCTCGGCTCGTGGCAGACGGTGATCGACTACTGCACCGCGCGCATCGGCTTCGCCGCCGTCGAGGAGTTTCATCTCCTCTTCCTCGACCGCAAGAACGCGCTCATCGCCGACGAGCGCCAGCAGCGCGGCACGGTCGATCACACGCCGGTCTATCCGCGCGAGGTCGTGAAGCGCGCCCTCGAGCTCGGCGCCTCGGCCCTCATCATGGTGCACAA
>JBGPOZ010000409.1:0-2108 GCA_041488295.1 Allostellaceae bacterium
ACCGCCGCGACGGGCTGGAGCGCATCGACGGCCTCTTCGTCGAGCATCTGCGCGTGGGCGACGTCGCCCTCCACAACCGCCTGCTGACGGCACGGCGCGATCCCGGCGCGCTCGAAGCCAAGGCGGAATCCGACCTCATCGTCGAGCTCGCCCAGCATCTCGAGGATTTCATCGGCGCGCTCTTCGGCATCGAGGGGGAGATTCGCGCGCTCCAGGCGCGCCATCACGAGCTGGCGCCGATCTATGCGGTGAAGCGTCTTTTCGTGCAGCGCCGCGCCGTCAAGGGCGTGACGGCGGAGGCGGCTGCGGCGCTCGACGGGCCGGGGCTCCGCGCGCAGCTCGAAACCCGCTTCGGCGAGGCGCTGACCGAGCTCGCCTTCGCGAGGCACGTCGCCGCTTGGCTGGAGGCGGAAGCGGCGCACGCCGAGGACCTCGAGCTTGCCGCGCACTACGCCGCCTGGGCGACTCTGTCGCCGGCCGGCAAGAAGGCGCATCGCCGCGGCGTCCTCTTCAAGGTGCCGATGAAGCTCGACATGGTGCATCTCGTCCCGCTCGAGGCCGAGACTGTCCATGGCGTCGCGATGCTGCGCCTGCCCGAGGAGCACCACCGCCACCGCGAAGGCTTCGCCCTCACCGATGCCGGGACTGACCTCAACGGCGCGCTCGACCAGGCGAATTACTGCATCTGGTGCCACAACCAGGGCAAGGATTCCTGCTCGAAGGGCTTGAAGGACAAGAAGACCGGCGCCTTCCAGAAGAGCCAGTTCGGCGTCACCCTCGCCGGCTGCCCGCTCGATGAAAAGGTCTCCGAGCTGAACCTCGTCAAGGCGCGGGGCAACTCGGTCGGCGCGCTCGCCATCGCCGCCATCGACAATCCGATGGCGGCGGCGACCGGGCACCGCATCTGCAATGATTGCATGAAGGCCTGCATCTATCAGAAGCAGGAACCGGTCGACATCCCGCAAATCGAGACGCGGACCCTCAAAGACGTGTTGGAGCTCCCCTGGGGCTTCGAGATCTACAGCTTGCTGACGCGCTGGAACCCGCTCGATCTGCGGCGGCCGCTGCCGCGGCCCGAAAGCGGCTACAAGGTGCTGATCGTCGGGCTCGGCCCCGCCGGCTTCACCCTCGCGCACCATCTGATGAATGACGGCCACACCGTCGTCGGCATCGACGGGCTGAAGATCGAGCCGCTGCCCGAAGAGATCTCGGGCATCAGCGTGCTCGGCGTCCGGCGCGCGTTCCAGCCGATCCGCGACGTGACCCAGCTTTACGAGGGGCTGGGCGAGCGCGTCATGGCCGGGTTCGGCGGCGTCGCCGAATACGGCATCACCGTGCGCTGGGACAAGAATTTCCTGAAACTGATCCGCCTCCTCCTCGAGCGGCGGCGGCAATTCACCATGTTCGGCGGCATCCGCTTCGGCGGCACCATGACCGTCGAGAGCGCCTTCGCGATGGGCTTCGACCACATCGCGCTCTGCGCCGGCGCCGGCCGGCCGACCATCGTGCCGATGAAGAACTTCCTCGCCCCCGGCATCCGCCAGGCCTCGGACTTCCTCATGGCGCTGCAATTGACCGGCGCCGCCAAGGCCGACAGCATCGCGAACCTCCAGGTGCGCCTGCCGGTCGTCGTCATCGGCGGCGGTTTGACCGCGATCGACACCGCGACCGAGGCGCTGGCCTACTATCCGCTTCAGGTCGAGAAGTTCTTGAGCCGCTTCGAGATCCTCGTTGCCGAGCGGGGCGAGGCGGTGGTGCGCGCCTCATGGCATCCGGCCGAGAGCGAGACCGCCGAGGAGTTCATCGCCCATGCCCACGCCTTGCGCGCCGAGCGCATGGCGGCGGCGCGCGAGGGCCGCAAACCCGAATTCGCCCGCCTCGTCGAAAGCTGGGGTGGCGTCACCATCGCCTATCGCCGCCGCCTCATCGATGCGCCGAGCTATACGCTGAACCACGAGGAGGTGGCGAAGGCGCTCGAGGAGGGCATCCGCTTCGCCGAGGGTTTGAGCCCGGCCGAGGTCGAGATCGACGAATTCGGCCTGGCGAAGGCGCTGCGCCTGACGCGCGGCGAAGGCGAAGGGGTGGTGCTGCCGGCGCGCACCATCCTC
>JBGPOZ010000410.1:0-2089 GCA_041488295.1 Allostellaceae bacterium
ATGGTCGCGGAAGAGCGCCACCACCTCCTCCGCCTCGGCGCCGCGCAGGAGGCCGGTATCGACGAAGATGCAGGTGAGCTGGTCGCCGATCGCCTCGTGGAGGAGCACCGCCGCCACCGCCGAATCGACGCCGCCCGAGAGGCCGCAGACGACGCGGCCCTTGCCCACCTGCTTGCGCACGCGCGCCACTTCCTGGGCGCGGAACGCCGCCATCGTCCAATCGCCGCTGCACCCCGCGACGCGATGCGTGAAGTTCTTGAGGAGCGCCGAGCCCTGCGGTGTATGGATGACCTCGGGATGGAACATCGTGCCGTAGAAGCGCCTCCTATCATCGGCGACGATGGCGAAGGGCGCGCCCTCGCTCGTCGCGACGACGCGGAAGCCGGGCGGCAGCACCTCGACGCGGTCGCCATGGCTCATCCACACCTGCTCGCGGCTCCCTTTGGGCCAGAGCCCGTCGAAGAGCGCGCATTCGCCGGTGATGTCGATGAAGGCTCTACCGAATTCGCGGTGATCGGAGGGCGCGACCTTGCCGCCCAATTGCGCGCACATCGCCTGCTGGCCATAGCAGATGCCGAGCACCGGCACGCCCATCGTGAAGACCTTCGGCGGCGGCAACGGCGCCGCGGCTTCATGGACGGAGGCCGGGCCGCCGGAGAGAATGATCGCTGCGGGGGCGAACTCGACGAGGCGGCCTTCCGAGATGTTGTAGGGCAGGATCTCGCAATAGACGCCGCTCTCGCGCACCCGCCGCGCGATGAGCTGCGTCACCTGGCTGCCGAAATCGAGAATGAGGATGCGCTCGGTCATGGGCTTTTCTAGCACCCTCCGAAGTGTCAGGAGAACAGATTCACCACAAAGGTACGGAGTTCGCAGACAGAAGGAATTGGAGATGAGGGGATGATTGGGAGATCGGGGGATGAGAGGTCTTTAGCGCCGAAGGCGCGAGATATCTCATCCCTCCTATCCCCAAAACATCCCCCCATCCCCTTGTCACTTCCGCCGCGTCCGCTTCCTCTGACGACGTCTGGATCATACTGCCCCCGCGGCCTCTTGGTGCTTTGACAGCTCGTCCAACGGCGCCGGAAGGCTCCGCCGCTCCATCACCGCGACGAAGAAGCCGTCGGTGCCGTGCCGCGCCGGCGTCAGATGCAGCATCTCGCCGGAAGCCGGAAGTTTGCCGCCGACGATGTCGCGCCAGATCGGCGCGATCGGCAGCAGCGCGAAATCCGTGTGCCCGGCGAGGAAGCGGTCGATCTGCGCCTCGTTCTCTTGCGGCAGGATCGAGCAGGTGGCGTAGACGAGGCGGCCGCCTGGCTTCACGAGGCGCGCGGCGCTGTCCAGGATGCTTGCCTGGAGCACCGTCAGCTCGTCGATGTCCTTCGGTTGGAGGCGCCATTTCGCATCGGGGTTGCGCCGCCATGTTCCGGTGCCGGTGCACGGCGCGTCGACGAAGACGCGGTCAAAATCGCCGGCGTGGCGCTTCACCCATTTGTCGCGCTCGCTCGAGAGCGTCTTGCGCTGGACGATGCTGATGCCGGCGCGGCGCAGGCGCTGCGTCGCCCGCTCGATGCGCCGTTCCGATACATCGCACGCGATGAGGTGGCCGCGATTGTGCATCTGCGCCGCGAGCGCCAGACTCTTGCCGCCGGCGCCGGCGCAGAAATCGACGACACGCATGCCGGGACGCGCATCGGCTAGGAGGGCCGCCAGTTGCGAGCCCTCATCCTGCACCTCGATGAGGCCGTTGCGGAAGACATCGAGCGTCGCCAGCGGAATGCGCTCGAAGACGCGCAGGCCCAGCGGCGAGTAACGCGTCTCGACCGCGGCGATGCCCTCGCGCTCGAGCGCGAGCTTCGCGTCGATGCGCTCGCCCTTCAAGGTGTTGACGCGCAGATCGAGCGGCGCGGGTCCATTGAGCGCCGCCATCTCGCGGCCGAGCTGCGCCCCGAAGATCGCCTTCAGCGCCGAATCGAGCCAGGCGGGATAGTTCCAGCGCGCATCGTCCGGCATCGCCGGCGCCGCCGCAGATTCCTCGACGACAGTCTCGATGAAGCGCTTCTCGGCCGGCGCCAGCGGCATCGGCCGG
>JBGPOZ010000411.1:0-2058 GCA_041488295.1 Allostellaceae bacterium
AAGGCATGACGCGGGAGCTACCGCCGCTGACGTCGATCCACGGCGCGCGCGCGCTGGCGCTGCTGGGCGACAGCGTGACCACCGACCACATCTCGCCCGCCGGCAGCATCAAGAAGGACAGTCCCGCCGGGGCCTATCTCATGGGCTATCAGGTGCGCCCCGCCGAGTTCAATTCCTACGGTGCGCGGCGCGGCAATCACGAGGTCATGATGCGCGGCACCTTCGCCAATATCCGCATCAAGAACGAGATGGTTCCGGGTGTCGAGGGCGGCATGACCAGGCACCTGCCGGACGGCACGATGATGCCGATCTACGACGCGGCGATGCTCTATCAGAAGGAAGCCGTGCCGCTCGTCATCATCGCCGGCAAGGAATATGGCACGGGCTCGTCGCGCGATTGGGCGGCGAAGGGAACCCGCCTTCTCGGCGTCAAGGCGGTCATCGTCGAAAGCTTCGAGCGCATCCACCGCTCGAACCTCGTCGGGATGGGCGTGTTGCCGCTCCAGTTCAAGGATGGCCTGACGCGGCAAAGCCTGAAGCTCGACGGCACCGAGACATACGACATCATCGGCGCCGCCGCCGGCATCAAGCCGCGCATGGATCTCCTCTGCCGCATCCATCGCGCCGACGGCAAATCCGAGGAGATCAAGCTGCTCTGCCGCATCGACACGCTCGACGAGGTCGAGTACTTCCGCCACGGCGGCATCCTGCAATACGTGCTGCGCAACATGATGAAGGCATCGGCCTGAGACGCGGCGAAACCGAAAGGGTTTTTTAACCACCAAGACACGAAGACACCAAGGGATCGCGTGCGCGCGAAGCGCCGAACATCATCAGCCGAGATCGAGGTCGCGGGCGACGACGAATTGCACGGCGCTGCGCGCGGAAAAGACTTGGTGTCCTTGGTGTCCTGGGGGTTGACGCCTCGGGCGGCTTCGCAGCAGGGACCCGGAGAGAACGCCACTCGGAGGCGCGCGCGGGTTCACTACCACGTGAAAAACCGTGACTGGCGTCCGCCTGTCGCCGCGCGTACCATTCCGGCTGGCCTCAAAGAGAACAGGTTTGACCGTTGATGGACGCGCAACCAGGGCATCGCCGGCGACGATCGCATAGAGGAAGATCGGGGATGGCCGCGGCAATCCTTGTCTCTTCGCTCGCCGTCGCGGGTCCGGCTGCCGCGGCTGGACCGGTCGTCGTCGAGCTCTTCACCTCGCAAGGCTGCTCCTCCTGCCCGCCGGCCGACGAGTATCTGGGCGAGCTTGCCGGGCGCTCCGACGTCATTCCCTTGGCCTATCACGTCGATTACTGGAACTATATCGGCTGGAACGATCCCTACGCTTCGAAGCAGATGACGGCGCGCCAGAAGGATTACGCGCGCACCCTCAGCCAGCGTTACGTCTATACCCCCGAGATGGTGGTGAACGGCGCGAGCCACGAGGTCGGCTCCGACCGCGGCGGCGTCGAGGCGCTGATCGCGGCGGCCAAGAAGGCGCAATCCGCCGGCCCGCCCATCGCCGTGGCGCTCGACGCCACCGAAACGGTCAGCGTCAAGATCGGCGGCGCGCCGCAGGCGGGGAAGGCGGTCGTCTGGCTCGTCAAATTCGACCGCGAGCACACGACGCCGGTAGCGCGCGGCGAAAATGAAGGGCGCACCCTCACCGATTATCAGGTGGTGCGGACGATGACCGAGATCGGCACCTGGACGGGCGCGCCCCTCGAGCTCTCGGTCGATCTCGATAAAGCGGGACCGGGCGATGGCGGCTGCGCCATCCTGGTGCAAGCCGATGGCGGCGCCGGCCCGATCATCGCCGCGGCGATGCTGAAATACGCGGAGAAGAGCTGAGTCTCTTCGTCCTCGATCTCACGAAAGAGAACCCTCTCCCGTTTACGGGAGAGGGCAGGGTGAGGGTTGCGCCGGTCGTGCGCTCGGAATGAGATACCTTGCCCCCATCCCCTCACCTGATCAACCGGAGACATTGGTAACACTACGGACCGGATACATGGGTAACAGTTTCCATGTTTTGTTCCTGGTTGGCTTCGTGGCGGGCCGATCGGCCC
>JBGPOZ010000412.1:0-2054 GCA_041488295.1 Allostellaceae bacterium
AGGCCTCGCAACTTCGCCTGAGAGGCATCGTCAAGCGATTTCCCGGCTGCCTTGCCAATGACGATGTCGCGCTTTCGGTGCGCCCCGGCGAGATTCACGCCCTTCTTGGCGAGAACGGCGCCGGCAAGAGCACGCTCGTCAAGATCGTCTACGGCATCTTGCGGCCGGATGCGGGCGAGATATTCTGGCAGGGAAATCCTGTGCAGATCGCGAACCCGGCTTTCGCGCGCAAGCTCGGCATCGGCGTCGTCTTCCAGCATTTCTCGCTCTTCGAAGGGTTGACCGCCGCCGAGAACATCGCGCTCGGCATCAACGATCCGGCGCAGCGGCGCGATCTGAAGCGCCGGATCGCCGCGATTTCGGCAAGCTACGGATTGGCGGTCGATCCCGACCGCGCCGTGCACGATCTCTCGGTCGGCGAGCGGCAGCGCATCGAGATCGTGCGCTGCCTCCTGCAGAATCCGCAGCTTCTCATCATGGACGAGCCGACATCGGTGCTGACGCCGCAGGAGGTCGAGCAGCTTTTCGTCACCTTGCGCCGCCTCGCGGGTGAAGGCCGTGCCATCCTCTACATCAGCCACAAGCTCGAAGAGATCGCGGTGCTTTGCGAGCGCGCGACGATCATGCGGCTCGGCCGCGTCGTCGCCGAATGCGATCCACGCCGCGAAACCGCCCGGCACCTCGCCCAGCTCATGATCGGCGGCGAGCTTGCGACGCCAAAGCGCCGCAAGCCGCGCGGCGAGGCAGGCGCGCCGCGGCTCGCCGTCCGGGGATTGCAGCTGCGCTCCGACGAGCGGTTCGGTACGGATCTCAAGAACATCTCCTTCACCGTCGCCGGCGGCGAGATCCTCGGCATCGGCGGCGTCGCCGGCAACGGCCAGGCCGAGCTGATGTCGGCACTGACCGGCGAGACGCCGAGCGAGCCTCCTGACGCCATCATGATCGACGGCGTGCCGGTCGGTCAGCTGGGTCCCGCAGCACGCCGCCTTCGCGGCGCCGCCTTCGTTCCCGAGGAGCGCAACGGTCACGGCGCCGTCGCCGACATGACGCTCGCCGAGAACGCGTTCCTCAGCGCGCATCGCCGGCTGAAGCTGGTCCGGCACGGCTTCATCGACGAGGCCGGCGCGCGTCAATTCGCCGGCAAGGTGATCCACGGCTTCGACGTCCGGACGAGGGGGCCCGATGCCAAGGCAAGCAGCCTCTCGGGCGGCAATCTGCAGAAATTCATCGTCGGCCGGGAAATCCTCCAGGCGCCCGGCGTGCTCGTCGTCTGCCAGCCGACCTGGGGCGTCGACGCCGGCGCTGGAGCTGCGATCGATCAGGCGCTGATCGACCTCGCCGAGGCGGGCACGGCGGTCTTGATCATCTCGCAGGATCTCGACGAGATCTTCTCGCTGTGCGATCGCATCGCCGTCATCTCGCAAGGATCGCTCTCCGATGCGCGGCCGACCGACGAGGTCACTCCGGAGGAGATCGGCCTGCTGATGGGCGGCATAGGGCGCCCGCCCAAGGAGGCGGATCGTGCTCATTCGGCTTGAGCCGCGCGGCGAATATTCGCCGTGGTGGGCCTACGGCTCGCCCGTCCTCGCTCTCACTCTGACCCTCGCCGCGACGGCGGTGATCTTCGCCGTCCTCGGCAAGGACCCCGGCCGCTCGCTCTACACTTATTTCATCGCCCCTCTCGTCAGCGCGACGGCGCGCCCCGAGCTTCTCGTCAAGGCGGCACCTTTGGTCCTGATCGGTGTCGGCCTTTCGCTCGGCTTCCGCGCCAATGTCTGGAACATCGGCGCGGAGGGGCAGTACACGCTGGGGGCCATCGCCGGCGGCGGCCTCGCTCTCTGGTTTCCCGACAGCGACAGCCCGCTTCTGCTCCCGGGGATGATCGTCTTCGGCATGCTCGGCGGCATGGCCTGGGCCGCCATTCCGGCATTGCTGCGCACGCGCTTCAACGCCAACGAGATCCTGACCAGCCTGATGCTGACCTACGTCGCGCAACAGCTGCTGATCTATCTCGTGGTCGGCCCGTGGAAGGATCCCGAAGGCTACGGCTTTCC
>JBGPOZ010000413.1:0-2053 GCA_041488295.1 Allostellaceae bacterium
GACGCAGCCCTCGAGGAGCGCCTGGCCCACGCCCTGGCCGATCCCGCCCTGGACCTGCCCCGCGAGCAGCATCGGGTTGACGACGGTGCCGAAATCGTCGACGACGACGAAGCGCAGGATGCGCGCGACGCCGGTCTCGGCATCGATCTCGATTTCGCAGGCATGGCAGCCATTGGGGAAGGTTGCCGCCTTGTGCATGTAGCGCGATTGCTGGTCCAATCCCGTCTCCATGCCGGGCGGCAAATTCGCCGGATCGAACGAATTCTGAACGATCGTCTTGAAGGCGACACTGCGATCGGTGCCGGCGATGCGGAAGGTGCCGTCGGCGAACTCGATGTCGGCCTCGGCGGCTTCGAGCTTGTGCGCCGCGATCTTCTTTGCCTTGGCGACGACCTTGGCGATGGCGCCCGTCACGGCGTGGCCGCCCACGGGGAGCGAGCGCGAGCCGCCGGTGCCGCGGCCGAAGGCGATCTGGTCGGTGTCGCCCTGGTGGAAGCGGATCTGCTCCAAGGGAATGCCGAGCCCCTCGGCAACGAGCTGGGCGTAAGCGGTGTGGTGCCCTTGGCCAGAGGATTGCGTGCCGATGAGCAGGGTCACGAAGCCCGAGGGATCGAAGCGCAGCTCCGCCAGCTCGTCGCCGCCGGTGCCGCATTGCTCGACGTAAGTCGAGATGCCGATGCCGCGCAGCTTGCCCTTGGCGCGCGCCGCCGCCTTCCGCGCGCCAAAGCCCGCCTGATCGGCGATGCGCAGCGCGTCCTCCATGTTCTTGACGAAGTGGCCGCTGTCATAGGTGAGGCCGAGCGAGGTGTGGTACGGCATCTGCTCGCGTTTGACGAAGTTGCGCCGCCTGAGCTCGGTCGACGGGATCTTGAGTAGCCGCGCCGCCGCCTCGACCATGCGCTCGATGACGAACGCCGCCTCGGGCCGTCCGGCGCCGCGGTAGGCGTCGACCGGCACGGTGTGGGTGAAGACGCATCTAACGCCGACATGCGCCGCCGGAATGTCGTAGAGGCCCGTCAGCATCTGCGTCCCGGCGAGGGTCGGGATGAAGGTGCTGAAATTCGAGAGATAGGCCCCCATCGCCGCCACCGTCTCGCAGCGGATCGCAAGGAAGCGGCCGTTCTCGTCGAGCGCGAGCTCGGCATCGGTCACATTGTCGCGACCTTGCGTGTCGCTGAGGAATGCGTCGGAGCGCTCGCCGGTCCATTTGACGGGCCGGCCGAGCCGGCGCGCGGCATAGAGGACGAGGACATATTCGCGATAGAGGAAAAGCTTCATGCCGAAGCCGCCGCCGACATCGGGCGTGACGACGCGGATGCGGTTTTCCGCGATGCCGAGGACGCCCGCCGCGGTCTGCCGCACGAAATGCGCGCCCTGCGTCGAGGCGTAAAGCGTGAAGCGCTGCTCGCCCGGGCTCCACTCGGCGATGGCGCCGCGCGGCTCCATCGAATTGGCAACGAGCCGGTTGTTGCCGAGGCGGAGCTTCACGACATGGCGCGCGCGCGCGAAGGCGGCATCGGTCGCCTTCTTGTCGCCGATCTCCCAATCGAGATGGAGGTTGCCGGGCGCCTCGTCCCAGACCAGCGGGCGGCCGCGCCCCAGCGCCGCGGCGGTGTCGGTGACGGAGGGCAAGGTCTCGTAATCGATCGCGATCTCCTCGGCGGCGTCGCGCGCCTCGGCGAGCGTCTCGGCGATGACGACCGCCACCGAATCGCCGACATGGCGGACGCGGTCGGTGACGAGGACCGGGTAGGGCGGAGCCTTGCACGGCGTGCCGTCGCGATTGGGCAGCGGCGCCAGGAGCGGGATCGTGCCGATGCCGCCCTGCGCGAGGTCGGCGCCGGTATAGACCGCGAGGACTCCCGGCATCGCCGCCGCCGCCTTCGTGTCGATGCCGCCCAATTTCGCATGAGCGTGCGGCGAGCGCAGGATGAAGGCGTGCGCCTGGCGCGGCAAGGTGATGTCGTCGGTGTAGCGGCCGTGGCCGGTGACGAGCCGGCGATCTTCGAGGCGGCGCACCGGCTGGCCCATTCCGAATTGTCCCATGCGGCTC